>JBDNHE010000093.1:0-22671 GCA_041688945.1 Gemmatimonadota bacterium | reverse complement strand
CGCTCGTCTTTCGGGAGGCGGAGTGGGGGTCGACTTCGCTGCGCTCGTCTTTCGGGAGGCGGAGTGGGAGTCGACTTCGCTGCGCTCGTCTTTCGGTTGGCGGAGTGGGAGTCGACTTCGCTGCGCTCGTCTTTCGGTTGGCGGAGTGGGGGTCGACTTCGCTGCGCTCGTCTTTCGGTTGGCGGAGTGGGGGTCGACTTCGCTGCGCTCGTCTTTCGGCCCTCTTCGGAACGCACCCCGGAACGACAATCGCCCGGCCACCTCATTCCTGAGATGACCGGGCGACTGTCATGTTCTGCTGAGCCCGGCGCGGAGCCTCGGTGGGGCTGAGGATCTCCTGGGCCGGGAGCTTGGCCTGCTAGTTGCCGTAGCTACGCGTCCCGTCGCGGCAGGTCGGCCATTCACCGGGCTGGCCGCCGCGGCCGGGGAGGACGGAGCGCTGTTCGCGCGACACGCGGTCCGGATCTTCGGACGCGAGGTAGGCGAGCATTGCTGTGAGGGTGGCGTTATTGGCGACCTCTCCGATCACGATCTTGTCAAAGGTGTCGCGCTGGGTGTGCCAGGTGTAGGCGCCGTATCCCCAACTGAGTGAGCTGAGGGAGAAGGCGGGGGCGCCGTAGCAGATGAAGGCGGCGTAGTCGCTGCCGCCGCCGCCGGGGCTGCCGGGCATTTGCAGATCGATGTCGCCGCTGATCTCGCTGGGTACCTGGGCGAGCCAGCGGGCGAATGAAGCGCCGGCATTCTGCAGACCCTGCATGCCGATGCTTTGTACGCGCCCGGTGCCGTTGTCCTGGTTCAGAAGAACCTGAAGTCCCTGGATGATCTCGGGGTGATCCATGGCGAACGAACGCGATCCGTTCAGACCCTGCTCTTCACCACTCCAGTGCCCGGCGATAATGGTCCGGCGGGGGTTCGGATAGGCCTCCTTGAGCAGGCGCATGGCCTCCATCATGGTGACTGTTCCAGTGGCGTTGTCCGTGGCGCCGCTACCGCCGTCCCACGAGTCGAAGTGAGCAGAGAGTACGATGTACTCGTTGGGGAGCTCGGTGCCGGGGATGGTGGCGACGGTGTTGAAGACTGGGACTTCGCCCAGGAACTCGGCGTCAGCCGAAACCCGAAGGCGGGGTGCCTGCCCGTTCGCGGCGAGTCGGAAGATCAGTCCGTAGTCCTCGCAAGACACATCCATGGCCGGAATCGACTGGGTGTATGCACGGAAGACCTTGTTGGTGCCGGACACGTTGGACCAACGCGATTCCATGATGCCTGCGGCGCCTGCGGCCTCTAGCTTCTGGTGAATGTCCTGCTGTCCGGGGCCGGCCATCTGGCGGGCCTGGTTCCAGGCCTGGCGCTCGGCCTGGCGGATCTCGTTCATGGCTTCGAAGTCGCCGGAACGGGAATACTCGCGCCACTGATCATCGGCACGGCAGGTCGGCTCGGCGTATGAAATTGCGACGAATTTTCCGGCGACCGTGCCCAGCCAGCGATCGACCGCGGCGCTGTTCTGGAAGACGGGCATGACCACGACCTCCGCCTCGACGGGGCGCCCATGGGTGCCGCCTGACCAGGCGAGCATCATTCCTTCGAGCGCACGCACGCGGGGGGCGATCAGATCCACGTGCGAGATCCCGCGGCGCCATCCCAGATAAGTGCCGTACTGCTCCGAACGGGCATCGATGCCCAGGGAAGCGTAGGTGCGGACGGCCCAGTCATGGGCAGCGTCCTGGCCAGGGGAGGCGGTGAGGCGCGGACCGACCGAATCGGTCAGGGCCTGTGCGAAGCGGTAGACCTGCGACTGCTCCATGCCGAGGCGCCAGATGTTGCGGAGGATGGGGTCGTTATTGGTGAAGCTCTGCGCGGAGAGAGCGCCGGTCGAAAGGACCGCGACGGCGGCGAGCGCCGTGGTGAGTCGGATCGTGGCACTGATGAGGCGTCGCATGACGTGAACCTGATTCGAGTGAAGGGCCGAGTGCGAGTAGGGGCCGGCGCGTGAACGGCCGACTTGCTGCTTGGATTTCGATGGCGTTGTAGCCGCCGGTGGGGCCTCCGCCCCACATCTCCAATACAGAAGTGACACCCGTTCGGCCAGCATTGCTGAGGCGCGGGGCGAGGTGGGTCGCGGAGGATCGGGCCGATGTGGCTATTGGATCGCCCACTATCTGAGGCAGAATTGCACTCCCCAAGGCGGGTGGGGGATTGGGGATGGCAAGCGCTCCACAAGAGCGGCGGAGCGCGGCAATACGTAACTCCGCTTCGACAAGCAGAATGCGACGCGGGGAAACCTTCCGGCCCGAGCCATTGAACTCGGCGGCCAGAGCCACCTTGAGTCGCTCTGCATGATCTGGAAGGTCGGCAGCGGACGCGCCGGCCATCGCGCCGGCCAGCTCGTGGAACTGCAGGGGGGGGGCCGGGCATTCCGGAAATGAAGGGAGCCATTCTTCAGCTAGACGCCGCCACCGACGGATCATCGCCAAGGCTGGACAAGGCATGGTCCAGGCGCGACAGCTGGAGCCCGGTCGACGCCCGCCCCCCATGCGCCTACTTTGAAGGGCGTCGTATGCTTCGTCTGACTGAAACGTGTCGAGCGCCCGGCCTTAAGCGATCACCCAACCGCAAGAAGAGGCGCCTGTCATGCTTTCGATTGATCTTACCGGAAAGAACGCTTTTGTGGCCGGCGTGGCTGATGACCACGGCTTCGGCTGGGCCATCTGCAGGAACCTGGCCGCAGCCGGTGCCACGGTGCGTGTGGGCACGTGGCCGCCCGCTCTGGGAATCTTCCTGAAGGCCCTTGAGCGCGACCGGCTGGACATGAATATGCCGGGTGGCGGGACGTGGGCGCCCGAGAAGATCTACCCAATGGATGCCGTGTACGACACGCCTGATCAGGTGACTCAGGAAGTACGCGACAGCAAGCGATACGCAGGAATCGAGGCGTTCACGATTTCTGAGGTGGCTGCGCAGATCGAGGCCGACCTTGGGGGCGAAAAGCTGGACATTCTGGTGCACTCGCTCGCCAACGGACCCGAGGTCACCAACGATCTGATCGACACCAGCCGCGAGGGCTACCTGGCCGCCTTGAGCGCCAGCTCGTTCTCGCTGGTCAGCATGGTGCGGCACTTTGCTCCAATCATGTCGGACAACGGTTCGGTGATCTCGCTCACCTACCTGGCCGGAGAGCGCACGGTGCCGGGGTACGGCGGCGGGATGAGCACGGCGAAGGCTGCCCTGGAGTCCGACACGCGAACCCTGGCGTTCGAGGCCGGGCGCAAATACGGCATCCGCATCAACACGATCAGCGCCGGCCCGCTCGCGAGCCGCGCGGCCAAGGCCATCGGCACGATCGAGCGGATGGTGGACTACTACACCGAGCATGCTCCGATCCAGAAGGTGCTGAAGTCCGACCACGTGGGCAGCGTTGCGACCTTCCTGGCGTCTCCGTTGTCCGAGGCCATTTCAGGTGAAACCCTGCATGTGGACATGGGCTACCACTCGATGGGCCTGCTGGCCGACCTGAGGTTGCTCACGCAGGAGTAGGCCCCGCAGGTGCAATTCCACCGATCCGACCTCCTGGAGACTGTATTGAGCGAATTCGGTGACTGGCTACCACAGATGAATGTGCGGCCGCCGGGCCCCAAGTCCCTGGCGCTGGCAGAGCGTCTGGCCGCTGTCGAATCGAGGAATATCACCTGGCTTGGTGACGACTTTCCGGTCTTCTGGACCGAGGCCTCGGGCGCCAACATCCGCGACGCCGACGACAACGTCTACATCGATCTGACGGCGGCCTTTGGCGTAGCGCTGTGGGGTCATCGCAATCCGTGGATTGTGGGAGCGATTCAGGCTCAGGCCGACCGGCTGGTCCACGGCATGGGCGACGTGCATCCACCGCGCGGCAAACTCCAGCTTCTGGAATCACTCGCCCGGTTGATGCCCTGGGCCCGCGCCCGATGCACCCTGGCCAGCACCGGGTCCGAGGCCGTCGAGATCGCCCTGAAGACCGCCCACCTGAAGACGGGCAAGTCGGGCGTGATTGCCTTCAAGGGCGGCTACCACGGCCTGACCGCCGGAGCGCTGGCGACCACTGCGCGCCCCTACTTCCGAGAGCCGTTCCAGGCGACGCTCAATCCGGGTGTGGCATGGCTGCCCTATCCGCACGCACATGGCGACGATGGTCTGCCGAGGGTGGATGAGGAGGCCGTCCTCGCGGAACTGAGGCGGCTGATTCGGGAGGGCGTGCCTCAGGCCGGGTCGGAGCCGCCAGGTGCAACAATCCCGGTGGGCGCCATCATCATTGAGGCGGTCCAGGCCAGAGGGGGGGTCCACGTGCTCTCGTCGACCTTCGCGCGTGAACTGACAGCCGCGGCTCAGGAAGCCGGCGTGGTCCTGATCGTCGACGAAATCTTTACGGGTCTAGGGCGATGCGGGGCCATGCTGGCCTCGTCGCGCGTGGGGCTCCTGCCCGACGTGGTCTGCGTTGGGAAAGTGCTCGGCGGGGGGCTGCCTCTGAGCGCCTGCGTGGGGTCGAGTGATGTCATGGATGCCTGGCCCGAATCGCCTGGCGAGGCTCTGCACACGAGCACCTTTCTGGGCCACCCTCTGGCCTGTGCTGCGGGGACCGCGGTCCTGGCCGAGGTGAACGCCGGATTGTGCGAGCACGCTGAGGAGGTGGGCGATCAGTTGCGGGCTGCGTTGAGCGCTGCGCTGGAAGGCGAGCCTGGCGTCTCGGCCGTGCGTGGACTTGGGCTGCTGCTCGGATTCACCATGATCGATGACGCCGGTGTGGCTGTGCCTGGTGCCGGCTTTGAGGTGGCGAAGGCGGCGCTTCGGCGAGGGCTGATCCTGTTACCCGCGGGCGACGCAGGAGAGGTGGTGGAGCTGTCTCCGCCGGTTGTGCTGACGGACGTCCAGATCGCTTTTTCCGTTGAGGCCCTGGTGGCGTCGGTGCGGGAGGTGCGAGGCGGGCCGGAGTGGCACTCGGCGGGCGAAAACGCGTAGGGTCATTCAGCGCGTAAGGTCATTCCGGGCGCCGGGTCATTCAACGCGCAGGGTCATTCAGGATGTGGCGGCGGTGACATCGCTGGACCAGGTGGGGGAGGAGCCATATGGCTGGACGGATCAGAGAGAATCGAGTCACAAAAACGAGTCGCCGTGCGAGAGCGACCGTTGGACTGCTCATTGCCCTGGTTCTGACTGCTGGCATTCCTGGGCCCCAGATTGACGTTGGGGCTCCGCCTGATCTCGGCGAGGCCGATCTCCGCGAGGCCGCGCCGGTTCGCCTTCCCGCACCGGTTCGCCTCCCCGTGCTGCTCGTCCCCGGCTGGAGCGACGGGGCCGAGGAGCTGGAGCCACTCCGCAATCGCTTCGTGCATGCGGGCTGGGATCCGGCTCAGGTTATGGCGGTCGGGTTCGTAGATCCGGTGGGGGGCAACATCGGCCACGCTGTTGAGATCGCTGCGGCAGTCGACAGTCTGAAGCGTCGCACCGGATCAGCAAAAGTCGATGTCGTCGCACACTCCATGGGTGGCCTGGCCACCCGTTGGTACCTGCAGGACGGCGGGGCGGAATCGATCCGAAGAGTGGTGTTCATGGCCACCCCGCACAGTGGCACGCTGCTGGGGTGGGCGACGCCGAGCCCGGGGGGACGCGAGATGCGGCCGGGGAGTGAATTTCTGCTGCGGCTGAATGCGTTGAGGGCGGTGCCTGTGGGGGTGGAGGGGATGACGATTCGGACGTCGACCGACCTGCACATCGTGCCCAATACCAGTGCGCTGCTGGAGGGTCTGCCGAACCAGGAGTTCTGTTGCCCGACGCACCAGGGGCTGCTGGATGATGAGGCTGCGTTCGATGCGATTCTGGCCTTTCTAGAGCGCTGATGACCAACACGCGCGACACCTACGACTGGGACGCCGTCCTCTTTGATCTGGATGGGACGCTGGCGGATACGATTCCGCTGATCCTGACCTGCTTTCGACAGACCATGCTGAAGCACCGCCCGCGCGAGGAGCCCGACGAGGCGCGGCTGCTGGCGAGCATAGGGCGGCCGCTGTGTGACACCATGCACGACTTTGAGCCCGACCCGATCGAGGCCGATCGGCTACGCGCGACCTATATGGCGTTTCAGCACACGGTGCACGACGAGATGGTGACCGCCTTTCCCGGAGCCGTGGAGGAGGTGGAGCGGCTGGTGGGACGTGGGACGCCGATTGCCATCGTGACCAGCAAGGGCCGCGAAATGACCGATCGCACCATGTGTGTGTGCGGGCTGACGCCTCACTTCTCGACCGTGATCACGGCGACCGATGTGGTGCATGCCAAGCCGCATCCGGAGCCGGTGTTCATGGCGCTGGAGGCACTGGGCGTGGGGGTGGGTCGGCGGGTGCTGTTTGTGGGCGACTCACCGCACGACATCCACGCGGGGAAGGCGGCTGGAGTGACGACCATGGCAGTGCCGTGGGGCGCGACCAGCGAGGCGGGACTACGGGCGGCTGCGCCCGATCACCTCATTCAGTCGTGGAGTGAGCTACGGGTGGCGCGTCCGGGCTGAGCGCACCGCGACCGGCTACCGCCGAGTGGCGTGATCGACCTGCTCGGCCATGGTCGTGTCGTTGTCGCTGACTCCACCCACATCATGCGTCACCAGCGCCACGTGCACCTTGGTGTAGCGGATGTCGATGTCGGGGTGGTGGTTGGCCGTGTCGGCCAGAGAGGCCAGGCGGTTTACGAATACAATCGAGTCGCGAAAGGATTCGAACTTGAACGCCTTTCGGATCGCTCCGTCTCGCAGGGTCCAAGTGGTGTGCTCGGCAAGCCACTCCTGCAATGATTCGTCGGTGTGCTTTGTGGCCATGCTGATACGGTTCCGCCGTGGTATTGGGTGTGCTGCGAGCAGGGTGAGACCCCACCGAAGGATAGCGGGGTTCGAGGCGGCGAGAAGGCCAGTGGGCAGACAGTAAACGCCCGATCGATTCAGATGCCCCCAAAACACTTGACGGCTTTCGACCAAATAGTACCTTTTTAGGCCCTGCTGCAAAGCGGGGACACTAGTATGCCCCCATCGTCTAGTGGCCTAGGATATCGCGTTCTCAGCGCGGAGACCGGGGTTCAAGTCCCCGTGGGGGTATTTGCAGGATCAGAGCCGCGCTCGCTGTGAGGCGGCGCGGCTCCTTTGCAGGTCGCTTAGCTCAGTTGGTAGAGCGCTACGTTCACATCGTAGATGTCACTGGTTCGAGTCCAGTAGCGACCATAGCGGGATTGGTAAGTCGTGGCAGTAGAACGACTTGATTTCCGGGTGTGACTTTTCTCCACCCCGCCCTGTGACAAGCCTGTTTTGGTTAAGCGCTTGATCGACAGTCGCTTACGGGGCTTTGCGCCGGTGTGAATCCACACCTTGGCGCCTTGGGGGACCAGCCGGTTGGCGACTCAGTAGAGCGCAGCCGGGTCCACGGCGAGTCCATCGAGTGCCCTGAGCGCTTCCAGGAGCTGGCCTCGGTCCGCTGCCCGTGGCGCCGCGAGCGCGTATTCATACTCGTCCAGCTCCCGAAGCCATGAGAACCGGTCCGACATGTCTCGGTTCAGGTCACGTAGCTGGGGTTGGGGCGTGGCGAGGAGTCCGATCTGCTCGTCGTCCCAGTCGTCCCTCTCTCGGAGCCAGACCTCGGGCTCGAAAGGGCGAGGCGCAATGGCCGAGTTCCATCGGCCTGCCAGACCGTGGTTGTCGACCCGCACCTTAAGCACAGCCAACCGACGTACGAGGTCCCGCGAGAAGCCCGAGAACGGCGGCGTGGATGTAGCCCATACGAGGTCCCACGCATCTCTGGCCGTCGAGAGTCTGTGCAGGCGCCACTTTCTCAGCCAAAACTTCTTCGAGTCGCATGGCAGGGATCCCGGGAAGTTGGAATCCATAGCGCCGGTGCGTGCCCACCTCCACGAACGCACGGATCTCGGGTTCCAGCCACGGCGGCGGACCAACGAGATCATCGCTCGCCGCACGACCGTGCTCAACACGGCATGGGCCACCCATCCCGAACGCTTCGTCAAAGGTGTGCCCAAACCCAAACCGCTCCCCGACGCCGTCTGGATTAATCCTCCCCACCCCTCCCTCACTACACAGAAAATTGCTCTCTAATTAATTCCCCAGAGTGTCCCATTGTCGTTGACAGGTTCCGGGTTGCCTCTACGGCTGCACGATCTGGCGCGAATAGACGAAATAGTAGCTAGTTCCCGTCCGGAAACGGCGATCTTGAGGCATGGTGGGGCGACAAGGGAGGGCGGACAAGCCTCAGGAGCAGGCCGTCTTTCTGCGGAAAGTGTCAGGAGAGGCACGACGGGTCATCGGAGTTCGGATTGTCCGGCGCATGGAGACACCTGTCCCGCCCTCCCCGTTTCCGGAGAGGTTGGGCTCGGGCCAACGGGATCCTCAGACCCACAGGTGGCGGGCCAGGATGAGGAGGTTGGTGCGTGGATGTCGGTTTCCACCACCGTGCTGTCTATCCGGACCTTGCGACCCCGCCCTTCTCCTTCGCGTAGCCGATCACCTTCCCTCCGATCCTCTCCAGAGTCTCGGCCCGTACCTTCTTCAGGTTCTCCGCCAGCGTCGCCCGCGATGGTGTAGGCTCCAGCGCTCCGAACCGGCAGAACGTGCGGTAGGTCGTCGAGTCCGCCAGGTGAAACGTCAACTCCTGGTAGCTGAAGCTGTTCATCTGCTTGATCAACAGCACCCGCAGCACTTGGTCCCCACTCATCCCCTGCGCTCCCGTGTGCGGACAAGCCAAGCCCCGCACCAGGTCTTGCTCTACGAGCTGCGCCATGGCAGGATGAAGGGAGAGAACCTCGCTGATCGCGGCCAGTTCTGCCGCGTGGCCATGGTCGATGTACGGCTGGTCCAGCGACAACTGTTCGTGACGGCGCATTCAGCGGCCTTCCGTGTCGGCTCAACTTTGGGTCTTCGACACCCCAAAGCTACGAGTTCAACACGAATACGGCGATCACTGGATGCGTCGTTACTTATTCCCCTGTATACGCTTCCGAGTTTCCGGACGGGAACTAGTTAGCTACGAACTCATTCGTGAAGGCGTCTGCACCGTTCAGGTCGGCATTCACCAGGCCCTGGTCTCGCAACCAGTTGGTAAACGCTACCCAGCGCGACTCTTGCTGCCAGCCGAATGCGAGATCGCCGTCGATCCACATCGCCTTTACCTTCTCGATTCCCTCGCGTTCGAGGTCCTCAATAACGGAATCCGGGTTGTGCTTGATCAGGTTAGTGATCGAACCCTGGGGATCCGCAATCGCGGCCTCGTAGCCTCTCTGGATGGCCGTCACGAAGGCCTCTACGATTTCCGGTCGGTTCGCCACAGTGTCGTCACTGGCGGCGATAACTAGCTCGTAGAAATCTGGCACGCCCCACTCTTCCATTCGCAGGACGTTTACGGGCAGTCCTTCCTGTTCGAGCAGGATCGACTCGTGGGTCCAGTAAGCGCCGACGATGGCGTCGACAACTCCGGAGGCCAGAGAGGTCGTCAGGTCATAACCAACGTTGACCATCTCAACGTCGTCGGTCGTCAGGCCATCTTCAGCGAGCATGACCGTCAGGAGATCTACGTCCGTCTGGAATCCCGGGAATCCGACCTTCTTGCCCGCCAGGTCACCCGGCCGAGTGATTCCGGAAGACTCAAGGGCCATAACGGAGTTAAGCGGGTGCTGTACGATGCCAACCACCGACTTCACGGGCACGCCCTCAGAGCGGGCCTGTAGCAACACCGACTGGTAGCTGACGCCAAAATCGTCCTGTCCAGCGCCGATGGTCGCAAGCACGACGGACGGATCGGCCGGAACGTACACGTTGACGTCCAGTCCCTCGTCCTCAAAGAACCCGCGCTCTATCGCCTCGTATATACCGGCGTGGTTCGAGTTCGGGAACCAGTCGAGTGTAAAGCTGACCTTCGTTAGTTCCGGAGCCGCTGTCGCCGGAATCGACGTCGCTGCGTTTTGCGAGTCAGCGGCGCTTCCGCCGTTGCTACCGCAAGCAATGGCCGCAATCACTACTAACGAGAGCAAGCCGATCATCCATTTCATCTTCATGAGCCCAGGGTCCTCCGATTGTTGTTTTCTAACTTCGTGGTAGCATGAAGTTTCGTTGACATCAGCATGAGGACACCGTGATGTGGACGGGGTTCAGGCCTGTTCTCCGTGTGGGTAATGACGTAAAGCCCATCGTTCGATGAAAACGATGAGCAAAAACAGCAGGATCGCCATCGCCGACAGGACGAAGATCGATGCGAACACCAGCTCCGTTTTGAACAGCGGTCGTGATACCTGCATCAACCAGCCAAGGCCGGCAGAACCGCCAACCCATTCACCGATTACGGCTCCGATCACCGCAAAAACGGCGCTGATCTTGAGTCCGGAGAAAAAGAAGGGAAGCGCAGACGGAGCCTGCAGCTTCATGAATATTTGCCAGCGGGTTGCGCCAAGCGTGCGGAACATATCGATCGACGCCCGGTCGGCTGACCTGAGTCCGTCGACAAGGTTGACCACTATCGGGAAGAAGGTGATCAGGGCAACGATGATGATTTTTGACGTCTTCTCTGGACCTACCCACACAAGTAAAAGCGGGGCCAGGGCGATGATCGGAATGGTCTGAGAAGCGATTACGAACGGGTACACGGCCCGTTCAAGCAGCCGTGAGTAGCTGATGGCGACCGCCAGAGCTATGCCCACGACGATGGCTATTCCGAATCCGATAGCGACCTCTTCACCGGTCACAAGCGCATTGTTCCACAACGTAGAACGGGCGCTCCACAGCTCTTCTCCAATGCTGCTGGGAGTGGGCAGCAACCAGTGCTGGACGTCCTTCCAGCGAACGATCACTTCCCATGCAGTGAATAGAGCAATTGCGAGGCCTAGCGACGGAATCCACTCAACCACAAAGTTCAGTACGGTCCGGAATGTTCCTCTTTTGGCCGCGTTGGTTGATTCGGTGACTACTGGTTCGTGGGACATTTCAGATGCGATGTCGTCCTTAGTGGCGATATCTCCGCTCAAATCGCCGCCCTTTCGATGGCGAGCATCTGGAGCAAATCTCGCTTGAGGGCTATAAATCGCTGATCGGTGACATCTGTCTCTTCTCGGGGACGGGGCAGATCGACCACCAGTTCACCGGCGTTGTGCCCGGGGCGGCCAGACAACACGATCACCCTGTCGGACAGAATCAGTGCCTCCTCCACGTCATGCGTAACCAGAAGAACGCCCATGCCGGATCTCTCGAACAGCCCCCCGAGCCATCGTTGGAGGTCTGTGCGTGTCATCGAGTCCAGCGCGCCAAAGGGTTCGTCCAGCAAAAGTAGATCGTGCTGCTGGAGGGTCGTCCGCATGAGAGCGACTCTCTGCCGCATGCCGCCGGATAGCTGTGACGGGTATGCGAGCCCGAAGCCATCGAGTCCAAATACAGGCAGTGCTTCAAGTGCGCGGTTACGGCGCTCAGAACGAGAAACGCCGTTTAATTCAAGCCCCAGCGTTGCGTTGTCCAGCACGTCACGCCACGGCATTAGGAGATCGCGCTGCTGCATGTAAGCGACATCGCCCAGTCGTTTGGCTGATGGGTCTCCATGAAGGGCGACGATCCCTGCATCCGGGTTCATTAGCCCGCTCACGATGTTCAGGAGCGTGCTCTTACCGCAGCCGCTGGGACCGATGATCGAAACGAACTCTCCTGCGTTGACGCTGAGGGAGACGCTTCTAAGCACTTCAAGGGATTCGCCGTTACTGCCGGGTAGATCAAGAGAGCAACGGTCAATGCTCAGAAGCGGCCGTGTGCTGATATCAGCAGGCGACGTGATGGCGGTCATTGGATTGCCGACCATCGGTAAAAAGCTACAGAGAGGACGGGACCCGACAAATCACGGTGCGCGAATAACGTATGGTCCAAAATCGCCTCCCTCCGCTGGAATTACCCAGATCAGGTTCAGGGGTCGGCAGCATTTAGGACTACCCTCTCAGCCTGGCTCTCCAAGCTCCCCCGGGGGATGTGCATTTCCCGGGTTCTGTCATGTGGACAGAATCCTTCACGGATTACACACTGTGGAGTTTAGATTTGGTCGCAGGGAGTGTCAAGGAAAACTGGACGGGCAACCGGCATTGATCTCTAAGTACCGCTTCCGGATTGAACAGCAACCCTCACGATATTAGAATCACGGTCATCGGGCACACAGCGCTTCCGGCTTTCGAAAGCCATGTCTGAACTTGAAGCGCAGTTCAGGAGCGATCGGGATTACGGACCCCACGTCATACTCGACCAGGTCCCACTTGAAGGATGCGCACGCGCCCGAGTTCCTCCGAAATACGAGCCATCTCGGAATGAGGGACGTCAGTCGCTTTGGCGAACTCGGGCCAAGCGTCTACAACCTCCTGAATCGGTCGAACGACGTCTCGAATCAGTGACTCTTCGGTGGTCCCCCAGGGCGCGGTTACGCGCAGCAGGTCGTCCAGCGTCGGGCTCCTGCCCTCACCGCCTACGGCCATTGAATGTTCGCCCCCGGGTCCGTAAGAAAAGACCAGATCGTATGCGGGCGACAGCGTCCAGGTTCCGGTTCGATCCATGAGGTACGACGTGTTCTTTGTGTGATCGTCGCGGTTGTGAGCGATCACGTTGAAGACCATGCGTCGGATCATTTCGTCGACTTGGCGGCGATCACGCGTGAGTGACTGCGTCGTCCGGAGCACGGTGTCGTAGTCCAGAGAGGGCAGACGATGGCTGGCGTGCAGGAGTCCACCGAACGAGTGCATGTGGAGGCGCCGTTCGGGTGTGCGATCGAACAGCTTTGCGGCGAAGTATCGCCGACCATCCCCTGCCGTAACCAGACGGCTGTCGGCCGTTCGGATTCCGGCCATCCTGGCCATCTGTGCATAGGCATATTCGACGGCGCCGATGTCGGGATGATCTCCCGTGGCTGGGAACTTCACCATCAGGGGCTCGAACCCGGGGGGCAGGGCGTGCGCTCCCGCCAACATGCGCCCGTCGGCAGAGAGTCCCGCGAGCACTTTCGGCCTGGCCCCGCCCGGGGAACCACCCGCGATGCGCAGTTCCATCAGAAGTTCTTCGGCGCTGCCCCCGACCACCCGCGTTGCTGCGGCTTCCAGCTCCACCAGGGTCGTTGGCGGAGCATGGTCCATCCCGTGCAGCCTTGGCTCGAAGGTCAGGGCGCCCATCCCGCGAGCGCCCATGTAGGCGAGCCGGTCGAGCACCGTGATTTCGTGCTGTCGAAGGCCGATCTGTGCGAAATCCCGGTCCATGAGCATGAGCCCCCACCCATCCGGGAGCGCGTCCAGGAAGAGCCCGAAAACAGGGCCGTACTCGCGGTCCGTATGCTCGAAGACGCCGGAGCGCGGCGGGAGGTGGTGCGGCGAGAGGTTGAGCCCGGTCTTCAGGAAGTCGGCGTCGTATTCGAAGTAGACGCGGTGGTCCATCCGCAGAAGTCGTCCGACTGGTTCGGGGTCTCCATTCAGACGATGAGAGACGCGCAGTTCGGTGGTGCCGAGGATGCGCCGAAGCGCACTCGGAGAGAACTCAGAGCCCACGCAGGGCCCCCATCGAGGTGCGCTTGAGTTCATCCAGGCTCTGCGGGCGCCGCACATCGAGCATCCCGAGCAGGTCTGGGACCAGCCCATGAACATCCAGAGCCTTCAGCAGGTTCTCGGTGCTGGCCTGCCCCGTTATCTCAAGCCGGCGATACGTGGAGAAGGGAATCCCGGCGCGGTCGGCGAATTCCTCTCGGGACGGACGCCCGGGCAGCTGCCGTCGAAGCGTCTTGAACCGCTCTCCCAGCGCGCTCGTTGCCTCCTCGGGTGTTGGGCCGATAAGACTCATATATTGTACCGACCAGTTCAATATTGGAAAGAACGAACAATATAATGTACATCGCGGCAAGCTTGGAGAACAGCGGCGTCTCAGTACTCGAACCCCGGATACCGCTCAGGGAAGGCGTGCTCGACCAGCGTCGCCGTGGCCTTCGTGCCGCCCACCTCGTCCAGAATCGACCGCCATCTGGAGACAACCGTCTCCTTCATCTCGTCGATGATGGCTTTAGCCTCCTTCTCGGAGAGCAGGAAGTCGCCCGCTGCCGAGATCAACACGGACCGTCGCATCAATCGTGGGCTCACATCATGCAGCCGCCCGATCCGCATCGCGAAGCGGCGTTCGTCCTGACTCTTTGAGGTGCTCGGGGTGAGGTCGTACGCAGGCGAAAGCCGCCATCCTGCCTGGTCATGCACCAGAGCGTGATTGCGAGGATGATCGTCTTCGTTTGCGATCAGCGCGTTGAGCACGGCGCGCCGGAAGAGCTCGTGGGCGTCCTCGCGGGGGTGCGTGCTGACCGCCCTGAGGTCGTGCAGGTCATCTCTCGACGGCAGGAGTGCCTTCTTCCCAAAGCCAGTATGCGTCCCAGAGTGGCCGACCCGCCAGCACCTGCTATTACAATCACTATTGACCAATACGGACTGTGATAGTAATCATTAGATATGAACAGATCACCCACACTCTCTATCCGTACCCGCCGTGCCTTGGCCAAACTGGGCGCCGACATCCGTGTCGCCCGAAAGCGGCGTCGGCTGACGATCACGCTCTTGGCTGACCGCGCCCGCGTCTCCCGAACCACTGTCGGGAAGATTGAGCGCGGTGATCCGGGAACCGGGATCGGCTTCTACGCGAGTGTGCTCATGGTGCTGGGGATGATCGATCGCCTCGCCGAGCTGGCAGACGCAGCTCACGACGAACTGGGCCTGGCGATTGCGGAGGAGGAGCTGCCCGAGCGGGTCCGGCTCCCGAAGTCGCAGAAGCGAGGCGAGGCGTCCGATGGCTGAACAATCCGTGCAGGTCTGTTGCTCGCTGGCTGGCGAGGATCGGAGTGTGGGGACGCTGTGGGCGGACGAGAATGTCCGAGGGCGTTCCACGTATCTGTTTCGCTACGACCAGGCATGGATCGACGATCCCGTCGGATTCGCTATCGACCCGTCGCTTCCGCTGGTGCCCGAGGTGCGCACGCCCGGCATCGCACTGTTCGCCGGGATCGCCGATTCGGCTCCAGACCGGTGGGGTCGCACACTCCTGGCTTGGCATGAACGCCGACTGGCCACAACAGAGAAGCGCTCGCCCCGCACGCTGACTGACCTGGACTGCGTGCTTCGTGTTTCAGATCTGACTCGCTTGGGCGCACTCCGTTTTCGGAGAGCGGGTGTCGATGCGTTTCAGGCACAGTCAGGCCAAAACGAGGTACCGCCGCTTGTCGAGCTGCCCCGACTCATGGCCGCCGCACAGGGCTTCATTGATGATCCCGAGAAAGAGAAGGATCTGCAGATCCTCTTCGCCCCGGGTTCGTCGTTGGGGGGTGCGCGACCCAAGGCGTCGGTCCGGGCATCAGACGGCAAGCTGCTGATCGCCAAGTTTCCAAAGAAAGGGGACGGATGGGATGTTTGCGCCTGGGAGCACGTCCTGTTGAGACTGGCCGTCCGAGCCGGGATCCGGGCCGCCGCGTCCGAGCACGTCTCCATCGAAGGGCGCTCCGCAATTCTGATCGAAAGATTCGATAGGGACGCCCAGCAGCGGATTCCATTCATGTCTGCCATGACCATGCTCCAGGCGCGCGATGGCGATCATCGCAGCTACCTGGAGATCGCCGAGGCCATTCAGATGCACGGATCTCAGACGGCGAAGGATCTCGAAGAACTCTGGCGCCGAATCGTGTTCGGTATTCTCACTTCGAACACCGACGATCACCTGCGCAACCACGGCTTTCTTCGTGACGGGGCCGCCGGCTGGACGCTGTCTCCCGCCTACGACCTGAACCCCACCCCGGCGCACCACCAGCCCCGGATCCTCTCCACCGCGATCGGCGAGAATGTGCACGACCGGGCCGCCTCATTCGATCTGGCCATGGAGGTCATTCCCTTCTTCGATCTGTCGGAAGTCCGGGCCCGCGAAATCGCACGGGAGGTCGCTGAGGCAACTGCCGGGTGGGCGGGCGAGGCGCGCCGGGTTGGGCTGGATGCCGGTGAGGTCAGCCGGATGGAGTCGGCGTTTGAGCACGATGACTGGCGGGCAGCGCGATAGGGCGGTGGGCCGAGTCTCGGCCCGTTCAAGCCCCTGGTCCGTCCGGAACTTCAGGGACCGTCAGGAAAGTGTCCGCGAGCAGTCTCTACGGCCATGAAGAGGTGCATCGCGTCGTCACGGAGTTCACTGAAACCACGGGCGAGGTAGTAGGCCCGGGCCTCCTCGGACACGGCCACGACGTCGATCAGGAAGACGCCCATCTGGTCAGCGACCCCGACGATGGTCTCGAGGGCATGAAGCAGCAGCAACTCGCCCAGTCCGCGTCCCCGCGCCTTCGTCGCGGTCGCCAGACGACCGAGGTGAGCCGTCGGAACGGGATAGCGGGGGAGTCGAACCGACTCGGGGACCGTATCGAACGACACGCTGCCGGCAGACAGCGTGTAGTAGCCAAGCACCTCGGTGTCGCCAGCCTCGACTAGTACGTAGGTCCTTCCAAGGCCCGGTGCGTCGTTCTGGCGAGCATAGCGGTGCAGGAAGACGTCGAGTTCTTCCACCCCGCATTCGAATTTCGATCGGTCGTGTGTTCGTGAGATCGGCTCAACCCGATACACGCTCGACCTCGGTGAGGTATCGCTGTTTCGCCTGCATGAGCTTCTCCGAAGGCCCTGGGGGGGCGTCGAGAAGGGCGAGGAGAAGGTCGCGATCCCGGTCGCTCACGGAGATGGTCTCATGCTGAGCGATCACCTGGCGGGCCTTCTCGAGAATCGCCGAGACCCCGAACCCGGAAAGCGTCTCACCGGCCAGTGCGGCGGCACGCTCCATGAGGGCCTTCTGTTCAGGTGCCATGCGAAACTCTGCACGTTCAGACTTCTCGGCCGCCGTAGCCATCGATCCTCCTTGTACGGTGAATTACCGTACAAGCGTAATTGAGCGAGGCGAATCGAGTCAACCTCACCCTCCGGTCTTCGCCACCGCCTCGATCAGGTCCACCAGCCCGGCCAGGTCCCGCAGGTCCAGAACCTCGCCGGGCGAGTGGCTGTAGCGTCCCGGCCAGGAGAGTCCCTGATTCGGAGCACCACGGTAGGTGAACTGCGTTCCGTCCGTGCCGCCCTGGGTCAGACCCATCTGAATCGTGATCCCGGCCTCGCGGGCGATCCCGAAGACTCTGGCACGCTCAGCGTCCGGCGACACCCCCGAGTTCTCGGTGGCGCGGAGCACGGGGCCGTCGCCGAGTGGTGCGAAGGCGAAGTGGGGACTCTCCAATGGCGTGTCCGATGAGACGAAGGTGTCCACCGAGTAGATGCGGCGAGCGGTGGCGGCGTATCGGACGGCCATCGCCTCCGCCCCAAACAGCCCGCCTTCCTCGTGCACCGACCAGGTGAAGATCAGTTTGTGATCCAGGGTCTCGGGGCCGATGCGCCCCAGGGCGAGTAGAAGCGCAGTGGTCCCGGCCCGGTCATCGAGTCCTCGGGCGACGAAGCGATTCGCCCCAAGTCGCAGGCCTTCCTTGTACATGGTGACCTGCATGCCTTCCCGCACCCCAAGCGCACCAAGGGCGGCGCCATCCACACCGAACCATGCGGTCGGGGTTCGCGGATTCCGCGTGTCGGCATCGTCGCGTTGTGAAAAGATGCCTCGAAGCGGCGCACGGGCGTCGGCGTGCAGCGAGTGGTCCTTCCAGCGCGGATCGAGGTTCTGTCCGTCTCCGTCAGCCGTGGAGGGCGCTCCAGAAGGATCGAAGTGCAGGAGTGCCGTCTCTCCTTCCCAGGCGGAGTTGAGCGCGCCGCCCATGGTTCGAAGTTGGACCTCGCCATTGTCATCAATGGCGGTCACTTCGTAGCCAACTTCGTCCAGGTGAGCCATGAACACGGTGGTGTCCCGGTCGGGGCCCATCTCGACGATCACGTTTCCGATTCCGTCCACGATCGCGCGTTCACGGGCCCAGGCTGGCAGGGCTTCGAGCAGCGCGCGCCGGACCCCCCATTCGTGTCCGGAAACTCCGTAGGTCTCGACCAGCGCATCGAGTGGTTCAAGTACCTCCCGCAGCCCGGGGTCGAGAGCCACCTCAAGCGGCTCAGCCGCAGATGGCGCATGGACCCAGTCGACGGAAGCGCCGGAGCGGCCGATGGCCTCCGCGGCAACGCGGGCGTAGCGCTCAACCTCACCGGGTGCGATCCACTCCAGATGCGCACCAGGCCGCGCCACTTTGACCTCAATCCATCGCAGCTCGCTGAGGCCGACTTCGCCAAGCGCGAGTCCCATGTCACCGGCATCGTCGACAGGGCGGCGCTGGTCTACAGGATCGGCCGAACCGCCGGCCAGGTAGATGACCTCATCCACAGACGGGCCGCGGCGAATGGCCGACGCGAGGCCGATGTCGCCAAAGCCCGAGGACGCCGCCATCAGGAATGTGGTCGTTCCGGGTCCGTCGGCCGGGGCGTTTCCCAGGGCCGCAACGACGGCGCATCCGGTGCGCTGACCCACCACCGGGCCCGCGATCTGACCGCCTTCCATGACCCAGGGCGGAAGCTGGCGAACGATCGGGTCCAGAAGCCCGATGCCCATGGCCTCGACATCCTCCCGGCTCTCGGCTCCCACGTCGACCCAGACCTCATCGGCCGAAACCACCGCGGTCTCATTCCTGTGCTGGGCGGCGAAGTGCCCATTAGCTCGGGCGACCACACCGACGACCGGTCCCCGCGGGGTGAGGATCCGCACGGGCTTGGCCTCGTGCTGCTGATCCCAAAGCGGATGGCGCGACCCCCGACCGATCCGATGCACGCGCAGATAGCCGTCGTCGCGGATCTGCGAGGCCGAGTAGGCCGGTGCGTCCAGAGCACAGGCGAGCACGCGATGCGGCGAGCCCGAGCCAACTGTCCGGACCAGGTTACCCCATTGATCCATCGTCCATCCTGGCATCGCGTCGGCCAGGCGAGGGGTCAGCCGGGTCTCATAGCCGGTCGCGACGTCGACTGCGGTCCACGACGCTACCGCTGCACTCGCGGCGGGTCCGGCGGCGGTGACCAGCGGAGCGCTCTGTGCACGCATGGGCGAGGCCATGGCGGGGAGCGCGAGCAGGACGAGGAGCGATGCGCGGAGATCGATATGTGTCATGAGCGGAATCGGAGGGAGTGAGGGGAGACGACAATAAGGACTTCGCCCGGCCTACGCTCACCCTCCGTAAAAGCTCGACCATGTCCCCCGCATCGGCGCCGAACTGTTCGCATATCCCGCCGTCGTGAACGCCTCCATCAGCACCTCCTGCCGATCCGGATCGCCGTGCACCAGAAAGATCCGCTTCAGCCGCGCCGGATCGAGCTGGCACACGAAGCGCAGCAGCTCCGGCCCGTCCGCGTGGGCCGAGTAGGAGTTCATGACCTCCACCTGAGCGCGCAGCTGATGCGGCTCACCGAAGATCTATAACGGGGGAACTCCCACGCTTCGGCTCGTGAACATCGGGATCGTCTTTTGAGCCCTGAGGTCGACTCTCGGTGCGGACAGTAGCTGGGCCGCAACGCACCCACCGGCCACGAGCGGGTGGGGCTCGGTGAAAAGAGGTCGTCGGACGATGTAAGAAGGGGTTAGAAACGAACGGGACGGGGCCGGTTCGGAGTCCTGAAACGTTACACCGCATTGGCGGGTGCAAACGCCAAAGAGGACGAGGTGGCAAGATTTGCTATCACTAGTTGCCTGAGTCATGATGCCTTCCCGCCATGAAGGCTGTGGCATACCCCGTACGGGAGATGAGATCATGGCCTCCCCCATGATTAAGAAGCTGGATGGATCCCTCGTTGAAGTGGACCTTTCCAGCCTTGCGAGCGCACTCGATGGGGCCCTGCTGCTGCCGGACTCCGATGGATACGACGAGGCGCGTACGCTCTGGAATGCGATGATCGACCGCCGGCCTGCCGCCATCGTCGAATGTAAGGGGGCGCAGGATGCCGCCCACGCCGTGCGCTTGGCGGGAGAGCAAGGACTCCTCCTCTCGATCTGCGGTGCAGGCCACAACATCGCGGGCAACGCGGTGTGCGAAGGAGGCCTGATGATCTCCTTCAAGAAGATGAGAGGTGTGGAGGTCGACGCGGCGGCACGCACCGTGCGCGTCCAGCCCGGGGCCACGCTGGGTGACCTGGATGCGGCCACGCAGATCCACGGCTTGGCCGTGCCCACCGGCATCAATTCCACCACTGGCGTGGCCGGTCTCACGCTGGGCGGGGGCTTCGGCTGGCTCAGCAGGAAGTTCGGGATGACGGTCGACAACCTTCTTTCGGCAGACGTGGTCACCGCCGCGGGCGAGGTGGTGCGCGCGAGCGCCGACGAGAACCCAGACCTGTTCTGGGGACTCCGGGGCGGTGGCGGCAACTTCGGGGTGGTGACGTCCTTTGAGTTCCAGGCGCACCCTGTGGGTCCCGAGGTCTTGTCCGGGCTCATTGTGCACCCGTTCGCCGACGCCCGAGAAGTGCTCGTTGCCTATCGCGACCTCATGGCCACCGCCCCCGACGAGGTGACGGTGTGGGCGGTGATGCGCAAGGCGCCGCCCCTGCCGTTTCTCCCGGAGGATGTCCATGGAACGGAGGTCCTCATTCTTGCCGCGATGTATGCGGGCGACATGGCCGATGGCGAGAAAGCCCTTGCGCCGCTGAGGGCCATCGGAAACCCCATTGCCGACGTAATCGGGCCCCACCCGTTCGCAGGATGGCAGCAGGCGTTCGACCCCCTCCTCACACCGGGGGAGCGCAACTACTGGAAGACCCACGACTTCGCTGGCCTCAGCGACGACCTCATCGATACGGTTCTCGACTACGTGGGACGCCTTCCGGACCCTCAAAGCGAGGTCTTCTTTGGTCAGTTGGGCGGGGCCCAGGGCAGGGTTCCTGACGACGCCACGGCCTTTCAGGGGCGGAAGTCGGCCTTCGTCATGAACGTGCACGGTCGCTGGTCCGATCTCGCAAAGGACGATGCCAGCATCGCCTGGTGCCGCGACCTCTTCAGGGCGACTACACCTTTCGCCACCGGCGAGGCTTACGTGAACTTCATGACCGACGAGGAAGGGGACCGCCTTGAAGCTGCCTACGGTGACAGCTATCAGCGGCTGGTGGAGCTGAAGAACAAATACGACCCGGGGAATCTATTCCGGATGAACCAGAACATTCCGCCCACCGCCTAGAAGGCTGTTGAAGAAGTGGGGTGCGGCCGCGCGAAGGGGTCTTCGGTGTGTTCAGGGCAGGAACGACGACGAGTCGTAGCGAAAGCTACGGGGAGGAGGAGAGACGCAGCATGGACCACCGAACCCCCCTTCGCCCTCCGGACCACCGCTCACGCGGCGGTGCCCACGGGCGGCATGGGGCCATCTTTTTCGTTGGACCGCCTCGACGTAGCTGACGGCTATGGCTTCGGCGATCCGCCTCGAATCTGGCCCCATGGCGCTCGTAACGCGGCTCGCCCCACTTCTTCAACAGGCTTCCAGGGATAGCCGTCTAGCCCGAATGACGAGGGGCTCGGACCCAGGCAGCGGACGCCGCGTCCGCAAGAATCGAGGCGATCCCTTTCTTCACACTCTGGAATGCAAGCCAGTATCCGCGAGCCGCAAGGGCGGCGCGAGTCTCGTGATCGCCAGGATTCCGGTCGGGATCCCAGGCGCCGGTCCTTACGCGCGCCACCAACTCAGGTGTGACGCGATAGCCCTCGATGGAGAGTGAATGGTAGGCATCGTGATCGTAGACGGAGTCGACCCGCTTGAGATAGTCGTCCGTCGAATCGATTGGCCTTGGCTCCGGGAACGCATCAATGACCCTCTCACGCATGGCCGCCCATAGGCCCCGGATACGCATGGCGAGCGCCGAAGTCCCGGTCTGAATCTCCGCAAACACGCGGTCCGGCGTAAACGGATCTGTCTCTCGAACCTCATAGCCGGCACGAGCCATTGCGGTGGATATCTCGTCTGCCACGGTCGTCCTGCCGATCCGCCGCATGGCGGCCGCGAGTCTCCCGGCAACGACGCTGTGGTCGCCCTCCAGGAGGGTATGTGTCGTGCGATTGCAAGGGTATTGTGCTGGGCGGTTACCGGGGATGCTGCTGCGGGTACGCCAGCTGGCACGGTTCCTGCTATATGGTGCGTACTCGAAGGGACTATGACTCAGAGGTACTTGAAATGAAACGCATCCTATCACCGTTTCTCGTCCGAGCGATTGCTCCCCCCCGGCTCACGGCAGCACTGACTGTCATGTTGGGGCTGCTCTTCGCCGCATGCGACAGCGATCCGACCGTGCCGGCCACCGCCACGCAGCTGGCCTTCGGCGTCGAACCCAGTAACTCTGTTGTCGGCGCCGCCATCAGCCCCGCCGTGACGGTATCGGTGCAGGACGCGTCCGGGAACACGATCACGACCGCGACCAACAGCATCACCATCGCGATCGGGACCAACTCCGGGACCAGCACCCTGTCGGGCACCGCCACGGCCGCCGCGGTCAGCGGGGTCGCGACCTTCTCCACCCTGAGCCTCGACAAGGTCGGCGCGGGCTACACGCTCACCGCCGCAACCACCGGTCTCACCGGGGCGACCAGCACCGCCTTCAACGTGGCGGCCGGCACCGCCACGCAGCTGGCCTTCGGCGTCCAACCCAGTAACTCTGTTGTCG
>JBDNHE010000092.1:0-1908 GCA_041688945.1 Gemmatimonadota bacterium | reverse complement strand
ATACTTGGCCGATCCGGAGCGATTCGAATCGGACTTCTTGGGCCTGTGGAAGGCCGGGATGGAGGTTCGGGCCGACGGGTGATGGCCGCGTGATCCCCCAGGGCGAGGCTGCTACCGCCGCCCTCCTGATGATCCCGTCCTGGAAGGCTGTTGAAGAAGTGGGGCGAGCCGCGTTACGGGCGCCATGGGGCCAGATTCGAGGCGGATCGCCGAAGACATAGCCATAAGCTACGTCGAGGCGGTCCAACGATGAAGATGGCCCCATGCCGCTGTGGGCACCGCCGCGTAAGCGGTGGTCCATAGGGCGAAGGGGGGTTCGGTGGTCCATGCTGCGTCTCTCCTCCTCAACGTAGCTTTCGCTACGCCTCGTCGTCGTTCCTGCCCTGAACACACCGAAGACCCCTTAGTGCGGCCGCACCCCGCTTCTTCAACAGGCTTCTAGAAGGGCAGGTCGTCGTCCGGCGGAGATGTCGGGCTCGGCTTCGCGTCACCACCACCACCGCCACCACTCGCGCCATCGGAGCTGCTGCCACCCGAGTGGCCGCCGTCCCCGCCACTCTGGCCACCGAGCATGATCATCTCCTGGACCACAATGTCGGTCCAGTAGCGGGTGTTGCCCTTGTCGTCCTGGGTCTGGGAATACTCAAGTCGACCTTCGGCAAAAAGCCGATCGCCCTTCTTCACGTACTGCTCGACGATATCGGCGAGCCGTCCGAAGAAGGTCAGGCGGTGCCACTCGGTCTTTTCCTGCTTCTGCCCATTGCCGTCGTTCCACGTGCGATTGGTGGCCAGAGAGAGCTTGGCGACGCGGGTTCCGCCGGTGGTGGCGCGGATCTCGGGATCACTGCCGACGTTTCCGATCAGGGAGACTTTGTTGAGCGAACGTGCCATCGGGGTCGACTCCTGCGGTTTCGGTTCAAGGAAGGCCGCCAATAGTAAGGGGGGTAACCGGGTTTTTCCATTGTCACGTGGGTCGCCCTCCTTCTAACTTGAGCGGCCTTCGCAACTCATTGAGGAGTTCATAGCACAATGTCCGATCTGCAGTTTGTCCGAGTCGAGTGGGATGAAGAGCTGGCCATCGTAACCATCGATCGTCAGGACAAAATGAACGCCCTCAACGCCGAGGTGGTCGGCGAAATCGGACAGACCTTTGAGTCGCTGCGCGACGACGCTGACGTGCGGGGCATCATCCTCACGGGCGCCGGAGAGAAGGCCTTTGTGGCGGGTGCCGACATCGGCGAGCTGGCCACCATGAACGCGCTGACCGGGGTCAAAGTCAGCCGCGACGGCCAGGACGTGTTCAAGGCGATCGAGCGTTTCCCCAAGCCTGTGATGGCTGCGATCGGCGGCTATGCGCTGGGGGGCGGATTTGAGCTTGCCCTGGCCTGCCACCTTCGCGTGGCCAGCGAGAACGCCCGCTTCGGTCTCCCCGAGGTCGGGCTTGGCATCATCCCGGGCTACGGCGGCACCATCCGCCTGGCTCGCCTGATCGGTCTGGGTCGTGCGATCGAACTCACGCTCACCGGCGAGATGTTCAAGGCAGATCGGGCCGAGTCGATGGGGGTGGTCAGCGCGGTCTACTCGCGTGAGACGCTCATGGACGACGCCAAGACGATGATGCGGAAGATCACCAAGAACGGTCCGGTCGCGATCGCCAAGGCGCTGGAGTCGGTCTACCGTGCGGTGGACACGTCCATGCAGGAAGCCCTGGACTTCGAATCATCGCAGTTCGGTCTGCTGGCCTCGACTGACGACATGAAAGAAGGAATGACAGCGTTCCTGGAGAAGCGATCGCCCGAGTTCAAGGGGACTTGACGCCGGTCGGGTGCGGATGCCTCGAAAGTCGCGCAGGTAATGGCTTTTCGCAGGGTTGGCGGGGTGGCGAATCACCCCTTCTGGTGGTAGATT
>JBDNHE010000091.1:0-11646 GCA_041688945.1 Gemmatimonadota bacterium | reverse complement strand
CGTCCAGATCCCCGAATGCGAGGTCCTGATAAGGGGCGTCCAGGGACAGTTCCTGCTGAGGATGGTCGTCTCGCCCGCCTGTACGCCGGGCGTCTGACTCCGGGCCGAGGGCCAGTCCCACCTGCCAGAGCAGTTCTCGCCGGGTCAGGCCCAGGCCCTCGAAGGCCCCCACCCAGATCAGGTTCTCGATGGCGGGCCGCTTGAGGCGGGCTGGCGTTCGTCGCAAAAAGTTCACCAGCGAGGTAAACGGCCCCCGGCGCTCGCGTTCTTCGACCAGGTCCCCGGCCATGTCTCGCCCCAGACCCCGCACAAATCCAAGGCCCACACGCAGGTGATCGCCCTCGGCCGTACAGGGCACCTGACTGTGGTTCACGTCTGGAAGAAGAATGTGAATCCCGTTTCTCCGTGCATCACGGCCCAAGGCGTCCAGAGAGTAGAAGCCCATGGGCTGATTGTTGAAGAGCGCCACGTAGTATTCAATCGGGTTGTAATGGCGCAGCCAGGCCGATTGATAGGCCAACAACCCGAAGGCGGCCGCATGGGACTTGGGGAATCCGAACTCGCTGAAGGCCGAAATCTGCTCAAAGACCTTGGCCGCCAACTCTTCGGGCGCGCCACGCGCCATTGCTCCCTCGCGAAAGGCCTCCCAATGGCTCCGCATGGCTTCGTGAGAGCGTTTGCGGCTCATGGCCCGCCTCAGTGACTCCGCCTGCCCGTCGGTGAAGCCTGCCAGCGCCTTACAGACCTGGAGCACCTGATCCTGGAAGATGATCACCCCCAGCGTCTCTCCCAGGGCCTCCTCCAGCAGCGGATGGTCGTACTGGACTTTGTAGTCGGGGTTCTCGTTCAGGAGCTCCCTGCGGCGCACATAGGGGTTTACGGCGCCTCCGACGATGGGGCCGGGGCGTACGATGGCCACCTGAACCGCCAGATCCTCCAGATTCCGGGGCTTCACCCGGCGGATCATCTGGATCTGGGCCCGACTCTCCACCTGGAAGAGCCCGACCGTGTCCCCTGAGCAGATGCGGTCGAACACGGCCTCGTCTGCGTAGTCGATGCGGGACAGATCAGGCGGAGAGCCCTTTCGTGCGGCGATCAGGTCCACGGCGTCTTCCACCAGCGACAGCATTCCCAGCGCCAGGAAGTCGATTTTGATGAATCCCGCGTCATCGCAGGAGTCCTTGTCCCACTGACACAGAAACCGGCCCTCCCAGGCCGCGGGCTCCAGCGGCACCATCTCCAGCAGGGGCCGGCTCGAGATGATCATGCCGCCCACATGCTGCGACACGTGGCGTGGAAGGCCCGAAATCTCCTCACCCAGAGCCCCCAGGGCCTTCCAGAGCGGGGATTTCGCCTTGTCCCGGAACTCCGGAATGCGTTCCAACTCCTCCTTGAGTCCCTGCCCGGAGCGGCGTTCGGCCAGCTTTGAAAGCTTTTCCAAGTCTCCCTGGGGCAGATCCAGGACCTTGCCGACCTCGCGCACGATCGAGCGCAGGCGGTAGGTGGGGAAGGTGCAGACCAGTCCCGCGTGCTCATGGCCATAGGTCTCGTAGACCCTCAGGATCAGCTCTTCGCGGATGTCCCGCGGGAAATCCAGATCAATGTCGGGCACACTGCGCAGCGCCTCGTTCAGGAATCGGCCCAAAAAGAGGTTCGCTTTGACCGGGTCCACATGCGACAGCCCGATCAGGTAGCAGATGATTGAGGACACCGAAGACCCTCGACCCCGTCCGGGGGGCAGGGACGAGTGGGCTCGCGGCGAGTTTCCGCGCAGTTCCCGGGCCACATCCCGGGCCAGATTCATGATGTCACGGTACACGAGGAAGAAGCCACCAAGTCCGTGCAGGTCAACGAGTTTCAGTTCTTGGTGCAGGCGATCTTCGGCGTCACTCTCTTCGCGACTGCCCGGCTCGTAGCGGCGGCCGATTTCGGCCAGGCAGATGGCTGCCAGCGTCTCGATCGCGCCCCCTTGTTCGCTCCCCACGAAGTCCGGAAAAGCGTAGCCCAGGTCCTCGGTCAGGTTGAACTCCGAGCAGCGCTCGGCGATGCGCAGGGTGTGCGTGAGCGCATCCGTACGCCCCCGGAAGCGGTGTGCCATTTCCTCCGCGCTCGCCAAATGAGAACAACAGTTCGGTTTTCGGTACGGGTGAGAGCCGTCCAGGGTGGTTCTGAAGCGAATGGCGGTCATCACGTCGTGCAGTCGATGCCGCTCGGGTCGGTGGTAGTGGACGTTGCCCGTGGCCACCACAGGGATTCCCATTCTGTCGGCCAGCCCCGCCAGTTTGCGATTGCGCCCCCGATCTCCCTGAATCCCGTTGTCCTGAAGCTCCACGAAGAGCCGATCCGGGCCGAAAGTGCCCATGAGCAGCCGGGCCAGCGCCTCGCCATCGGCCTGGCTGCTCTCGAGCGCCATGGTCAGCGGGCCGCGCCGGCAACCGGTCAGGCAGATGATGCCCTGGATGGCTTCAGGTTGGAGGAGGTACGAAAAGGGCAGGCTGGGGGCCGAACGCTGAGGGCTGTCCAGGCGGGAACGGGTGATCAGGCGGCTCAGATTTGCGTATCCGCGGGGGGTTTCGGCCAGAAGCGTCAGATGGTGGACCGGGATCTCGTAGTCCGGCCCGGGGGGCGGCATGTGCAGGTCCAGATCCGGGAGGCAGCCGTGGACAGTGATTTCCGCGCCAGTAATGGGCTGAAGGCCATGCTGGCGGGCCACTTGGGCGAACTCCATGGCCCCGTAGAGCCCATCGTGGTCGGTGAGCGCCATGGCCGGATATCCGTGCTCAAGCGCCTGCAGGACCAGCTCTTCGGGGTGCGAGGCGCCATCAAGGAAGGAGTAGCCCGAATGGGCATGCAATTCGACGTACGGGAGGCTCATTTTCGGTTTCTGTTCGGGTTGATACCGAATGTAAACCGAAAGGGTGGGATTGGACAGGATTTTCCCCCCGCGGCCTGGGGCCTGCTTGACTGGCTGGCCGTGCTTCTGGTGCTGGCGATGCCCTTTACGTCCAACCCCACATTGAGGGTTGGCGCCGTCCTGGCAGCCATGCTGGTGATGAAGATCAGTTTTCGAGAGCGGCGTCCTTCATCAACGTCAAAAGCATCTTGAAGGGTGCCCCGCCGTGCAGTGTGTGCGGCACGCCGGCAGGCAAATGAAGCAGTTCGCCCGTCTCGACGCGGTATTCGTCGTCGCCAACGGTGATCTGGAGCGTGCCATCGAGCAGCAGGATCGTTGCCTCGTGCGGAGTGGAGTGCTCGGTGAGCCCCTCACCTTCGGCGAAGGCAAACACGGTCATGACACCGCCTCCGGTCCGAAGAAGGACGCGAGACACCACGGATCCATCCGCGGCCTCGACGAGGGACGACGGTGCGGCGGGGCCGGCAGGTAGCGCGTTCATGGTGTTCTCAATTGGATGAAAATGGATTGTCGTGCAGATCGGCTTCGACGACTGTGACCGGCTCGGGAGCGCTCTCTGGCGCTCTCTCTACCGAGCTACCTGCTGCGGTCTCTGCGCTCGCCTGATGTGCCGCCGCCGGACAGGCGGCACGTTCCAGCGCAACTCGCATCCGTTTGCTGCGGCCGACGATGTCGAGGGCCTGATGGGTAGGCAGAACCTCGTGCGCGGTGGCGTCAAAGAGCGCGATCCAGCGATCGAAGTGCTCCGGCATCAGGCCCGGAATGTCCATGTGCATGACCATCGGGTTACCCCGGAAGCGCGCGGTGCCCAGGAGCACGGTCGACCAGAAGTCACACATCTTCTCAAGATGGGGCTCCCAGCGCCCGGCCAGCCGACGTTCGAACATCGGTCCGAGGACAGGATCTTCCTGAATTCGGTCGTAAAAGGTGAAGACCAGGGTTCGGATTCCGGCCTCGTTGATCGGGTGAGTCATCTGGGTCCTCCCAACTGGACCAGGTGTTCCATGTCTGCGTGCAGAAGATCTGCCAGCGAATACCGATTCAGAACGTCAAAGAAGCTGGCCTGTGCCTCCGCGAGCACGCCTGCGAGTCGGCAGTTTCCGGTCAGTGGGCAGGTCGATACCGCCTCAAAACACTCCGCGATCGCAAGGCTGGGCTCGAGCGCCCGCACAAGAACTCCCAGCCGGATGTCCGTCCTCTCTCCGGAAAGCGAGAAACCGCCACCGCGTCCACGGGTCGCCGTCACCAGCTTCATCGATGTCAGCGCCTGCAGGCTCTTCATCAGGTGTTCCCGGGAGACATTGAGTCGTTCAGACATCTCGGTTGTGGGGACCAGACGATCGGGATGGGCGCCCAGGTACATCAGGGCACGGAGGGAGATGTCGGAGAAACGAGTAAGCTTCACAGCGGCGGGACCAGCACGAGAGAAGTCTGTCGATCGAACAGCCCCAGGGGCCGTGGATGGCACCCCGGGGGCCTGCTCGATCAGCGAAAGCCGGGCTCTGCTAAGCCCCGGTCACGGCTTCGATCAGTTCCCCTGAATGGGTCGGACCGGGAAGCTGTTGGTCATCAACTCGTCGTTCCAGCCTCCGGTCACGTGGATGAAGGCTTTGGCGTCGTAAATGAAGGCCTTGATCAGGTTGTGATTGAGGTAGGCGTAGGTCCCTTCCTGTTCGAAGGTGTAGACCGCTGCCGCCGAACCGCCGGCCACCACGTCCCACGACTCCAGACCCTCGTCGGGCTGGTTGTTGAACTTGCCGTAGGGCCAGACCCACTGCCCGTGCCCGCCGATCAGGTGCGGGAAGGAGGGGTTGTTGGCCTGCGAGTGGAGCATGAGGATGGTCTCTCCGACCTCGGCTTCCAGGCGAATGTCCTGGGTCAGCGCCCCGTACTCACCATTGAAGGCGATGTGCGAAGGCTTGAGCGTACGCATCTCTTCGACCCAGTCCGGCATCTGTGCGGCGAAGTTGGCGTAGCGCTTGGAGGTCCCGTCTTCGTTCATGGGCACGTAGTAGTCCTGCTCACCGAAGTAGAAGGCGCGGTCGTACGTGATCCGCTCGCCGTAGCCGTCCCGCAGGCCCTCGCGGGGCAGCACCAGGAGGGCTCCGTTTCCGCCAGTTGTGACGTGGTAGGGCACCATCTCGCCGCCAGGGGCGCAGTGGTAAACGAAGACTCCGGAGTTAACAGCGCGCCAGCGAAGGCCGACTTCCTGCCCGGGAGCCACGATCGTCAGCGAGCCGCCACCGAGTGCTCCGGTTGAGGCGTGGAAGTCGATGTTGTGGGCCAGCTGGTTTGAGGTGCTGCCAAATCGAACGGTGTCGGTCGTGCCGTTCTTCAGGGTCAGATTGACCCAGTCCCACTGGAAGATGACGGGCATCGGGCCCGGAACGTGGTTGTTGAAGGCCATCTGCCAGACAAAGACACCGGGGGCGATTTCAACCTCACGCTCGACGATCTCCAGCGTGATGTTGACGATCCGGGGCGGACCACTGGCAACCTGCTCATGCACGGGCAGGAAGGGTGGATCGACCAGCACCTGATCCACAGACTGAGCGTTCTCGACCGGGAAGTTCACGATCTCCGGATCGGGAGCGTTCTTCCAGCTCTCTGCAGGCTGACTGCAGGCGGTGAGAGCCGTCATGAGGAGGAGAGTGGGGGTAAGGCGGCGCATTTGAACTCCTGTATAGAATGGGCTTCGCTGTTGTCAGCGACAGGCCCGAATCCCCGCCCGACGGCGTCGGTGTCTCGGGGCTCGAAGGTCGAGTCGGGCGATGCGGGAACGGTCCCTCATTCGCTTAAGTGGTAATTTAAATACCAGTTTAAAAACCGGAACCCCTTGAAACTGAAAGATCCATCAGAAAGGGGGGGCGGCTCCGGCCGCCACCAACCGCCGTCAGCTCTGCAGCGCCCGCTCCAGCGCGGTTCGCGCGATCCCGCCGCCAAAGCCCTTCCGTGCCAAGTGTCCGAGCCCGCGCCGCCAGGCCTTTCCGCCGTCGACGCTGCGCAGCCCCTCCAGGAGGGCGGTCCGGGTCTTGGTGGGCTGTCTGCGGAGCCACCCCGCAGCGACCTGATCGGCCACCTGGACCTCGGAGGTTTCCATCTCGGCGAACACTTCGTCCATCACCCGGTCTCCGATCTCTCGGGTGACACCCTTTCGGGCCAGCTCGGCGGAGAGAGCCCGGCGTCCCTTGGGACGGAGCCGCAGGCGGTCGCGCACCAGGGCTCGCGCGAAATCCGCGTCGTCCAGGAGCCCCAGTTCGACTAGCCGATCCAGGACGTCCCGGATGACGAGAGCCGGAATCTCCTTGCGACGCAGTCGGTCGCTCAATTCACGACGAGATCGAGGCCGGACCGCCAGGAGCCGGAGTGCCGCTTCCCGCGCCGTGTATCGGACTGTCAGATCCTCAAGCCTGGCCCGGATCGAGTCGTCCACCGGATCATCGACCCCAATTCCCAACTCGGTGATGCCGTCGATATGCAGGACGAACTCGGAGTCATCCGAGAGCGTGACATGCGTCCGCATGCCGTCTCGGCCGATCCGCAGGCGTTTCAGATGGACCGGGTCTTCGGGTTGTCCGGTCAACGGGAGGAGAGGAAGGCCGTGACTCGCTTGATCTCCTCCAGCACCTCGGGGCCGAGCGTCCTGATCCCGTCGCCGTCCTCCTTGCGGCCCATTCTCTCAAGACTCTGCAGGCCCTCGAAGAGTCGATGCGCGTGAATGTTTCCAGCGGAGGATTTCAGGGAGTGTGCGGCCTCGATGACCACATCGAAATCCAGATCCCGCACCCCTTCCGCGATGCGATCCCGGCGCACGACGATCTCGTCAACGAAGAGCTGAAGCATGGTTTTGACGATCTCGCCGATGCCGGCCTCATCCATGGTTTCCTGCAAGGACTCCAGATCGACCGGGGGGCGTTCGGCTGCTTCGACCGCTGCCGCGGAGGGGTCCGAGGGTGGCGGTTCAACGGCGGCGGATTCTTGCAGCGGGGCCGGCGCGGCAGGCTCGTCCTGCCGTCTGCTGATCCAGTATTCAAGCCGTTCGGACAGGTCCGCCGGCCGGAACGGTTTCGACAAAAAATCCGACATGCCGGCGGCGAGGCACCGATCACGTTCCTCTCTCAGCGCATGGGCGGTCAGGGCAATGATCGGAATTCTACCTCCCGAGGCGCTGGCTCGAATCGCTCGGGTCGCTTCGACCCCATCCATGATCGGCATCTGCACATCCATCAGGATGGCGTCGAATTTTCCGACCTCCGCCATCTCCACGGCTTCCTTGCCATTCACGACCATGGTGACCGCGTAGCCGGCTTTCTTGAGTGTGGCTGCCGCTACCTGCCGATTCACAGGATTGTCTTCGGCCACCAGGATGTGGCCTTTGGCGCCCGATCCCACCGCTTTTGGAAGAAGCTCCTCCGCGGACAGCGCCTCGGTGAAGACGGCCTCGTCTTCGGTCTCCTGGAATGCAGGGTGATCAAAGTCGACCGGCCCGACCTTCATCCGCGCGGCCGACGTGACAGCGGTCAGCATTTCGGAGCGGGGCAGGGGTTTGAGGTGGTAGCCCTGAATGCCCAGAAGTCGGGCTCGGCGCGCTTCTTTGGGCTCGTTGGTCGAGCTGAGAATGACGGCTGGCAGCTGGGCATGACGGCCCCGCCGCAGTCGTTCCAGGAAGGTGATCCCGTCCATCTCCGGCATCTGGACATCGGTGACGAGCAGATCGGCCGGGGTTCCACTGTCTTCAAGGCGGTCCAGGAGAGCCTCGCCCTCACGCGCTGACATGGCCCTCGTGACCGCAGCGCCTGCATCCTGAAGGACTGACGAGATGATGCGGCGATTGGTGGCGTTGTCGTCGATTACGACGACGCGGTAGTTCGACAGGTCGTGGTCGATGTGAGTTGCACCCCCGGCGTCGGAGTTTTCGGCGACGGTGAACGGAATCTCGAACCAGAAGGTCGAACCCTTCCCGACCTCGCTTTCTACGCCGATCTGTCCTCCCATCATTTGGACCAGTCGACGGCAGATGGTGAGCCCCAGGCCCGTGCCCCCGTATTTTCGCGTGACGGAGGTGTCTGCCTGATTGAATTCCTGAAATACGGACTCCAGCTTGTCCGCCGGAATGCCCACACCCGAGTCCCGGACTTCGAAGCGCAACTTGTCGGTCCCGGACTGACGGACGGTGAGCGACACCTCCCCCGACTCTGTGAACTTGACCGCGTTGGACACGAGATTCGTCACGATCTGACGGAGCCGACCCGGATCTCCCAGGATATGTTCGGGGACGTCTGGGCCGATATCGAGGATGAGTTCGTTGGCCCGTTTTCCTGCCATGGGCCCCAGCACCCGCACCGAGTCGCCCAGCGTTCGGTGAAGCCCGAATGGAATCGCTTCGAGTTCCAGGTGGCCCGCTTCGATCTTTGAGAAATCCAGAATTTCGTTGAGGATTCGCAGCAGGTTTTCACCGGAGGACTGAACCACCTCGAGATATTGCCGCTGTTCGTCCGATAGCTCGGTGTCAAGCAGCAGTTCGGTCATGCCCAGGACACCGTTCATCGGTGTGCGAATCTCGTGGCTCATATTGGCCAGGAAGGCACTTTTCATCTGGGTGGCGCGCGCGGCCTGTTCGGCCATCTGCATCATGCGCGTCGCAGCCTCTTTTCGTTCGGTTACGTCTCTCGCCGAACCCTGAGCACCAATGACGTTGCCCAGGTCGTCCAAAAGGGGGCGAGCCGAAAAGGAGAGGACCCTGGCTTCGCCTGTGGCCGTCAGGTGGATGGTCTCCAGATCCACCATCTCCTGTTGCTGTCCATCGATGAGCCGCTGCAGCCCCTCTCGGTCGCCTTCCACTCGGGACGGGTGCGCCCGATCGAAAACGTTGGTGCCGATCAGGTCGGCCGGGGCGATGCCATAGAAGTCACGGGCCGCTTCGTTCAGGAAGGTCCAGTTGCCGTTCTGATCGACTGTCCAGATCAGATCGTGGGCGGATTCCACCAGCTCGGAATACGAATCCTCCGCAGCTCGGCGGGCGGCCTCTGCCGCACGAAGAGGAGTGAAGTCCTCGACCGTGACTACGATCCAGCCTGTTGCCGCTCCCTGTCCGGCAGCGGCGGAAAGGCGGAACCATCTGCGGGCGCGGTCTCGAATGACTTCGACTTCACGAGCGCCACGTCCTGTTTGGTGCGCCTGATCGACCACAATGACCAGAGCCTGCCAGAAGACATCGTCGGCGTACTCCCGCGGATCCAGGCCGATCAGCTGATCGGACGACATGCTGATCAGACGGGAGAACTCGTCGGAGATGCGGGAGAGTCGTCCATCGGGTGAGAGCACTACCATTCCGTCGGGAGCACCGGCCAGAACGGCGTCGACAAATTCCTTCTCACGGGTGGCCCTGCCGATTGCAGACCCCAACTGGATGCCGGTCTCAAGGCGGACCCGGAGTTGGCGATGGATTCGGCGTTGCAGGATGACCATCGTGCCCCAGAAGGCGAGGATGAACATCGTGTCGATAGCCGCAATGGGCTGGCCGGTCAGAATGGAACCGACGATCGCTGACCCCAGCAGCAGGGTCGCGAAGATGTGAAAGCCCTTTGTGTCGCACTGGTGGGTCGCAACACCGGCCGCGACCAGCCCGGCGTAGGCCATCAGGATCCGACCGGTGACGACCGGGTCGATTTGCGGGAACAGATAGAGAGAAACCGCTCCCCATCCCGCGGCGGCGAAAGCTGTAGAGATCCGGGTCCGCACGACCAGGCGGTCCGGATCATCCTGCAGGCTGGCGTTGGCCCGGTGGAGTCCGATGCGCAGGGCGGCGGCCAATGTGACGATACCGACAACGATCAGGGCGCCCTGGGTCCCCACGGAGCTTCGGACCAGGAGGGCGATGACGACGGCCACGATCGGGTGTCCCAGTGCGCCGACCGAAGCGTCCCGGTAGAAACGACGCGCCAGCGATTCGCGCAGGTCGATGGCTTCGATCTGCTCTGCGAGCACGTGTGGCGGGGTACTGGTTTCGGGCACCTGATTCCTCGGATAGTGGTTCGGCGAATCTAGTGTGGTGTATCGAAAGTTCACGAGCCACCTGGTGTGGTGTGGCGCCGGATCCTGCGAGGCGCGATGACGAGGGATAGCAGGGGTATCGCGCCTTCAGCGCTGGATGAACCAGCCTCCCGATTCAAGATCGCGGTAAATCGTCAGGATTCGTCCATCATTCAGTACCACACGGTGATAGATCCTGCAGATGGGTGTTCGCCACCACTCATCGTCGATCCGCCACCGCTCCTGGATTTCGGTGACTCTTACTCTGCCGCGCTCAAGCTGCAGCTCTAAAGGAGTAGCGGCGGAGTCCGTCCTCACCTGAATGGGCGTTGGAGTATTGAGCGGGACCAGTCGTCGGCTACCGCTTTTTGTACTCAGGGGCGATGTCGTCCGCATGTGCATCATCTTTCAGTGAGTCAGGAGACCCTGGTGTCCCTCGCCGAGTAATCCATCTTCGGTTTATCTTCGGAATATCGGAAAGCTGCTGAGCAAAGGAAAGGGGCGGTAGAGACCCTTCCAGGCCTGTCAGGTGCCCGCTCAGGTGACCGTCGTAAGCTCGGTTGGGCGGGCGAGCTCGCTTTTCGCCAACGCACCACCACACTACACTAACTTCGCCCCGCCTTCTGAAACCCTTTCGGACCGCAACGGACGCCCGGACTGCTCAAGGATTGACCGAGAATCATGATTCGCAATGAAGCGCGGCGTTGGGTTCTGGAAGGCACGGTCATTGTGCTGAGTATCCTCCTGGCGTTTGCGGTGGACGCCTTCTGGGAGGGCCGCACTGAGCGTAAAGCGGAGCGGGTCCTGCTCGAGACCCTGGCCGACGACTTCGAAGCGATCCGCGAACTCCTGCCTGTGCACCAGCTAGGGCACACGCGCACTGCCGCAGCTCTGGAGCATTTTGTCGATCTCGTCAGGGACGCCAATGTGGGCGACATCGTGTCCGTGCCAGATACCGCGATCGTACTCGGTATCCGTAACGGTTCGTTTGACGCCCCGTCGGGTGCGCTTGATGCCGTCCTCTCGTCTGGCGGGCTGCGCCTCATATCGGATCCGGAGTTGCGGCGCATGTTGGCAGCCTGGCCTTCGAGGCTACTGGATGCGACGGAGGATGACCGGCTGCTTCGGGAGCTTCATGGGCCCGAACTCCGACGTAACTTGGCAGAGTATACCAATCTTCTGGGGCCGCTCTCCAGGGCGCCTCCGAATGAGTTTCGCCTGGTCACGACCTCGACGAATGTCCGGGTGACGAATGAGTTGCGCGGCATCCTGCCCGATGTTCAAGGCTCAAGCGGGCTTGCGAGTAAGGAAGAGGGCCAGCTGATCCTCTTCGTCGACTCGATTCTCGTGCAGCTGGGCCGATAGGAGTGGGCCAGGCCACACCGGCCTGTCAGACCCCCGCAGGTTTGCGTTCCTCTTCCAGATCTTCCAACAGCTGGATACGAACGCGTCCATCAGGGAACAGCGCACTGATCTCCAACTCCCCGCCCATCGCCTCCACGAAGCGACGCAGCGAGCTCAGATACATATCGGTCCGGCGCTCCAGCTTTGAAATCGTAGCCTGATTCAGACCCAGCACCTGAGCCAACTCGGCCTGCGACAGCGCACGCGCCTGACGAAGCTCCTGGAGCGGCAACTCGGCCAACAGCTCCTGGGTTCGGTTATGAATCCGCTCTTGGCGGGCCGGGTCCATCTTTTCT
>JBDNHE010000090.1:0-14264 GCA_041688945.1 Gemmatimonadota bacterium | reverse complement strand
GGCTGGTCGGCTACCGCCACCTCCCCATGCTGCGGGCCGCCATTCAGAAGGAACTCGGGATCACACAGCCCGATGCTCGTGCACACTCCGCCGCCTGAGATCGGAGGTCGCTTCAGTTTCAACTAGCTTTGGGATTGACTCCGGGCACACGGAGGGTGGCATGGACATCGAGGAGAGACATTGCCACGCGACGAGCAACCCGTTCGGTCACCGCAGGGTCCACCGGAAGGTTGATCAAGCTGTGGCTGGCCACGCCTGAAACCGGAGCCGGGAAGGCGCTTCCGCGATAGGGGCCTGTCTCCGGCACACTGTACTGAATCAGTTCGCCAAGCTCGATGCCCTTCTGCGCCATGAGTCGCACGTACTCGGGCCGATTTTCGACTGCGATCACGAAATGCGAATAGGTGTGACCTTCGATCTGCGAGGGTATCCGCAAACCCTCCACGCCGTCGAGAAGGTCCATGTATATCTGTGCCGTCGAGCGGCGACGCCTGATGTTCTCGCGATATCGTCGCAGTTGTACTCGACCGACCGCCGCTTCAACCGCCGTCATCTGATCCCTGTAGTCCGGCGGAAAATGGATCCGTTCGTCCAGATGATACGCATCCGTCAATTGTCCAAGAGCGTTGGTTCGGTGTTGGAGAAACCAAGTCAAACCATAGATAGGTCTCGAGAAGGCCACGGTCGAGGCCAATAAGTAGATTCGGCGAAGCCATGATTTGCGAAGACCGGGTTTGCGCAATTCGCGATCCCTCCATTCGCGTACGCGTGCTGAGACATCGGGATCGTTGATCGTCATCATGCCACCGAAAATGGCGGTCATAACCTTGCTGATATTGAGTGCATAGAGCGCCGCATCGCCGAACCGGCACACGTCCTCACCATCGTGAGCCGCTCCGAAAGAATGGGCGCAATCCTGAATCACCCAGATACGGTGTCCATACCGTTCCTCTGCCGACCTGACAATCTCTGCAAGTCGGTGTGTGTCCATTGGGCGTCCGAACAGGTGGGTTGGGATGACGGCTCGGGTACGTTCTGTGATCGCCGCTTCGAAGGCTTCGAACGACATGTTGTACGTGCCGGCGTCAACATCCACGAACTTCGGTTCGTTGCCAGAAAGCGTAACTGCGTGGGCCACAACCGAGCACGTGTAGGCGGGGATCAGAACCTCGCTGTCCTTTACCTCAACGGCTTGCAGGAACGCCCACAGAGCTACCCGGCCGTACGAGAACGACAAGGCCTCTGGAGCCCCGAAACACTTCGCGAACTCCTCCTCAAACTGCCTAACCGGTTCTGGGCCTGGCCTAAACGCGGCGATCAGTTCTCCCAGGCCTATCCACGGCCTGAATCGCGGGATCACGAGTCTTCATCCTGAAGCTGCCAGTAGCCTTTGCTCGCCATGTGAATCGGCACAAACGGCCCCGGGTCCTGGACTAACGACCATCCCTTCCCGCAGATCGACTCATCCACAATGGAGATCGATCGCCCAAGCGTTATCCGGCGGACGTTCCCCCCGGCGAGCACCGAATGCCGCGTAATAAGCAAGTGGACCAGCCACTTCTTCACCCATTCCCTCACCGGCCCCACCCGGAAGGCCGTAACCGACAAAGCCCGCAAGATCAGAAAACGCACCGGTCCCGGCAGTTGTTTGGGCATTAGCGCGAACTTGGCGCGCACCGTTACACCCTCGGGGGCCATCTCATATTCGACGAGTTGGCCCCCGACCTGAGTACTCCCAAACCTGCCGTGCCCATCCGTAATCACGACTCCATGGTCAAAGAGAGCGGGCCTTCCGTCTTCGAAATGGGCGACGACTCCACCCTTCCCGACACCAATGATCGTGTAGTGACTACGGCCCCGGTCCACAAGGAGTCCCGCCTCCCCGAAAACGGTTCGGAACGGCTCCGCAACGCAGGGCAACGGCTCAACGGCAGCCTCCAGGGAGGAGGAGGACGCGACCATCGTTGCTGCCCAGCAATATGCGTTGAATGTCGGGATGAGGTTCGATTCGTCAATCGAGTCGAGGGTGACCACCGTGGCGTCCGAAACACTCTTCCGGACGTGGGCAGCTAAGCTCCGTGCTATTGGCAGGGTCCTCGAGAAATATTCGAATCCAGCGGGATAGACGAAGCGGGTGTTGCGACTTCCATAGCACCCGCCGAACGAGCCATCGGGGTGGGCGAAGTGGGACAAATACACAAGAGATCGCCCAACAGCCGTCGTAAGTTCAGGCGACCCGCTGACACTGGCGACATCGGCGAGGTAATAGGTGCAAAGTGACTGGTACCCGGGGTCGGCACCACCATACTCTTCAAACCATCCCTCATCGGACTGGCGGTCCAATATCCGTGCTAGCAGAACATCCCCCTTCCGATGGGCTTCAGCATCGCCTGCGCGAGCATCCCAACGGCGGAGCGCCGCCACAGCCGTAGCAAGGTGGTTAGAGATCATCGCATGCGACTCATCCCCCTTGACCAGATAGCGGATGAGGGGCGCGATCACGCCAAGCCACTGACGCTCGCGCTCGCCACTGATTTCCAGGAGATCCATCGCGACGAGCAGGTCAAAGGCGACCAGCGCCGTCACGCAGTAGGACCCTTCGTTGGGAAACGCCTCCTCCAGGCTCCCGTCAGGGCGTGTGAGCCGCGCGGTAGCCAGGGCAATCGCGTCCAGTCGGCTATGGAAGACCGCGGGCGACGTCGCCCAGGGCCAAAGCCCCCCCACCCACAGCCTCGCTAAGCCGTTGACCGCCCCCTGGAATGTGCCGTTCCCAAAATCCTTCAGACCCCAAGCCCAGAAAAAGCGATCTCCGAAACCGTGACTCGTACTGGTGCGGTCGGAATCGAAGAGCCCGAGCACCCGCGGAAGGTTCCGAGTGACCGCTGCCAAGTACGAATTGCCCAGATCAGCCTCGGACATAGCGGAAGCGCAAAATCAGGTTGGGGTCATCCAGCGGCAGTAGGCCCAGCGGCCACCGAGAAAGCTCATTGCGCCGGAGTCGGCCCTCCAGTGCTTGAATGACCTCGTCCGAAAAATTGGGATGCTCCCAGCAGATCAGCTTCTCGGGATCGATAGCGGTGTTCTTCCGCAGCCAGCGGCGAGACGTCAGCGCTCGACCCACCCCCCACGCCAATCCTCCCTCAGCCGGAATCGCGCCAACCAGTTCCCCTCCCGGCCGAAGGACCCGCATGTATTCATCCAAGTAAGCGTCCAACGGGTGGAGATGTTCAAGTGAGTAAAACGTGACTATCACATCCACCGAGGCATCCTCAACGGGCAACGGTTGGCCCGGCGTGAGTAGCACGGGCGTCACCTTGAAACCTCGATTGCCAAGCGCCTTCACAGCAGCATCCAGCATGTGCTCATGGACATCGACCAGAACAAGTTCATCCGGTTCGTCTTGCCAGAAGTGCGTGTGGAGCAGGTCCCCCGCCCCAACCTCCAAGACTCGCTTGCCCGCGAGGCTTACACGCCCCATGACCGAATAACCCGCAAAATTCACGGTCCGCCCGAAGCCGCGACGCTGATGGGACTGATAGAACGTCGGATAAACCTCCTCGGTCCACTCACGCCAGGTCGGATCATCTTCCTGCGGCGTTCGCCCCCACCGATTCCGATCTCCCCAAAGGATCTTTCGAAGCCCCAGGGGGAGGAGTTCCCGGACCCTGATCAAGGCAAATCCCTAGTGCCAGACCTACCAGGCACAAGCGTTTCAAGAAGTGATACGAACCCTTGGCTCCAGCCATACTCGGCGGCCAAGGTCTGAGGATGCCAGAGGAAGGCGGCGGTACCACCCACGCCGCGGACCCCCTCCACCAGATTTTCTATCACGGTCGTCCTCTCCATCGAAGTCAGAGTCCGATAATCATATAGGTGTGAATCCATCAACACCGACGGGATCACGCGAATCGAGTGCGGGCACCCCGCCTCAGGATTCCATGGGGACCATTCGACCGCAGCCGAGTTCCTGAAGCCCCATCTATCATTAAACATGAGCGTGGTGTCCAGACACAGGCCAGCCTGACTCTGTGCAGACCACGTTCGCGCCCACGAGAATCTCAGCCAATGCTGTCGAACCGATCGCACGGGGTCCGGGGAGACCTCCTGAAGGGCCTTTTGAGCTTGCATGAGTCGCGGGGCGTCACACCATGAGTGGTAGCCCGGGTGGAGCCCGACCTCGTGCCCTCTCTCAACCAGATCGGCGATCGCCCGACCCACTCCGCTCGTCGCGACATCATAGCCCGGATCCATTAACCAACGATGGCTCTTCGACTTCTTCTCCGAATAGAAATGGAAGGTGCCGCGGAGCCCCTTCTGCTCCTCCATCCCAGCGACCTCGGCGACCCGATCCCAAGAGTCCTTTCCGAACAGCATCCGGGTAGCCTTCGCCAACCTCCGGCCGGCATCGGTCGGCCGTAGCCGCCCGACATCCCGGAGCGCGTTGACGACTTGGAATGCCGCTTGTTTTCCCGTAATGGCAAAGGTCTTCCCGACAGCGTCAACGTCGTGAGTGAGACGGGTCTCGCCTGCGGGCAGGGGTCCAAACAAATCAACCGCATCAACGCCGGAGTGCCGACCGGCCCAGGCACGAAGGAAGCAGGCGATGAGATTTACCCAGGGAGCCTCCCAAGCGCGCTCATCCCACCTGGAGAGCCTGAATGAAAAAGAGTGAATCGGTTCCCCTTTACGCTGCTCGAAGCACCTCTCATGCCAACCCTCAAGGAGAAGGAAGATCGCCAACCACCAGTCGGTTTCTTTCCAGTCCCCTTCGCCCCCGAGCGCCTCGACCGGCACAAGAAGTGCCTCCAGTCCGACGGCGCCCACCGACCAATCAGGCAACTCCACCAATCTTAAACTGAGGGGCATCTTGATTGGGCTGGTCGATCGATCCGGAACAGGCAACCCTACCAGCACATCACGCCTCTTCGGCCAGTAGGATGCCAGCGCCGACAAAACGTGGTCACGGAGATCCTCTACTGCGGGGACCTGCGGATCAGTTGGCATCAATGAAGCGCCGATGCCACAGCTCCAAGCACAGCGCACCCCACAACGCTCGGGCCCCGACACCTTGATCCTCCAACATCCGCCGCAGTTCTTCGGGCCGGTAAAGGCCCCGCGTCAGGCTTCGATCACAGAGCAGTGTATCACCGACGAAGTCCCTCACGACGCCCCCCTTCATCCATTCCTTTAGCGGAACCGGAAAACCCATCTTGTCTTCGCGGTGGAGAACCTCGTCAGGTAGGACGTTCCGACTCGCCGCCTTCAGGAGGTGTTTCGTCCGTCCCCCTTCGAACTTCAAGGGCGGAGGGATCCTCGTGACGAGGTCGACAATCCGGTGGTCCAACAAGGGTACTCGCGACTCAAGGGAAACCGCCATGCTCACCCTGTCTTCCACTTGAAGTAGAGCCGGGAGAAGGGTTTTCATATCAAAGTGGGTCATCTTGTTGATGTAAGACGTGGTGTTCGGACTATTGAAGACCTCCCGGAACCGGTCGAAGACCTCCCCCTTTTCAAATCCAGCCAAGAACTCTGACGCCAGACTGCGTTCTACACCGCCGCTCCGGTCGATGAGATGGAAATAGCGGGAGTCCATCTCATCGAAGACACCCCGACTCCAGAAATGCCTCAGGAGTGGCACATACTGCTTAAGCAGTGACAGCTGGGGAATCACCGACTCCAGCGTGACCAGATGCCTCCCCTCCTCCTGTGTCCCGTGGATCGCCCCCTTCAAGGCCTGTTCCAAGTACCCCACAAGATAGCGAGCGTAGCCTCCGAAAAGCTCATCCCCACCCTGCCCACCAAGGACCACGGTGACGTGCTCCTTAGCCAGCCGGCTGACCATGAACTGAGGAAACACCCCCGGGCCCGCGAGCGGCTCATCCAGTGCGAAGATCAGTCCGGGCATCGACTCAACGAAGTCCTTGGGGCCGGGCACCACCTCGTAGTAATCCCCCCCCATCTGCTCGCCCACCATGCGGGCATACCGTGACTCGTCGTAAGCCGGTCCCTCCGAGAAGCGCCCATGAAAAATCGGCAATGGCTGGTCGATCGCCCCTGCGGCGAGGAGCGCCACCAGGCTCGAATCAATACCACCCGAAACGTAGCTGCCCAGCGGGACGTCGGATCGGACCTGAAGTCGGACCGAGTCTTCGAGGAGGTGGCCCAGCGTGTCCAGGAAGTAGTCTTCTGTGTGGTACTCATCGACCGTGAAGTCGTGATCCCAGTAGCAAACGTCCTGCAGGATCCTGCTACCCCTGCCCAACAGGAAATGACCAGGCTCCAGCTTCGAGACTCCCTCGAATAGGGTCTGATTGGCAAGGCAGAATTGAAAGGTCATGTAGTCGTGGAGTGCACTTTCATTCCGCCGAGCCGAAATCTCCGGATGAAGAAGGATCGCCTTGATCTCCGATGCGAATACGAACTGGTCCTCGGCCTGCGCATAGTAGAAGGGCTTGATGCCGAAGTGGTCACGGGCAGCGATCCACGACCCATCCGCACTATCGTGAAAGACGAAGGCGAACATGCCGTTCAACTTCGGGATGCAATCGACACCATCTGCGATCAATAGTCGAAGCAGTACCTCGGTGTCTGAGAAGGTCTTGAACTCAACCCCCTTCCGAGAGAGCGCTTGCCGCAGTTCCAGGTAGTTGTAGATCTCACCATTGAACGAGAGCGAGTACCGCCCGTCGTCCGACAACATCGGCTGCGCACCGTGCTGAACATCAATGATAGAAAGCCGACGGTGCCCGATGGCCGCTTGGCCGGGCACGAGATGAAAGCCCTCGGCGTCAGGACCTCGATGGGCCAGGGCATCGGTCATCCTTCCCACCAGCGCTCGGCCGGCGTCCGACCTGAACGCTCCCAGAATCCCCGCGATTCCGCACATCCTACGCGCCCCTCAAACTTTGGGTGCTGCAGCTTCAGCGAGGTTTCGGGCCTCCGGCGCGCGCGCGCGGCCGGCTCGCCGGGCTCGGGCTTGAGCCCGCCACCCTCCAAAAGGCCAATGGTAGAGCACGACCATGGTAAAGTAACCCACTGTAGTAATGGAGCTTACCATCTTGCTGTCACTCTGCTTCTGGTCATACCGCAACAGAAACCCGACCTCGCCGAACCGAGCGCCATTCAAATGCAGCTTCAGGAGTTTCTCAAGCGTCCCCGTGAATCCAAGCCCCTTGAGCTGAACGAACTGATTGCCGTAAACGCTGATAGCCTCGGCAATCGTCGTCCATCGGTAGGCCCTGAACCCGCAGGAGTATTCGCGAACGCCAGCCACGGGGAAGAAGGCTTTCATGAAGAGGTTCGCACATCGGCTGATTAACGCCCGGTAGGTGCTCACGCCCATCTGGCCTCCCCCCTCCTGAAATCGGGACGCGATGACCACGTCGACCGGATCGCTGCCGAGCCGCTCGATCATGCGGAGCATTACGTCTGGCTCGTGCGTATCGTCACAATCCATCCTGACGATGATGTCCTCGGCACCGCCAAGCTCGACGGCTGCCTCAAAAAGATCACGAACGGTCTCCCCCAAGCCACGATTCAGCGTGTGGGTGATCACTCTCAACGGGTATTGCGAGGAGTAATCGATAAGCATCTCAGCGGTGCCATCACGACTCCCGTCGTCACATACGACAATTTCGTGGTCGAATCCCGCACCGCTGAGGGTGTCGTGAATCTTCGGAAGCAGCGCCGGGAACGACAGGGCTTCATTATAGGCAGGAAGCAACACCCATATCTTCAAAGGTCTATCTCCGGAATCGTAGTACTAGGCCGAGCCCAAGAAGGAAACAACATTTCCCTCCAACCGATAGGCCTCCTTCGAACCAGGACAGATCGCCGTCAATCCGTTGCCCTCAAGAGGCAGGTTCAGTCGCTCTCCAAAGCGGCTCATCCAGCCAATCTGCCTTCCGGGAACGCCGACGATCAGCGCATAAGATGGCACGTCGCGGTTCACAACAGCCCCGGCCCCTACAAATGCGAAGTCACCGATCGTAACACCACACACAATCGTACAGTTCGCCCCAAGAGTGGCCCCGCGACGAACCAGTGTTCGGCGGAATTCGTTCTTCCGGGACACGGCCGCTCTCGGGTTGTAGACGTTAGTGAAAACCATGGACGGGCCGCAGAAAACGTCGTCCTCGAGTATGACGCCCTCATACACCGAGACGTTGTTCTGAATACGGACATTGTCGCCAACACGCGTGTGGTTCGCCATGAAGACATTCTGGCCAAGAGAACAACCCGCGCCTATCTGGGCAGTCTCACACACGTGGGAGAAATGCCACACGCTGGTATTCTCCCCGACGCGGGCTCCCTCATCAACGATCGCAGTAGGATGTATCATCGTGGCAGTCTCAGAGGTTGAGCGGAAGCGACACCGTCCGTCGGTCCCGAGCGGACAGGTATGCGGCTGTGAGGACCTCAAGTGACCTCAACCCTTCCCGCCCATCAGTTTCTGCTGCTCGCTCGCCCCTCAGCGCCTGCAACACATTGCGGTAGTAGGGAAGGTGGCCATGCCCATAGACGGAGTTGGTCGAATATCCAGAGCTGACAACTTCATTGTCGTAGGGGGCTGGCTCGGCAAAGGCCCAGTGCCCGACCTCGTTGAGTGCTACGCCACCGATTCGGACGCTACCCTTGTCACCCAGAATCGTCAGGGAACCTTCAAGGTTCTTCGGATACGTCAGCATCGTGATCGCCATGCTTCCCAACGTTCCGGTTCGCCATCTGACGTTCAGGACGGCACTGTCTTCAACCTCAATCTGTCGTGACAGCGTGCCGGTCATGGCATGGACGTCCTGAATCGGTCCCCCGAGCCAAGAAAGGAGATCGACATAGTGACTGGCCTGATTCATAAGCGCCCCGCCGTCGAGCTCCCACGTGCCACGCCAATCCGCCGAATCGTAGTACTCCTGCGGCCGTGTCCAGAAGACATTGACGTGAATCAGGTGCAGTCTCCCGAAGCGATGTTCCTGCACCGCCCTTCTAAGCAGTTGGAGGGTCGGATTGAAGCGGTTCTGCTTCACGACAAATAGCTCGACGTCGGCCTTGTCGCACTCGGACACCATCTCGATAGCATCGGCCCACCTGGTGGCCATCGGTTTCTCCGTCACGACATGGCGACCGGAGCGCGCGACCTGAATCGCCTGAGCCGGATGCAGGCCAGACGGGGTCGTAAGGATCACTACGTCCGCCGTAGTCTCCGCCAGAAGTGACGTCAGGTTGTCTTGGCGCCCGACCTCAGCCCCAAGGTCAACGGCATCCAGAACACCAAGGTCGGTATCGCAGACATCGACAAGCTCGCATTCATCCGTTAGCTCCCTGAAGGCATCAAAGTGCTTCTGGGCGATCCTCCCGCAGCCAACAAGAGCGAAGCGAACTTTGCGACCGACGACCGGTTTGTTAATCACGTGGAAGGCCAGATTGAAGGCAGATCAAGGTAGTTCCTCAAGACGAGAAGTCGGGGCGCGAAAATTTCGGTACGCAGGCGCGGCGGTGCTTCTGGCCACCGCGAGCGTTGGCGCTGCTCACCCCGTCCAAGGGACTCAGGGGTCCGAAACTCCAGAACTCTGTTCTATCCTAACACATATGGGGTCCGCAAGAGCCGATTGCGGCCAATCTCGACGCCCCTTGGAAGGGTGGCGAGGAAGTCTGGTATCTGGTGACTTGATTTCAGTCCTGCCGGTCACCTTCCGCGGGGCCTATCGCTCAGCATATCCAGCAGATCGGAACAACGGACAGCTCTGGGCCGGGCGGGGAGTGAGTGCGGGCCTGTCGGCCGGTATAGCCTTACGGATCGGCCGTGTGACTCTGTCTCTTGAGCCCGAATTCACCATTTCCGAGAATCGACCCTTCAAGACCGCGACTCAATCCGATCCGGCCTTCGCGGGCGAGGCCTACCCATATGGCGACGTCACGATCGATTGGCCCCAGCGATTTGGATCTGACTCATATCGGGAGGTTACCACAGGGTCCAGCTTCCTGGAGTTAGTGCTGACCCGCAACGTCAGGCTCGGCCTCTCGACCGAGGTGGCCACGCTTGGCCCCGCCATGCGCTTCCCGTTGTTCCTCGGATCCACGGCCAGTGGCTTCCCGCACGTGTACCTTGACGTGGTGAAGGTCCCCACGCCGGTGGGAGACTTCTCAGTGTCGGCGCTCTGGGGTTCTCTGACAAGCTCGGATTTTTTCGTACTTGATGACGATTTCCCTGACAAGAATCTCCTTTCTGTTTTGACGATAGGATGGGCCGACCCCTCCGAGGTGGTGGAGGCCGAGATAACCGTGTCCAACCGTCAGCCCTACTCGGGCAGCCCACCGTCACTTGGCGGTATCTTCTGGTTTCTGCGGTCCGACTCCGGGCAGTCCGAGGCCGAAATCGGAGAGGACATTCTGGCCGGCATCTCGCTATCTGTCCAGCTAACCGAAACAGCGCGCGCCTACGGGACCTTCGGCCGTGGTGATTTTTTTCTCGACATCGAGGACGCGCTTACCGAACTGGATCACAGCGCCTTCTGGTCAGCAGGGATGACATGGGAAGGGCCCTGCCCGCTTGGATCGTGCCGGGTGCTGTTCGAATCCGTCACCACCGCGTCCAGCTCGTCCTTGAGGAAGTTTCGTAGCGGCGCCGGCGTGTACCGCCACGCGAATGCACGAGCGGGGCACACCCACCGAGGCCAACTCTTGGGAGCATCGATCGGCCCAGGTGGAATCGGCTCATTCCTGAGCTTCGGGTTTGACGTCCCATCGGTCGGTGAAGTTTCGGCCGAGCTGGAGCGGGTCGCCTGGGACCACGATGCCTTTGCGGTGGAAATTCTCCCTGCCTTTCCGCAAGCGAGGGACGACGTAGAGTCGTCGCTGGGAGTCCGCCTCCGCTCCGAGGGGATCGCTCGCTCCCTGAGTGGACGCATCGACCTGAACGCCTTCGCGGGGGTCGCTCTACGAAACAATCGCCTGTTTCTTGCCGTTACCGAGGCTCAAGCCGGACAAGAAAGAAAAGAGGGCAACCTGATCATCGATCTTCATCTCTCCTGGGCACCCGGCTCCTCGAATTGGCCCTCCAGCTCGCCCCCACCAAAAACCCCGCGAACTGCGTAACCGGCGCGTAGTAGTCGAACGCATTGTCCGTAATGGAGATCACGCCCCAAGCCAGCATGATCGCGAACGCCGGCAGCGCGTATTCGAGGCTCTCCTTCGTCCCGGTCATGGCCGACCGGAACGCCGTCCGGACCCAGACGAACGCAACGACCAGAAACAGCCCGATCCCAGCAAACCCAGTGTCCGTGCCCAGCCGGATGTACTCATTATGCGCCACCTGCCCTTCGGCCTGCGTAAAGAGTCCCTTCAGGATCCCGCCGGATGACCCCAGCCCCAGCCCGAACAGCGGATTCGCCATCCATGAGGCCACCAGTACGCCCCAGAACAGTTCGCGCCCCTGCCAGTTGACCGTCTGGTAGAGCCGAATCGGATCCGTCATCAGCGCAAACAGCTCGCCGACCGTGGGGATGTATCCAAAGGTCCGTTCCATAAAGACCGGCAGCAGCACCAGCCCGATCAGAACACCCAGCCCAATCGCCGTCAGAGCGGGACGGGTCTTCTTCCGAGCGATCGATCCCAGGATTCCGGCAGCAGCCAACGCCACAAAGCCGGCCAGCATCGTAATCCGAGTGAGCGTCAGAGCCATCCACCCGATCGATGCCGTCGCCAGAACGATGTACCGCAAATGAGCCCGCGTGGCGAAGCGGCCCAGCGAAAGCAGGATCACCACAAGCAGATAGAACGAGAACGGATTCTGATGGATCCCTGCCCCACCCAGCCGCAGGCGGCCGTCGTTCTCGACCACGAACCCACCGTTGAGCACCAGAATCGGGTTGATCAGAATCAGGACCGTGGCACCGATCAGAATGGCGTTGGTCATCTTCTCGATCTCCCGGGGCGTCCGATCGGGGCCGGATACGGTCATGAAGATCAGGAGCGGCCAGGCGAGCTTGAACAGAAGCCTCAGCCCCTCGTTGGGATCACCTGACATGGCCAGGGTCGCCCCGGCGTAGAGCAAAAAGAGCACATACCAGCGGACCTCGGGACTGGCCAAGCGTGCGATCTGACGGCGGTCGCTCAGGACCAGAAGCCCCATCCCCAGGCTGACGGACACCAGCCGGATCCCGTTCATATCAAGGCCGCCCAGGCCTTCCAAGAGGCCTTTGAATCCCCCCGTCAGAAACGACAGGTCGGTCGGGCCCAGGAAGAGGAGCACCATCAGCACCGGAACAGGCCACGCGATGGTGAGCGCAACCAGGAAGGCCCCAACCACCATCCCGGCCGTCAGCCACGGCGTCCATGCCAGACCGGCCGACGTCACCAGAACCGTCAGGACGAAGGCCACTCGCGCCCGGCCCTCGCTCAGCCGCCCACTGGATTCGCTCATGCCTCAACCTCGGGCCGGCCCAGTGCCTCGTCGAGAGCGGCACCAAACCGACGGATACAGGCGTCCTCGGTATATCTCTCGCGGAAGCGCTCCGAACCCCGCGCCCCAACCTCCCGCGCTAGGGCTGGGTCGTCGATCCATTCGGCCAGTGCGTCGGCAATGCCCTGCTCATTATCCGGGTCGGGAAAGATCATTCCGCCCCGTCCGCGATCCAGGGTTTCCGGGATGGCGCCACGCCCGGACGCGGCCACGGGGACTCCTGCGGCCATGGCCTCGAGGATGGCGAGCGGCTGGCCTTCGCCGGGGGGGAAGCGGGACAGAAGAAGGAAGGCATCCGCAGAGCAGAGCAGTTCCGACTTCGCGTCGCCGGTCACGACGCCCACGTGGCGAATCCGATCTCCAACCCGTTCGTCCGACTGTGTCGATGCGAGCAGGGCTCCGATCTCCCGCTCGTCCTCGGCTCCACCCCAACCCCCTGCGATGATCAATTCGACGTCTCGCCCCGATGCGATCAGCCGTTGAGCGACCCTGATCAGGGTATCGACCCCTTTTGAGGTGGCGACCTGACCCAGATGAAGGATCCGGAAGGGCGTCGGCTTCGCGGCCTGGTCGCCGCGGGATTCCTGAGCTTGTTCGATCCCTGCCAGCGTCTCCGAGGGGATGCCGTTGGCCACCACCTGAATCGACTCGGCCGGAACGAGGTCGGCGAATACGTCTCGCAGTTCCTCCCCTAGCACCCATGCCCGATGCGCCAGTCGACCAACGGCCCGGACCACCAGCCGAACCGGCGCAGGCGCCCCGGTCCAGAAGTGCCGAAACGCCTCACCATGCAGATGCAGAATCACGCGACTGCCGAACGCTCGTGCGATAAAGACGAACCCCGCATCACGCAGAAAGGCAAGCGAGTTCTGCGAGGGCTGAACATGGACCAGATCGGGGCGTCGGCGGGCGCAGATCCCAGCGAGCTGCCAGAGGTGCAGGAGTGCCAGCCGGACGTTCTGCAGATCGAGACGGCCGATGTTGCCCAGATCCCGCCGGTCGGCGATGTCCAGATGCAGCACCTCGTACCGATCCTGGAGCTCCGCCGCATCCACGATCATCCGCGTGAAAATGCTGGGCCCATGAAAGGGCGGCGGTGTCGGGCCGATCATCAGGACCGTGGGCCTTTTCGGAGAGCTGCTCACGAGCCCTCCAGCTGCTGCGGCGCCCGCGGGAGATCACGGAGGACCCAGCCCGGAGCGACGGTCCACAGGAGCAGCCGCAGGTGCTTTCCGAGATCGGCCACCTGAGGATACCGGATGCGCACCGAGCCGAACCCGGGAAATCTCAGGAAGAGCGCGATGCCGCTTCTGACCAGCGAACGAACCCCAAAGAAGGGCCGAGCCAGGAGCCGCGAAACCAGCCCTCTTTCGGCGATCAGCCGTACCCGGACTTCTCCTTCGAAGAGCTCCAGCCGCGACGGGGAGCGCTCGGCGGACTGCCCGCCGTGGTGGATCGTCACCACATCCCCCAGACAACGGATCCTCCATCCGGCTTTGAGGGCCCGAAGACAGAAGGCCAGATCCTCGTGGTACATGAAGACCTCCGATGGGAGCCCGCCCTGCGCCGTAACCACCTCGCTGCGGGCCATCAGGAACGCTCCCGACACGGCCTCCACATCCCGTTGAGACCGATGATCCCAATCCCCGATCAGCTGGTGATTCGCCCAGCCACTCCGAGGCAGCAGCGTGTGCAGGTAGAAGGCTTCCAGGAGCAGGTGACGCAGCCGATAGTCGCGGCGGCCGCACTCGTACTGAATCCGCCCGTCGGGGTATTCCAGTCGCGGACCCACGACGCCGACCTCTGG
>JBDNHE010000089.1:0-3097 GCA_041688945.1 Gemmatimonadota bacterium | reverse complement strand
GCAGAAGCGGCGGGATGGCCGCGGGTTCACTTCTGAGTCTCGGACTTCATTTCGACGCGCTCCTTGTTGGGTCCCCTGCCCCACCCTCGTTCTCGGCGAAAAGACCGAAGTTTGAGTCGACGCGGGACGCACAGCCGCGGAGTGAGCCCGCATGCGGCCGGCTGGTCAAAGCTGACTGCGCATAACAAACAGTTTGCGCCTACGTTCGCTGCGCTCTCTTCGGTGAATCACGGCCCGACAGCAGGTCGGCGATCTGAGCAGTAGTTGCGGAGGAGGAGGTCGGCGGACTCGGCGTGTCTGTTTTCGGGCCGCGCCGCAAACTTAGAACGTTATCTGACAGCGCTAGAAACGGGTCGCCATCTATGCGGTAGGTAGGATCGGAGAGTCCGGGGCCGGCCGATGGTAACAAGCCTCGGCTCAAGACGCGACGCCCCCTCCAGACCACGAACCGGAGCGACCCCCTGTCCATGTGTTTGATGCAGAGTTGGGCCTGGACTTGGCGCCAAGGGTGCGAGTCGCCTCACTACTCTCTATCCGCACATGACTCAAATAGTTCGGGGCGCGCCTCTAGCCGCTCCATGAGGATCTCGGGAAGGTGACCACCCCACGACAACGCCTCTCCCTGAGGCGACACGACAAGAGACTGCGGTACGTAGGCAATGCCTATCTGACTCGGAGCATAGCGGCCATCCAGCGTGTATGTATTTCCGGCGAGGTGGTACTTCGAGAAGAAGTCGGCTACCAGGTCAACCTCGTCGCGAATCGAAATCCAACTCAGGGTCAATCGTATGTCGCCAGCCTCGACAACTTCAGTCCCAGCCCAAGACGGTGCATACTTGTTACAGGCCTTGCACTCAGGATCGAAGAAGTAAACTAGGCCACACCCATCACCCACTATATCTTCCACCGCGACGAGGCCTCCACGGCCCGGGCTGCCGCCCTCGTCGAGGCGGCGGAAAACCGGATCATCGGCAGCGAAAGACGCACCGTCCGCTTGGGCGGACTGGCCCGCCATCCGCCCTCGCAGCATGTCCCCATACTGGAGGATCAGCAGTCCGACCATCAGGATGATGGCGGCGTTACTAAACTTCTCAAGAGTTGGTCTCATGGTCCCTCCGCCTTGATGTAACGTCCCTACGAACTAAACAGCAACAACCTGCTACATTCGAGTTTAGCAGGGCTCAGGGGGAGGAGGTGGAGTGTCGTCCCCACACTGGCAGATGTAACACGTAGAGCAGGACTCGAACTATCCCCCGCCTCCGCACGTCCAGTCGTCCTGCTGCCCCCAGCTCGCGAAAGCGGGGGCTGCCAAAGCTCCGTTCACGAGAAAAAGGGCCGCGGCGATCAGCAGCTTCATGCGTAGTTTCATGCTTGTTTCTCCTTTGGCTGGCTAACAGCACTAGCCTTTACTGTGGTAGACTTTCACGGAGGACCCACGAGACCATCGTTGGTTGCGCACAGGGGTTCAGCAAGGCGTAGGGCTCGCAGCTCGTCCGCCAAGGACTCATCCTTGTACGTCGCGTAGATATGGACCGGCGACACGTCTCGCACCCGAGGACCGACACCGGGTAAGTCGACCGTTTTCGCCTGTCCCGTGACGAGATTCAGCACTATCCATCTTGCCGATGCGCCGCGATAGCTGTCACTCGGATTGAACCCGGCAAGGAACAGACAATCCGCCGTTCCTAACAGATCCGTCGCCTCAGGTACCTCCGAGGCAAAAGGCGTGATACCCGCCTGCTGCTTAAGGACTCTTGACAATACGCGGCCAGTGAGGCCGTGGAGCCATCGTAAGTGTGGACCAGTCGCAACTTCCAGCTCATATTTCAAGCCCCATCTGACGAATTCCAACTTGTCCTTGTCCGACACCGTGCGCGTTTCGGAGGGCCACCGCACGTATGCGCAAACGTTCGCCGGGGACCCACACCGGATCTCGACGCCATTGCGATTGCCGTGTCCGACCGCTAGCCAGGTCCGCCCAGAGGCGACAAGCGGCGTGGCTGAGTAAACAGGACGCTCAAAGTTCTGGTACCGCGCACTCCCTAGGGTTGCCGCAGGGAGGAGGGGCGCTCCGGAAAGGGTCTCGATCGTATCGAAATGAGTTAGCGCCAGATCTGTCCTGATCAAGCGGATCTCAGGGGCAGCCAGGTTCGCGACCTCCCCTAAGCGCTCATCATCCTGCAATTGAATCACGAAGCCGCCACCCCACCCGGTGAACCTACGGGTTACGTCCTCAAGCGAGATTTGAGTAGGTCGATCCCATACCGAGAACGGACGGCGAAAGAACGGGCTAGCCCAGTCGCCGGGAACGGGCGCCCGTTGTTGGCCAGCGGTCGTCATGCCTTCAAGATTGATAGAGGTGAGTTGGGCCCCCGAACTCACAACTAGAAGCGCCTCGTCCGATGCCTCGACAACATAGGGGAACTTGAATTCGCCTGGTCCCTCTCCCTCCCGACCTACGGAGTCGTAGACTTGCCCAGCGCTGTCGACCAGAACGATGTGGTGCGCCCAGCCGTCGGCGATGGCGATGTTGTCCCCGAAAGCCGCCACATCCGTAATCCCCAAGATTTCGGTGCCTGAGCCACCGACGGTGTAACTAGTCTCGAGTGTGACTGAGCGTATCAGCCCACGCGCCACGTCGTTCGGCGAGTGAGATAGGGTGAGAACACGAACGCCGGCGCTGTCCACAAGAGTGACAGCCAAGTCCACCTGCGCGAAGGACGGCGATGCTCCACGCAAGATGACGAACAACCCGCTCATGATGGCCAGCGCCAAGGCGCTACCAAGAACGCTACGTCGTCGGATCCTGGTTATGGAATGCATTGAGCGGCCATGATTCCGTTGCGTGGGGATGAGCCGATTCTGACCGCAAGTGTTGTGTTCTTGGCGCGTGACCCGCAAGTAACGCGCGCCCGGTAGCGCAACTACGTGTCACAGGATTCCGGGACTCCCTTCACGTACCGGATTTCATCTCGGCGTACACCAAAAGGACTCGGGTCGCCATACTGATACGACTCGTCACTCCAAGCTTGGCGAAGACACGACGAAGATGTGAATCAACGGTGTGAGGCGAGCAGCCAAGACCGGTCGCAACTTG
>JBDNHE010000088.1:0-38734 GCA_041688945.1 Gemmatimonadota bacterium | reverse complement strand
GAGTAGTAGATCCACATGAGGAAGACGATGAAGGAGCCGGCGGCTCCGAAGCTCGACGCGATCGCGGCGTTGGACAGGTACCAGCCGATGACCGCGCGGCCGAGCAGGAAGAACCCCGAGGTGAGGGCGGCCCCCAGCCAGAGATCGCGCCACGCGATGCTCACATCGGGAAGGATCCGCCAGATGGCGGCGCACAGGATGGTCAGAATGGTCCCGGACAGGCCCAGTTCCAGAAGCACCACCAGGGTGCCGCCGATGGGGAGATCACGTTCAACGAGGGGGGCGATCCAATTGGCGGCTGCCCCCAGAATCGTCGAGAGCAGAAGCACGCCGCCGCTGGCGAAGATCATGATGACGGCGGTGAGCCGAGCCTTCAGGAATCCCTTCACGATTCCACGATCCGGGGCCCTGACGTTCCAGATGGAGTTGAGGGTGGCCTGCACATTCACAAAGAGCACCGAGCCTCCGAAGAGGAGCAGGACCGCACTGCCCACCAGCCCGATGACGCTGTCCGACGCCTCGGGGACATTCTCCAGCACCTGCTCCACCATCCGCATCCCCCCATCGCCCATGATCCGGTCGAGCTGCCCGACGATCATCCTCTCGGTGCCAAGATCCGCGAAGAGCAGTGAGGCCAGCGAGACCAGAAGCATGATCAGCGGCGCAAGCGCCAGGGTGGTGTAAAAGGCGATGGCGGCGGAGTACCGCATCGCGCCCTGCGCGCTGAAGCGGTCGACGGTGTCCCGGAGGATCGAGCCGAGTGCCCGCATGCGCCCGGCCATCAGAAGGATCGTCCGATGGAGAAGTGCAGGTGCCACCGCCGACTGGATGAGGTCGGCACGGTGGACAGAGCCTGTCCGGCCACCAGCGCCCGTGCGACATCCCCGGGGTCACGCAGATCCAGCGGCGAGGGGTTCAGCTTGTATCCCAGGTCGATGCTGAGCGGGCCCACCAGAGTGGCGAATTCCATACCAAAGCCGGTCCCGAAGAATACATCCTGCTGATTGAGCGGGTCGGTGGGAAGATCGGGGTCGCGGAACCGATCATCCGGGTTCCAGATCCGACCGGCGTCCAGAAAGAGATGCGTTCCGTTCTCCGCACCCAGAAAGGGAAAGGGAAGGCGCAGCTCCACAGAGGCGGTGGCGCGGGCCAGCCCGGCCAGCACCACGTAGCGATCGGCGGACACGGTGACGGAGTCGCCGCTCTGGATGACCCGAATGTCGGGCACCTTGGGCCCCAGTTGTCCATTGCCCCAGCCGCGCACATCACCGGTTCCTCCCGCGGTAAAGACGGCGTCCCGAAGCTGAAGCAGGATGGGGAGCACATCGTCCGGCCCGCTGGGGACGCTGGCGCCTCTGGGAAAGAGCCGTCCGGCCGAGACTCGGGCCACCAGGCCGGTGGATCGGCCCAGGGGGAGCATTCCGGTGACCCGTGCATCCAGGCGCGAGTACTCTACATCCGAGATTGCCGCGGGTCCGGCGAACTCGGTGGAGAACCGGGTGATGTAGCCTTGGCGGGGTCCCAGCGGATCGTCGACCTCGCCAAACATCACATCGAACCCCAGTCGACTGGTCTGGACGGTCCCGATATTGACGGGGGTGGCGGTCAGGAGCAGGGTGTCGGGCACATCTCCCCGTGCCGTCAGGTCGGGGGCGTCGATCACCCGCCGCCGGGTGACGGTAAAGGTTGTGGAGGCGCGCTTCATCGATCCCCGCTCAAACAGGAGCGAGGCGTCGCTTCCCCAGGAGAACGACTCGTCGCGGGTGTCGTCGCGATACTCTACAAAGGGCCGCAGCGACCCGGACAGCCGATAGTCGAAAAGGTAGGGCTGACGCAGCGTCACGGAGGCACCGTACCGTCGGTCGACGTCGTTCGAGGCCGCGAGCCATCCCGAGTTCGCGACTGTCGACAGGCTCAGGGTGCGCGCTCCTCCGAGAAAGTCGCGGTGCTCCCAGCGCCCTTCGGTGACGATGCCGCGTTCGGTGGCGTACCCCACTTCCCCCGAGATCAGGCGGGGGCGTCCCTCCTCCACACGCATGCGAAGGGTCACGGTCGAGTCGACCGGCTGATCCGGTGCGACATCGAAGAGCGCGAGCCGGACGAGTCCCAGTCCGAGCACCTGACGCTGGCCCTCGGCCATGCGACCTTCCGAAAACCAGTCGCCGTGATTGATGGGAATCTCCCGACGAACGGTGCGATACTCCAGCGCATCACGACCCTCAATGACGATCGAGTCCACCCGAGCCCGAACCCCGGGATCGTAGCCGAGTCGAATTCGGGCCACGGCAGCCGCGGAGTCGACCACCAGCGAATCGTGGACGGTGGCGAAGGGGTAGCCGCGCGACCGAAGCCAGGAGAGCGGCCGAGACCGGAGTCGTACCCGTTCCGCCTCGCCCAGGCGGGACCCCGTCTCGCGCCCGAGTTCCTCCTCGAATCCGGTCCACTGCTGCTGGGACAGTGAGTCCAGGGAGAGGGCCCCGGCGTCCGGTTCGATGGCGACGGAGGTCAGCGTCAGAGGACGCCCCTCGTGGATTCGATAGGTCACCTCCACGGAGTTCGCCTCGGCGTCGAGCACGACTTCGTAGTCGACCCTGGACTCCAGGAACCCCCGTTGGGCGTAGAACTGCTGGATCCGCACCGCGTCGCGTGCCAGCTCCAATCCGCTGAAGGGATGAGGTGCAGGGGAGTCGATCAGCGGAAGCACATCGACCACGCCCTTCACCTTCTCAATGAATCCCCGGCCGCGCAGTCCGACCCGCTCAAGGATCGCGCTCCTCTCCAACGTCTCCGACTCCTCGAAGGCCAGGCGGACCGATGTCACCTTCGTGTCGGCATCGATCAGAAAGAGCGGGTCCTGCGCGGCGATGCCTTTGGGGGCGAACAGGGTCGCTGCCAGGCCCAAGGCTCCCGCCAGGACTGCCCGCCCGGCCGCCTTACCGAAGTGGTCCCGTAGTCTGCTAGTACGCATAGCGGAATCTGAAGAAGAAGCTGATGGTCGAGTTGCTCGCTTCCATGTTGAGAAGGAGCCATTTGAGCGCCTCGTACTCGATCTCCACCTGGGTGCGGTCCGCATCGTTGGAGCCGGCGGCGTCGCGGGTCTCCCGTCCTATCGGCTGCTTGAACCCGACATAGACTCTGGGGCTCACAAAGCGTCCGGCAACCAGCGTGGCACCGCGCAGACCGTCGGCCTCGATCTCGACCACATCCAGGCCAATTCCTCCGGCGGCCAGCCCCTCGACCATGCCGGTGACCTGGCCGAGCGCGTAGTCTGCGCCGATCGATCCCAGCCCGCCCCCGTCCCCGCCGCCCCCGTCGCCGCCTAACGACAGGCCGGTGGAGGCCGGTTGCCCCGTGGCCAGGTACGAGACGATGTCGGCGTTCTCCATTTCGGGCTCGGATCCCAGGGTGAGGCTGAGGTCGATCAGGGTCCCTTTGACATCCAGGGTGATGGTCGCCTCGGATGCGCCGGGGTGTCCGCGCGAGGGGACCTGGTAGACCGCCTTCACATCGACGCGGGTCTCCGGCACCGTCCCGCGGAGCTCGATCTGTCCCTGCTGGATGCTGAAGCGCCGTCCGAACTGCTCCACGTAGCTGCGGCTGGGAATCGCTTCGACTTGCCCGTCGAACCGGAGGCTGTCCGCGGACTCCTTGGTGACCCGCACGTCGCCTGAGAGTTGGATCTCCATCTGGGGGTTGGTCCGCTGCCGCACCCAGGTATTGCGACTGGCGTTCAACGTGAGATCAATCTTCATCAGGTCAAACAGTCGACTGGGGTCTCGCTCGGAAGGGGAGACCGAGAACCCCAGGTACTCCTCGACCTGACGGATCTGTTCGTCGCTGAGTGCGACCGGTCGCACCGAGGCCGCCGAGGAGATGGCGTTGTCCAGGTAGACATCCGTCTCGACCAGGTCCAGGTCGCCCTGGAGCAGTGGTTCGGCGGTTGTACCGCGCAGGGCAGCGCTGCCGGACATCCGTACGCGGTAGGCGTCGTTGTTCATGGCCTGGAATCGATCGAGGCTGGCCTCGAGGTCGAACTCGCCGAGCGAGAGTTCCGGCAGTGAGACCGTGCCCGACATGGTCAGGGTTCCATCGCCGGCTCTGGCGAATGCACTGTCCACCCGCGCCACATCGTCCTGAAGGGAGAGGCGGAACCCGACATCCTCGTAGGTGACGCCCAGCGCGGGGGCGGTGAGGCGGGCGTTGCGAACCGTGGCCTGACCGGTCAGGACCGGGGCGTCCTGCGTTCCTCCGACCTGAGCATCGGCCTGCAGACGACCCTGAAGTCCGCGCGCCACAGCGGGATCCAGGAAGGGCTCGAGCCAGGCCAGCTGGAAGGAGTCGGCGCGAATCTCAAGGTCCGCCCGACCGGGCGCGGCAGCGGTGATTCGGGTCGTGTCACCCTCGGCGGTCCGGGTCAGGGCGAGGTCCAGGGGGAGTCCCCCTGTGACCACGATGCGACCGCCGCCCTCCGCCTCCACCGATCCGTCCACATCGAGCCGAAGCGCGTCGTAGTTCAGCGTGCCCTGAACGGTACTTTCCCGGCCTTGGTCGGACAGCTCTGCAGCCAGCTCCACCCGGATGCGCGGGCTGGCGGCCGGTCCCTCCAGGTTGAGCTGGGCGCTCACGGTTCCGTCCAGGCGATCGAACCCGACCAGGTCCGCGATGCCTCCAATGCGGAGCTGGTCCACGGCTGCGACCACATCGCTGGAGCCTTCCAGGTCCAGCCGTCCGTCCAGAACGATGGACTGGTCGCCGGAGCGCAGTGCGAGGCTGTCGACCTGAATGCCGTCGGCCCACGAAACGGTCGGCAATCCCGCGAGCCGCCACTGGTCGCCATCGATCCGAACATCCAGTCGGTCCAGCTGCAGGCGTGAGGCCCCGGCGCGCGGGTCGGCCCGAAGCTCCAGCGACAGCTCGCGACGGTCGTCGAGAGTCGCATTGCCCTCAATCGCCAGCTCCTCCCCGTCCCAGCTTCCCGTCATTTCGGTCAGCCGAACGTCGAGCCCGCCGACTGTCAGGTGGTCGAAGGTAAGCTGCCCGGTGGCGGGGCCGAGCTTCAGCCCCGGGGTCAGGCTCGCCTCCAACGAAGACTCCAGGCCGAGCAGTTCGGTGGTCCCGAACAGGAGGGCCGACGCGGCGGCCGAGGCCGTGATCATGGTCGCGTCGGGCGGCCCCGTGACCTGGACATCAAAGTCGCCCGTGCCGATGCGCAGCGGCGCGACCCTCACGATGGACTCCAACGGGTTCAGAGACTCGACCCGTCCGGAGATCCGCAAATCCGAGGGGCGGGTCGCAGCTTCGTCGACCGCCATCGACCCGGCGCCCGAAGCGGTGAGCGCATTGGATCGCAGCGTCAGGGTGTCGAGGGTGGCGGTGCCGTTCGCTACGTGTCCGACAAGACGGAGGGTATCGACGCGCACATCACCGAAGACCGCCGAGTCGGCGAAGGCACGCACATTGGCGTCCATGGTGGCCAACGTGGTTCCGCGGCCCTCGACCATGAGCGTGGCGTCGATGTGGCTGGCGGAGCTCGTCGAATCTGCACCGAGCAGGCGGTCCAGACGGCTCGCCATCAGCCGGGCGGTCAGTCTGTAGTCGGGCACCTTCGCGGCGAAGCCGAAAGCGCCGTCTGCCGTGAGCACGCCGGAGGCGAAGTCGATCCGTGCCTCGGACTCCAGCCGGCCATTGGCCACCCGCACTTCCACCTGCCCCTCGCCAATGGGTTCGCGCCGGAGACGCGAGGCATCCAGCTGAATGGAGGCGGTGGCGGACAGGGTCGCCGGGTCGAACCCCTCCAGCCGCCCCGAGGCGGAGCCGTTGAGCGAGGCCGCGAGTGCCAGGGAGTCGGTCGCAAAGCGGCCCGGGTCGAGGGCCCGGAAGGTCAGTTCCTGGACCTGGGCGGTCGGGAGATCGTCAAAGGGCCGCGCGCTGGCGGTCACACCCACGCCCCCCGAGTCGGGGAAGTTGAGGTCGGCGCGCAGGTCGACACGACCCTGGCGAATCACAACGGAGCCGATGCCCTCGGAGATCAGCTGTCGGGCGATGCGGGATGAGTCCACTCGCACATCAATGTCGGCCTCAAGGCTCTCGGGACTCGTGCCCCGGGCGCTCCCGGTCAGGGAGCCCGCCAGGCGGGTCGAAAGCGCAGATGCCGTGTCGCCGGTGAGGGCCCCGAGGTCGAGGTCGGCGAAGTCGATGCGCATGTCGTCCACGATCGGCACCTCGGCCAGGGGTCGGGCGTCGATCTCGAAGTCGAGGCGCCCGGCGGTCGATTGAAGTCGACCCGTACCGCGCAGTCGGCGCTGATTGAGGGTGGCGTCCGGCAAGGTTCCAAGCGCCATTGTCGCGTCGGCGGTGAGCGTCCCGTCTCCGGTGTCGTTCGCATCCAGGTGGGCCACGACCCGCCCCGAGTTCAGCCGGGTGGTCAGCCGGGCCGTGCCCAGTTCGGTCACCCCGGACATCACCTTGGACAGCTCCACCTCGACCTCGGCGCTCGCGGAGTCGGGAGTCAGCCCCTGACCCTGGAGCGCGACGGAGCCGGCCAGCCGGAGTGGAGGGGCGGAGTCACGGGGAAGCTCCACCGAGAAGGGGCCACTCAGGTTGTAGCTCGGCATGGCGTCCATGGGCCGAGCCCGCCCCGAGAGGTCTGCGCGGAGTCCTTCGCCAGCAGCCATCAGGTCGACAGAGGCCTCCCCATCGGACCAGGTCGATTCCAGTTTGACACTGCGAACCGGGATCGCCCCCACCCGGAGCGGATCGAGCTGCACACGGACGGTCCCGCCCAGCCTCGATTTTGACGGGCCTTCAAGATCGACGTTCAGAACCCCGCCCACCTCGCCCGCCACCGCGCTGTCACCGGTCAGCGTCATGGGGTTCAGCGAGGTCACCGTGAGCTGGGCCTGATACCGGGCCGCCCCCGTTCCCCCCGGATTGAAGGCGAGCGTCCCCGAGACCCGACCGCCATCGCTGGTCGTGGCCTCGATCGTCGCCTGGGGAAGGTCGGTCGTTCCGGCGACCTGGACCTCGGCGCTCAGGCGCGCGTCAGGTGCGGCCGAGTTCCCCAGAAAGGCGTGAAGGGGAGCCAGCGGCAGGCTCGTCGCAACCAAGTGAAGGTCCAGGACTGCGGGCGAGAGGGGTGTGCCCGCGGTGCCTGGTGTGACAGAGTCCGGCGAGCCCGGCGTGTCCGGTGCCCCCGGCGTGCGTGCGGTCCCGGGGAGAACGATGCTTCCCGCACCATCCACCCGCCCGTCGGGCGCGGTGACCTCCAGGGTATCGATGCGCAGTCGTCGGTCGGCAAGCCGTGCGATCAGCCGAATGTCCAGCGGCCCGACTGCGGATTCCGGGGGCAGCGTTGGCACATCGATCTGCGCCGTCGCCGAGTCCGCCACAAAGGAGAGGTCTTCGCCCAAGGCGAGATCGCGCACCGCCAGATGGAGCTTCGACCAGGTCAGCGTAGTGCTGACGGACGAGTCAGACGAGTCAGACGAGTCAGACGAGTCAGACAAGTTGGGGGAGCCGGGGGAGCCGGGGGAGCCGGGGGAGCCGGGGGAGCGGGAGGAGTCAGAGGACCCCGGCTCGCGATCCCGCAATGTGCTCAGCTGTCCCGCAGCGCCGTCCACGCGGAGTGAGCCGAGTGTGATCGTCCATGGATTCGAGGCCGAAACCGGCGGGGGAGGCGGACTCGGCGCTGAGCCCGAAAGCCCAATCGTTCGGTCGTTTCGTCGAACGAGCGAGGCCCAGGCACCCACAACATCTACATCATTCAGCTGGACGCGTCGGGACAGCAGCGAGAGGAGATCATAGCTGACAGCCAGGGTGTCAATCCGGGCCACCTCCGATCCGTCTGGCCCGGTCAGGGCCACATCCACCATCCGCAGTGAGGTGATCCAGCTGCCGGACACATAGCCCACGGAAAACGCCAGCCCATCGGGGACGACGCGGTCGCCCACGGCCCGCGTCACCCGGGTCCCGACCGCGTCGAACTGCAGCGCCCCGACAATCGCAACGACTGTGAACAGCAGGACGCCAACCAGCACCGCGACGCCCTTGAGGACGACGTGCAGGGCCCTCCGGAGCGGTGTGGTGCGGTCGGGGTCAGGTGCGGTCAAGACTGAATCTGATCAGAGGGCTGGCTAGCGGAGTGTGATACACCACCCAGGGACGAGGGGTGTGCCGTGACACCGCATGCTGCCCCCAGTTGTTTCTGCCAAACTACTCAGACAGCGCCCGGATCGTTCTGGCTGTCCCTCCACGCCTCGACTTCCTTCTGCGCGGCTTCCTTCGTCTTGCCGTACAGCTCCTGAATCTTGCCCGCGAGGATGTCGCCGCGGCCCTCGATCTGGTCCAGGTCATCGTCGGTCAGCTTGCCCCACTTTCCCTTCATCTGGTCTTCGTTCATGGGTGCTTCTCCGATTGGCGTTTGGGTGCCGAAACCTCCGGCACTTCACCCATTATACCCGCAAGGTCGATGCCAGATCGGTTCACGCGAAGTCGTTGACAGGGAGATGGACCACCGGAACTCGGGGCGTCGGGAAGTCCCTCGGCGCCCGCATGTCCCGCTACCCCAGTCGCCGCTTGTCAAATATTTTGGTATTCACCGAAATTCAAATCATGAACCCCGTAAGTCGAAGCCCTGTCTGATCCTAGGCCGGTGCTTGTCAGTATTTTGGTATTCACCGAAATTTGAATGATGGACACCGTGAGCCAAGCCCTGTCTGATCCGAAGCCGGCCCTTGTCGGCATTTCGGTATTCACCTAAATACAAATCATGAACGCCGTATTCAAAGCCCTCTCCGATCCCACCCGCCGCCGCGTGTTGCAGCTGCTTCATTACCAACCGATGACGGCGGGCCAGCTGGCCGAAGAGTTCTACCTGTCCAAGCCGACCATGTCCGGTCACTTCACCGTGCTCAGGGACGCCGACCTGATCGTTGCCGAAAGGCATGGGACCTACATCCTCTACAGCCTCAGGCTGTCGGTCATGAAGGATGCGCTTCTGGCTTTTGCCGAGGTGTTCGGCTTGGGCGAGGACTTTGCCGAAGCCTTCGACGTGGGCGAGGGTTCGGCGGGAGCGTTCGGCGTGGGCGAGGGGTCGGCCGAGGGTTCGGCCGAGGGGGTCGAGTAGCGCAACTCCGCCCCCCCCGCCTCAGTTCATCCGCGGATCAAACGGCACCCTCGACATCATCTGAAAGTCGGGCCCCATCCGCTTCAACACCGTTTGCCAGAGCCCATCGGGGTCCTCCGTGAACACATCCTCGATTTGCGCGGGATCCAGCACCCACGAGTCCTGGGCCATCTCGGCTTCGAGCTGCCCGGCATCCCAGCCGGAATAGCCAGCAAACACCCGGGCCCGGACGATGCCGCGCTTCTGGTCGTCCCGGATCTCGCCCGTCAGAAAGCCGATGCGATCGAACACCGGAATGTCGGCCAGGGCGGGGTGGCTCATGTCGGCCACCAGAATCGGTGACGATGGCTGGACAGGCCCACCCTCAAATAGCGCTTCGCCCTCCGGGACCAGATCGATCAGTGCGGGAACCGCCTGCGCGACCGAGGCGTCGAGCGGGCGATTGAGCACCACCCCGAGCGCCCCGTCGGTCGTGTGCTGGCCGACGAGGATCACGGTGTGGCGAAAGTTCGGGTCGAACAGCCTGCTGCTTGAGATCAGGAGCTGTCCCTGCAGGTTCTTCATGGATTGGCAGCTACCGAATCGGCAGTCATGGGTCGCCTTTCGATCAGTCGGCCTTGGCTTGAAACATGTGAACGTCCCGCTGCGGGTACGGAATCGAACATCCGGCCTCTTCCAGCCCTTCCTTGAGCTGCTTGGTCAGGTCCCAGCGCGTCTGCCAGTAGTCGGCGCCCGTCACCCAGGGCCGCACCACAAAGTTCACCGACGAATCGCCCATTTCGCTGACGGCCACAACCGGGACTGGATCCTTCAGCACGCGGGAGTCAGCGGTGATGATTCCGACGATCGTCTTCATGGCCACATTCAGATCGTCGTCGTAGTGGACACCGACAACCAGGTCGATTCGGCGAGTCGCGTTGGCCGAGAAGTTCTTGATAGTCGAGCTGGCAATCGAGGAGTTGGGGACAATGATCTTCACGTTGTCGGGCGTGGCCAGGATGGTGGTGAAGACCGCGATCTCCTTGACCGTGCCGGAAATGCCGGCGGCCTCCACAAAGTCACCGACCTTGAAGGGCCGGAAGGTCAGCAGCATGATGCCGGCCGAGAAGTTCGACAGCGTCCCCTGGAAGGCCAGCGCGATGGCCAGGCCGGCGGCACCAATGATGGCGATGAAGCTGCCGGCTTCGATTCCGACCATGCCGGCCGCGGCAATGAAAAACCCGGCCATGAGGGCGGCGTAGACCAATCCCGAAATGAACGGAATCAGCGTCTCGTCGGTGCCGCTCCGATTCAGAGCCTTTGCCGCGGCTGACCGGACCATCCCCGCCACGATACGCGCAATGACCAGGAAGACGATCGCGCCGAGTGCGCGCAGGCCGAACTCGGTCAGATAGAAGGTGGTCGTCTCGACGATTCCTGAAAGGTCGATGTCCACGGGAAGGCTCCTGAATGTGTTGAATCAAGCGGTTACGAAAGGGGGGCGGGCCGGTCGGAGTGAACCCCGCAGGCCAGATCGGGTTCCGGTTGGTCAGGTGCGTCCGACCACATCGTCCACGCCGATAAATCGGGCGTCGGGCGCGCGGGCCACGCGACGTTCCCAGTTGTGATCCGGGTCCAGCCGGACGAACAGAAGCCGAGAGCGATTCTCGCGACCGAACCCGTATCGAGTCTCGCGCATGGCCAGTCGCATTTCTTCAAGAAGACTCGGTGTCGGCTGATCCGCCCACCAGGTGCGGCCGTAGAACACAGCCCCGGTTTCGAGGGTGCCGGCCACGGGGAAGTCACAACCTTCATTCCAGATCGCGCCCACCTCGCGGGCACGAACACCGAGCACAGTTTCCAGCCTGATCTCCGCCTGAAGCAGTGCGGGGACCTGTGTCGCGACGAAGGAACGAACATGGGGGCGAATCGCATTTCGCCACACGTCACCGGGGCTTTCGCCGGCAAGGAGTCTGGACCGCACAGGCAGCACGTGCCTGAACCAGAACGCCTGTTGGGAGTCGGGCATACGGTAGCGCGTGCGGCGGGACCGGGGGCCTGCATCAAGAGAGCGTTCCGGAGTCAGCTGGCCGTCTGCCTCCAGGTGCCGCATGTAGGGCCCCAGTTGGGAGGCGCTTTTGAACGCCGGAGCCGCGGCTACGATCCCGCCCCAGTCCCGCGCCCCCGCCGCGACGGCGTGCAGAATGTCGGCGTAGCGATCGGGCTTCTGCGTGTTCTCGGTCAGGCGCCTCCAGCCGCGATCAAAGAAGGGGCCGTCCGGTGACAACAGCAGGCGGCAGACGTTGGTCGAAAGCGTGGCGCGCGGGTCGACGCGATCCCACACTTCGGCATCGCCGCCCAACAACGCCCGCCCCGAGATGATCCGGTCGGCCTTCCACCCGGGGAGCGCAACGGCCAGATCTCGCATGCTCAGGGAGGGAAGCGTCAGCCGAGTGGGAGTCATGTCGTGTGGCTGCAGCGCTTCAATTGCCTGCTCGCCAGCCGCTCGGTCGTTAACCACAAGGGTCAGGTACAGTGGCAGGGCCGAGGCCCGCGCGAACGCCCACAGTGCTGCCAGTTCAGTGGCGGTCTCGTGGTCGGCCAGCAGTTGCTCGGCGGAGTGGAGGGTCAGTCGTACCGGTATGCGCACCTGGAGCGCTGCTGCCACGGGGGCGAAGCTTCCGGTTGCATCAGTCTCAATGGCGCCGGCGCCGACCGCCGGCTCGTGGGCGAAGGCTTTCTGGGCGGGGCCCCGCTCGCGGAGGGTCCCCTCGCGGATCTGTTGCGCTGCCTGGGCTCGAAGCCCTTCGGCCATGGCGGCGCGCTGAAGCCGAGGCCCGGTCCCGAGCCAGCTCCAGGACACCTCGATCTCCCCTCCTCCGCCTGCGCCGGACATGGCCGTGGCCACGATCTGGTGAGGTCGATCACGACGGGCGGCCACCAGAAGGAATGCGGCCGGGCCGGGCCCTTCAAGCTGCCTTTGGAGGGCTTGGGCCAGACTTTGACGAGATGGAATTTGTCGTAGCATAAGTAGAAATAAGCTACAAGTATCAATGCAATATCGCCATCATGACCTGTTGAGCCCCTCGACTGCGGCCCTTAAACTTGACGCGTTGAAAGGAGTCTCCGGCCGCCCGGGGCCCGCCGCGCTCTCCACGCCAACGGAGTTCACACCAACATGTCCAGAGTTCCTCCTCATCGTTTTGATGCCCTTGCCGCCGTCAAGGACTCCCGCGCCCGCACCGACGGGAAGACCTCTCGCGTTCGGCTTGACGAGATCTTTGGCGAGAACGTGTTCTCAATCGGCCAGATGCAGGCGCGCCTGCCCAAGGCGGCCTTCAAGGCGCTGTTGAAGACATTTGAGGATGGCGCCGAGCTGGATCCAACGGTGGCCGAGGCCGTGGCGGTAGCCATGAAGGATTGGGCGGTGGGAAAGGGCGCCACGCACTACACGCACTGGTTTCAGCCGCTGACCGGCGCCACCGCCGAAAAGCACGACTCCTTTCTGTCCCCAACGGGTGACGGCCGCGCGATCAACGAGTTCAGCGCCACGGAGTTGGTGCAGGGTGAGCCCGACGCTTCGTCGTTTCCGTCCGGCGGACTGCGTGCGACCTTCGAGGCCCGCGGCTACACGGCGTGGGACCCCACCTCGCCCGCCTTCTTGATGGAGGGACCGGGTGGCGTTCACCTGGCCATCCCCACCGCCTTCGCCTCGTGGACCGGCGAAACGCTGGACCAGAAGACCCCACTGCTTCGTTCCATCCAGGCCCTGAACGAACACGCCATGCGCGCCCTGCAACTGTTTGACACCCCCGCACGCCGCGTGCGTCCGATGGTGGGGGCAGAACAGGAGTTCTTCCTGATCGACGAGGAGTTCGCCTACCGTCGCCCGGACATCATGACCACCGGTCGCACCCTGTTTGGCACCAAGCCGCCCAAGGGTCAGGAGATGGACGACCACTACTTCGGGTCGATCCCGGAGCGGGTGCTTGATTGCATGAACGAAATGGAGCGTGAGCTGTACCGGCTGGGTGTGCCGATCAAGACGCGGCACAACGAGGTCGCGCCTGGTCAGTACGAGATGGCTCCCATCTACGAGGACGCCAACATCGCGGCCGACCACCAGCAGCTGACCATGACCATGCTGCAGAAGGTGGCCCGTCGCTACGGATTGGTCTGCCTGCTCCATGAGAAGCCGTTCGCCGGCGTTAATGGAAGCGGCAAGCACCTCAACTGGTCCTGCGGAACGGAGAGCGCCAACCTGCTCGAGCCGGGTTCGACGCCGCACGACAACAAGCAGTTCCTCTTTTTCTGTGCTGCCGTGCTGAAGGCCGTCTACCGCCACCAGGATCTGCTTCGCTCGGCCGTGGCCTACGCAGGCAATGACCACCGCCTGGGTGCCAATGAGGCGCCACCCTCGATCATCTCGGTTTTCCTGGGTGATCAGCTGACGGACATCTTCGAACAGATCGAACAGCGCGGATCGGCAACCGAGTCCATCAATTCCGGACTGCTGGGCCTGGGCGTGAAGTCGCTCCCGAGCCTGCCGCGCCATGCGGGTGACCGGAACCGGACGTCTCCGTTCGCCTTCACGGGCAACAAGTTCGAGTTCCGCGCCCTGGGGGCGTCGCAGACGGTCTCGTGGCCGGCCACAATCCTGAACACGATCGTTGCCGAAGCGGTGGATGAGATGGTCACGGCTCTGGAAGACGCCGTTGAGGGTGGCAAGGAATTCGATGCAGCGCTGGCCGACCTCCTGACTGCCGAGGCCAAGGCGTTCAAACCCATCATCTTCAATGGCGATGGCTACTCAGAGGACTGGGTCGTCGAGGCGGAGAAGCGTGGCCTTCTCAATTTCCGCACCACGCTCGAAGCGCTCCCGCAGATGGTCTCCCAGAAGAATGGCGACCTGTTCGAGAAGTATGGCGTGCTGAGCAAGCGCGAACTCGAGAGTCGCTACGAGATCCTGCTGGAGCAGTACTTCTACACGATCAACATCGAAGGGGAGATGGCTGCCGACATCGCCAGGACGCGAATCCTCCCGGCCGCTACCCGCTACCTCTCCGAGCTGCTTCTGTGTGCCGAGCGGGCGTCAAATGTAGGCATCAAGGCGGTCGGCGTGGCCACGCAGGCGAAGGCGCTGAACGTACTGGTTGATCAGCTGAACGACCGGATCGATACCCTGGTCAGACAGAACGCCGAGCTCGGGGGCGACGACGTTCATTCCAAGGTCCACCACATGAGGGACAACGTTATTCCGGCAGCTCGCGCGGTTCGAGTCATCGCTGACGAACTGGAGCGAATCCTGGCCGACGACCGGTGGCCGATGCCGACCTACCGCGAGATGCTGCACATCAAATAATTCAGCTCAATGCGTCAGCGATGGCCTGCCTCAGAAGGGTGGGCTGCACCGGCTTGGCCAGCACGCGCAACGCGACGTCAGGAAGCAACTCCGAGCCGATGTCCGAGCTCCAGCCAGTCAGCATGATGATGGGCGTGTTCGAGTCGGTCGTGTTGATCGCGGCGGCTACGCCCCGCCCGTCGATGTCCGGCATCCCGAGGTCGGTGACGACCACATCAAACGCCGCACCCTCGCGACGGGCACCGACGAAGGCTTCGACCCCTGCGCGGCCCCCAACGGCCACGGCGACATCATGCCCATCGTGCTCAAGGAGTTGCACCATCAGGTGGAGCTGTCCGGCATCGTCATCAATGCACAGGATCCGTGCCGTGCGACCTTTGCGACCCCTGGGGAGACTGTCAGCCGTCAGCGCATCGGGCCGCACTCCGGGGAACGACAGAGTGAAACGGGAGACGGCGCCAGGCGACGAACTCATCTCAAGCCGTCCTGCATGGTCGTGGACAATTCTGCTGACCTGCGACAATCCCAGTCCGGATCCGCTGGAGCCCTTGGTCGTGTAGAACGGGTCCATGCAGCGGCGGAAGGTTTCGGCGTCCATCCCCGTGCCGCTGTCCTCCACCTCAAGGGTGATCTGCTCCAACGGCCGCGGTGCTCCCACCGGGGTGGTCTCTACACTCCGGGCGCGGATGACGATTCGCCCGCCGCCGGCCAATGCGTCAATCGAATTGAGGACCAGGTTGGTGAGCATCTCACGCAGGGCGGCCGGGTCCCCGAAGATCATTGGCAGGCCGTCTGCCACGTCCGTGATCAGCGAGATGGCACTGCCACCCAACAGGGACACGCGCTCCCATTGCGGCCTGGTCAGCTCACTGACCTCTTCGACCAGCGAGGCGATTGCGACGGGCTGCAGAAACGGCTTTTCGTGCCCGGTATGGAAGTCTCGCATGCGCCCCAGAATCTGAGCCACGTCCTTGCCCGATTCGTGAATCAGTTCCAGGTAGCGTCGGGTGCGATCCGTCATGCCATCCTCGTTCAGGAGGATGGAGGAGAACGCGGTCACGGGCGCGAGCGCGTTCCTCACGTCGTGAGCAACTCCGGCGGCCATCTGGCCCAGCACCCGAGTGCGCTCATGCTGGCCCAGCGAGTCCTGCGCCACCCGCAGTTGCTGGTTGGTGTGGTCGAGCTGTTCGTGGAGCGACAGCACCTTCAAATGCGGCAGGATTCCCTCCATCAGGAACGCGAGCGCCTCCTTCTCGGAGTCTTCGAAGCTCACTTTGCGGGAGAGGACCAGTGCCCCTTCATGGAGAGCGCCGGTTGATAGCGGCAGCGTCAGGGTCTCTGCCGGTTTCAGGTCGGCGGCTTCCAGGTCGATCGCTGGGGGCTGGAGCCCCCGCGGCTGACTGCGCAGCACTCGTCCCAGCCGCAAATGCAGATCGCGATCGCCGCCAAAGATGGTCGGTCGGCGCGACTGTCGATCCAGAAGGACCAGAAACGCCTGCTCGGTGCCAAGCCATTGCTGGAGGCGAGGCAGAAGCCGCTCGGAGAACTCCATGCGCGAACGGGCCGATGCGACGCTTTGCATCACATCGCCGGCTCGCCTGAAGGATTCGAGATGGGGGTCGGAACGAGGTGCCAGATTCATCGCCGTCGGAGGTCCGTGGGTCGTTGAAGTCATACCCCCTTAAAGAGCAATGCCTGTGCCGCTCTGGCGATACCGGGAATCTGGCTTGAAACCTGCCTTCTCCAAGGTGGCGGATTCTCGACTGTGTCGTTATGGTGCACCGAAGTGGAACAATGTCCCGATATGGAGATTGGAAGTGTCATGAGAGGGCTCGTCGTCGGACTTTTTGTTCTTTCGATCGGCTGCACCGAACCCGAGATGGGGATCTCGGTGGTGGACGGGGTCGTCACCAACCCCGTGATCGGTGTCCAGCTCGATGATCTCGAAGTGCCCTTTGTGGTCCGCTACGACTTTTCCAATTGAGCGATCACTGATGCCACTAGTGGTTGGCGTAGACGACGATCGAGATGTGCTTCATCTGCTTGAAGTGCTGCTCCAGCGCGAGGGCTATGCATTCAAGGGATTCCTTGACGGCGCCGCCTTTGAGGCCGAGTTGCCCAGGCTTCAGGCCGACGCCGTTCTCCTGGATGTGAACCTGCCGGGCCGTTCGGGAATGGAGTTGCTGTCCATGACCCGGGCGCAATTCCCCGAAATGCCGGTGGTGATGCTTACGGGAGACGCGGGCGTGAGTTCAGTCGTAGAGGCCATGCGCCTGGGTGCCTACGACTACCTCGCCAAGCCGATCGACCCAGTGCCCTTGGCCAAGGCGCTTCGCAACGCGCTCGAGCGGAGTCGACTGGCCCGGCGCGTGGCCGAGCTGGAGAAGACGGCGGGCGAGGAAGGGTTCATGGGCCTGGTTGGGCTGGCGCCGCCCATGCAGCGCGTTTACGACGCACTGGAGCGGATCTCTGATTCAGAGGTAACCGTTCTGGTGCGAGGTGAGAGCGGAACCGGAAAAGAGCTCGTCGCCCGCGCGATTCACCGCATGAGCCCCCGCAGCTCGGAAGTCTTTGAGCCGGTCAACTGCGGGGCGTTGCCGGAGAGCCTTCAGGAATCGGAATTGTTTGGACATGAGCGAGGCGCCTTCACGGGTGCCTCAACCACCCGAAAGGGGCGGTTCGAACTGGCCGACCGGGGCACGCTTTTTCTGGATGAGCTGGGTGACCTGACGGCATCTGCCCAGTCGAGTCTGCTTCGCGTCCTGCAGGAGGGTCGATACCGGCGGCTGGGTGGAAGCCGCGATCAGGAATCTGATTTCAGACTGGTCACGGCGACCCATCATGATCTCGAGGCCAGGATCGGTGACGGACGATTCCGTCGCGACCTGTTCTACCGGATTGCCGTATTTGAAGTCACCCTCCCGCCTCTTCGGGATCATCCTGAAGACATTCCGCTTCTGATCCGGGCCTTCTCGCGGTCGGCTGAGAGCGATGGTGTTGAGGTGGATTCAGAGGCGATGGATGCGATGATGGCTCACGACTGGCCGGGCAACGTGCGGGAGCTTGAGAACACCATCCGACGAGCGCTGGTGACCTGTGATGGCAGAATCGTGCTCAAGGACCTTCCACTCCGTGTTCGCACGGGCCGGAGCGGAGAGACGCTGCTCCCGGCCGGTGCCGCGGAGCGGAATTCAGGCCGGCCGGCCGCACTGGATCTGGCGACGGTTGAGCGACAGACGATCGAACGGGCCCTGGTGGTTACCGACGGCAACCTGAGCGACGCAGCCCAGCGGTTGGGAATCGGAAGAACCACGCTGTACCGAAAGCTGGACCTGTACCGCCTCAGATAGCTCCGCGGAGCCGCACCGGGTTTAGCGCGTGGCTTCGATGGACGCCAGCACCATGCCGATGAACTCGTCGATCGAGCCGCCCGCAATCCAGCGTGCCACGATCACCACATCATTCACCGGATCGACGTAGACCATGTTGGTGCCATTCCCCAGATGCGCCCACGCCTCGTCAGGAGCCGACGGGTACATCTTGCGCCCTTCTGCGTTCGGCCGGTTCAGGAAGAAGTTCATGAAGCCATAGCCGGCATTCGGGCCCGACGGCGTGGTGGCCATGTCGAACCAGGCCTCGTCCAGCAGGCGTGTGCCGCCCCAGTCGCCCCGCCGAAGAGTGAACAGGCCGAAGCGTGCCATGTCCTTTGCGTTAATGAACATGCCGCCGCCCCAGTGACCACCCCCGCTGACCGCCTGAACCCGAAGCCCGTCCAGGGTGACCCAAGAGTTTTCGTAGCCGTGCCAGCGCCAGGTAGAAGAGGCACCGATCGGTCCCATGACTCGCTCGTGAAGGAGCTGGGGGAGCGGCTTACGCACCACGCTCATGGCAGCGAGCGCGAGCAGATTCACCCGGGTGTCGTTGTACTCGTAAAGGGTGCCCGGAGCAGGACGATCGCCCTTGAGCCAGTTGTTCGGATCGCGGTCGGGCCGATCTGCCCAGTCGGGCTTGCCCCACAGGGTGCCTTCCCAGTCGCTATTCTGTTGAAGCATATGGCGCCAGGTGATCTGACGATTGTGCTCCGATTCAAAGAGCAGAACCGGGTCCGGGCCACCGAAGTTGTTGCGATCGACCCCGGGCTCACCGTCTCCGAGAGGCAGGTCGATGGGGGGCATGAAGCCCCGCACCGGCTGGTCCAGGTCGGGAATCAGTCCGTCTTCCCAGGCCAGACCGATCGTCGTCGAAAGGAACGACTTGGTGACGCTGTGGGTCATGTCGACCCTGTCTGGATCTCCCCACTCCGCCACGATGTAGCCGTTCCGGACGATCAGGCCGGCGGGGTCGTCCCGGACCTTGAACGGGCCGATGCCCTCACCCAGCGGTTCACGCCCAAAGCTCTGCGCCTGAGACAGTTCCTGATCGCGGTTGGCCGGGTTGTCGGCCTGCCTCACAAAGGCCACCGCCGCCCGAATGGCCGCGGCATTCATCCCAACACTCTCGGGCGTCCGGACTTCCCAGTTGCCCGCAGGAGGAACGTATTGAGCCTCAGCTGGGGCGACGGCGATCGCGATCGAAAGAAGGGTCGTGATCCCCGCCAGGGCGGATCGGTCGAACTTGCTCATGAGATCAGCCTCCCGAGCGGCCTCTGCGGTTGACGCCGCGGTCACCGTCGCGGGCGGCCAGGTCGACTTCGAACGCTTCGCCGTCCACAAGGAGCGTCGCGAACTGAGTACCGTTGAAGGTCAGGACCGTCACACGAGCCCGGTTCTGGTCGCCATTCGGCCCGTTTGTGACCTGTGCCGAAAGTTCTCGGCGGATCGAACCGGACAGGGGCCACGGCTGGGCAGCACGATCGACCGCCCGGACCACCGCAGTGATCACGGAGCTGCCCGACATCTCGAACGAACGGGTGCCGGACTCGTCACTCATGCGGGAACGCGTGTGGTGCTCCGAACCTGTGCCGTCAAACGTGCGCGTGACCTCTTCACCCAGAAGGCCGGAAACCGTCATGGAGCGAGAACGCTCCACCGAGGCGGACCAACGATCCCGGGACATGCTTCCCAAAACACTCGACTCGTAGTGAACTGACGCCGTGAGCAGTGCGTCGGGACGGTCCATCTCATTGTCGGCCTCATCAAACCAGGTGACCGAGCGGGAACGTTCCATGCCGCCACGGCCGTCCATCGCCAGAGCCGAGGGCTGCGTGATCTGGATCCCGGCCATGAAGCTGAGGTCCTCGAGCGCGGCGTCCGCGGCGATCAACGCGATGTCATCGATCGGCAGCCCGGTGTCCGCCGGGGTCGTGGCTGACTCACAGGCCACCAATCCCATCGCAAGCAGTCCCGCCGTCATGAACTTTAAACCGTATTCTGTTCTCATGCCTTTCTCCTCCAGAAATTCCAATCCGCCCTTCGTGAAATATAGATGTTGCGACCGACGGCAGCGTTAAGTGACGTCAGCGTTCGATCATCACGACCAAGATCGCCTTACCGAACTAGTCTATGATGATCCAGGTAAACCGGTCATCGAAGGCCAGGATCCCGCTGCCGATCAACTGAACCATGGCCTGACCCAGGGTGAGGTCGTCGGGCACGACGGTGAGGCCGACACTGAACGTGCCGTCGTCCACCGGCTGACCGTCCGGGCCGGTGAAGTTGTCGTAGTCGAGCGTGTAGCCATCAAACGCGAAGACGAAGTTATCGGGCAGGTAGTCCACCAGTCCGGTCGGGATCACACCGACGGCGGCCTCAGGCGGGAAGTTCAGGAAGTCCGCCTCGTAGCCCTGCACCGCGACCTTGATGACGTTCAGGTTGCTGATGGCCTCGGCCGCGCGGGCCTTCACGACCACGCGGTTCAGAGCGGGCTGCGCGATCGCGGCCAGCAAGCTGACGATCGAAACGACCATCACCAGTTCGATCAGGCTGAATCCTCGGCGATCGGAGTGGTTCACGATCCATCCGCCTGCGGCGCGTCGACCCGACCATTAACGATGTCCATGGCGTTGCCACGGAACTCGAGAAGGTTCTGATCTGATCGATAGACGAGCTCAGTCGTCTGGTCGTAGAACATGCTGACCTGGAAGACGCCGACGCCGACTCGCTCAAACGTGATGTCGCCGTCGATGACCCGACCCGATTCCTCCAGCGTGGTGGGAAGCCGGTTGTTCTGCCCAACGAACACGTTGATCTGCCGGGCCTGCATGTAGAGCGCCATGCGGGCGCCCGCTTCAAGTGACACTACCGAATGACCCGGGATGGGGTCTGGCTTGATGAAGTCGGGCGGGCTGGTCCAGAAGTAGACGGAAAGGACGCCGCATACCATCGCAACAATCCCCGGGACCGTCGAATTACCACCCGACGCCCGACGGACAGCCGACTTCGAGCGGCGCTGTTCACGCTGCTTCTGGTCGTCCATAACGTCAGAGAGGACGCGATAGTAATCGCGATCTTGCTCACTGTGTTTTTCAGGCGGACGTTCGGGCACGCGCGTCAGAGGTAGTGCGGGACTGTAGTTACGGTGATAAAATCTTGGCGACAGCCATCCACTTGCGCCAGACCCGGGTGCGAGAGCCGCCCCTCGTTTGTAGGCATGTACGGGACTGAAATGAGCCAACTTACTTCACCACAAGACTTTGACCTGCTGCTCGACTTCGCGTTCGGAATGGCCGACCGGGGTGTGCCACTCTCCCTTGTGGTGCTGGCCCCCGACGGGATCCCCGACAACCCGGGTGCTGAGTTCACCGCTGGCCTTTCCCGACTAGAGTCAGACCTGGCCAATCAGACCCGGCGAAGTGACCGTCTGACGCGGCGGCCCGGTGGGCTGTTTGTCGCCCTTCTGGTCGACTGCAACCGGCAGGGCGCCCTGATTTTCGCCGATCGCATGAGTGAGGTCTCGGCAGCTTTCTCGCTGATGGCCGGTCTCTCGGTAAGCTGCGGAATCGTCTGCTACCGCGAAGGGATCAAAACACCCCAGGATCTGGAAGACGCGGCGAAGCGCGCCCTTGAAGTGGCGCGGTCGTCTGGTGGGAATCGAACCGAAATTGCGGAGGGATGAAAACAGTCTCACCTGGCCATGGGCGGGTTCCGGCCTATCGGATACAGCAGGGCGGGGCAGCCCCGGAGTAAGATCCGAAACGTGGGGCGGAAATAAATACTCCATTGGTCCGTATTTGAATATTGAAATAATGTTGTCACCCCGTTTTCCCGATTCAGGAGTAATCCGCATGAACCTTCTTCGTCCGCGTACACTTGTAACTGCCGCCATGGCTCTGACGTTTGCAGCCTGCGGCGGTGGCGATGGTGGGACGGATCCCAGTGGTGGAGGCGGCGGCGGCGGTGGAGGTGGTGGGGGGACCGGCCGTATGATCGTTCAGAATCCGTCATTCGCGACGCACATTCAGGAGATCATTGCCCGGAACGGCTGCACAGCTGCGGGATGCCACGGCACTGCGCCACAGGCAGGGTTGGATCTGCGGACGTCCGCGGCCTTTGGCTCCCTGGTGAATGTGAATTCCACCAACGAGCCCGGCCGGATCCGCGTCATCCCGAACGATGCCCAGAATTCCTACCTGATCATCAAGGTGGAAGGCCGTCAGAACGTCGGGGTCCGGATGCCCAAGGACCGGACTGCCCTGGACAACATCGACATTACCAATCTCCGGAACTGGATCAGCAACGGCGCTCCGAACAACTGATGGGCACTCGATTTCTGCTCGTTGCTGCGGGACTGGCAGTTGCCGGGCCCGCTGCTTCGCAGGAGTACGCGGTGGACCTCGAAGCCCCCCGCGCGGTGAAGTTCATCTCGCAGACCACGCTTGAAGGATTCGAGGGGATTACCGAGCGGATCGACGGCTTCGTCTTTCTGGGCGAAGGCACGACCCCTGCCGATCTGGCGCCGGGCGCGACGCTTCGGGGATCGTCTCTCTATCTGGAAGTGGACCTGGCCTCGATCGACACCGGAATCGGGTTACGCAATCGCCACATGCGCGAGCAGTATCTTGAGACGGACGACTTTCCGTTCGCGACTTTTGAGGGCGTGATCGCTGCGGTCGGCGAGCATCCGGATGGCGGCCTGCGGATCACTTCGCCGGGGACCTTTACGGCCCACGGGGTCGGCACGATCCGGACCATCGACTGTCAGGTACGGCCCCAGGGGGACGGCTACCGAGTGGGGTGCGCCTTCATGGTGACGTTGAGTGACCATGACATGAAAATCCCGCGTGTCATGTTTCTGAAACTGGCCGAGCAAGCCCGGGTCGAGATCGAATTCTCACTGAAACCTGCCTCAGGCGAATAATGATGACTGGATTGAAGAACCGCGACGGGTTGGCTAAGGTCGCTCGCAGGACTGTGGTGATGGCCGCGGCCGTTCTGCTTTGGGTGGGCACTCTGGCTGCCCAGGACGGACCGCAGTGGCAGCGCCGGCAGGGAGCGACCGAGCCCAGACTGACCGTCTTTCACTCGACACACGGGATCAATCTTCCCACGGCCGAGACGATTGGTAAGGGTGAGTTGCTCTTTGAGATCTCGCACCGGTTCGTTCCGCCCATTTCCGATGGATCCGACGCCCTGTGGGGCTTTGATGGGCCGGTCCAGCTGCGGCTCGGGCTGGCCTGGGCGCCTTCCGACAATGTGATATTGCGAGTGATTCGATCGAATCTGGATGACAACCTGGACCTGGGGATCAAGGCTCGACTCGTGGAGGTTGGCAGTTCGATTCTGATCGGGGTGAACGGCGGTGTGGCGCTGAACTCCGACGACGCCACGACCTTTGCGACCACTCAGTATCACGCGGAGCTCATGATCAACGCTGCGCTGGGTGAGCGGTTTGCCGTGGGACTGGTCCCGGCTGTCGTGTCCAATCCGTGGATCTTCACCGACGAGGAGGATGTGTCGGCGGTACTGGGCGTGAACGCACAGTTCTGGACCTCGGATCGACTCAGCCTGATCGGCGAGTGGATCTTCTCGCCCGACGTCGGCGACCTGGTCTATGACACCGGCTCGTTCGGGATCGAGGCCGAGACGGGGGGACACTTCTTCAAAGTGATCGTCTCGAACTCCTTTCGCCTGAACCCGGCCCAAGTGCTCGCTGGCTCGGCGGAGAAGTTCGAGCTGGACAACCTGCGATTTGGGTTCAACATCACGCGCGTACTGCGCTGACCCGGGGGCAGGCCCCGCGCGGCCCCCTATCGCTTCGGCGCTGACCAGGCGTTCTCAATCGCGTCCAGGATCGTGCCCTGAAGCATGGCGATCTTGTGCCGATTGGGCTGGTAGATCGGCCCAGTGGATTCGGCCAGGGAGGCCGCGCGCGCCGCGCCGTCAAGGTCTCCCACGGTCAGCCCAACCAGTGCGCCAGCCACCTGCGGGGCCGCCAACGGAATGCTGGCAACGGCACCGATCGCGACGGCGGCCTCGGCCACGCGGTCGTCCTTGATCGTCAGACGTACGACAGTTTCGGCCCAGGGCCACTCGGCCGCCTGCCGAGCTATCAGACGGGCATAGCCGGCCGCACTGCGGCCGGCGCCTGCGAGTCGCGGAGGCAGATGGATGCGCAGCAGGATTTCATCGGGGCCCAGCTGGTGATCCCGAGTCGGGTCTGAGCCGTCCCCGTAGAGCTCAGCAACGGTAAGGCCGGTCCGCTCGCTTGTGTCGATCGTCGCACCGTCCGCGATCAGAGCCAGCGCCACCGAAGACGGATGCGGGTGCACGCAGCCTCCCAGATCAAAGAGCACGCCGTGATCAAGATGGGCCTCGCGCGCGGGGCATCCCGTGCCGCCATTCCTGAAGCAGGTCAGCTCGGGATGCCGGTACCAGGTGCAACGGGTGTGTTGGCACAGCACGCCGCCCAGCGTGGCCATATTCCGGATCTGCGGTGTTGCCAGCGCTCCGGCCGTGAGTGCCAGGGCGGGGTAGTGCTCCGCAATCCGGGCGTCCACCGCGAGCGGCGCGAGCCTGACCCCGGAGCCGATAGTGAGCCCCGATCCCTCATCGCCTTCGATGTCGACCATCCCCGGCAAGCCGTTCAGATCCACGATCGGGCCGGTGGTCACGCCGGAGGTGAGACGCTCGCTCAGGTCGGTGCTGCCCGCCATGAACTCGCCCGCCAGCGAGCCGGCTTCATCGATGGATGCAGGTCGGTGAAGTGTCATCGGGCCAGGCCCTCCAGCACCCGTCGGGGAGTCAGCGGGAGCTCGGTATATCTGACGCCCGTGGCATGGTGCATGGCGTTGGCGATCGAGGCGGCGATCGGGATGGTCGCCAGTTCAGAAAGGCCGGCCAGCTTTCCGCGACTGTGTTCGAACCCTTCTTCCCAGAAGTCGATCTCGATGGTCGGCGTGTCTCCGATACCGGGCAGACGGTATTCCTCGAGTCCCAGGGAGAGGACGGTTCCCGTGCCGGGGTCCACCTCACGAGCCTCGTGCAGCGCGTAGCCAATTCCCTGGACGATGGCGCCGTGGATCTGATTTCGCGCCATGGCGGGCATCAGGATCTGGCCAGCTGCCAGTCCCATCCACATCTCGTGAACACGGACGGTCCCCAGCCGCGTATCGACCGACAGGTCTGCCATGCAGACGGCGCCCGTGAGTCCCTTGGTCATATTGACGGCCATGGCCCCCGACGGGAGCATCGAAATGGGGTCGAGCGGACCATTCGAGCCGCGCTTGGCCCGCGCCGCCTGAGGGGAGAGCTGCGACATCAGCTGGTGCCAGCTCATCTGGCCGCCCCCGAAGTTGATGCCGGTCTGCGTTCGCGACACCGACTTCAGCCCCAGCTCTGAACCCGCCGCAGCCACAAGCTTGCCCATCAATCGCTTCGCAGCCCTGACGGTGGCGTCGTAGACCGCGTTGGTGGTCCGGCTTCCGCTCGAGGCGGGGCCCCTCAGGTCGGTCGTCTCACCGATATCGACGCGGACGGCTGAGCGATCCATGCCAAATACCTCGGCCACTGCCTCGGCCAACACCGACCGCGTGCCATTGCCCATGTCCTGGGTGGTGGTCGACACGGCCAGACCTTCGGGGCCGGACGAGACTTCCACAGCGGTGCCAGCGTAGAAGGCACTGAACCAGTTTCCCATCGCCACGCCGATGCCCCGACGATGACGACCGGACTGATTCGCGATCGCGTTCCGCTGGACCCAGCCGGGTCGTTCGGAGGCCCAGTTGTAGAGGACGGCGCGCTTCTCCGAGCTGTCCCAACGGCGTCGCAGATCAATGGGGTCGATCGCGGTCTGGTGAGCGATCTGGTCGACCGCTGATTCGAGCGCGTATGTGAAGGGCACGCCAAACGGGGCGCGAAACGGACGGCCCGGCGGCAGGTTGGTGACCACGTCCCGGTCCCTCAGAATCTTGGGCACGCCGAAGTAGCAGAGCCGCGCGAGCAGAGCGACGGTGGAATTGACCGACACGCCCCCATCTCCGATCGCGTCCAGCCGCATGGCCTTGAGCTCGCCAGAGGTAGTGGCGGCGATCTCGACCTCAACCCGAGTCCCAGGCCGATGCCCTCCGGTGGCCAGCTCCTCCATGCGATCAAAGACGACTGAAACCGGCCGACCGCCGCAGGCCCGAGACAACTCGATGGCGGCCCGGGACTCGACGCCCATCCCCTGCTTGGAGCCGAATCCGCCACCCACATGGTGGGCAATCACCGAGACCTTCGATTCCGCCAGACGCCATTCGTGCATGATCTCGCGCCGGACCATGTCGATCGACTGCGTGGAGGCGTGCAGTTCGACCCCGTCCCCTATCCATCGGGCAACGGCCGCGTGCGGCTCCAGTGGGGTGTGGATCTGGCTCTGGGTCCGGAAGATGAGTCCCGTGTGGGTCATCCCCGGGTCTTGTTGAGCCTGATCCAGAAGCTTTCTGGCCTTGCTGGGCCTCACATTCAAAAAACGCTGGCCAAGCATCCGCCGGACGTTGCCGTCCCAACTGGCCGGCGGGATGGGGCCTTCTGCCGAATTTGGGGTGTTGCGGGGTTTGCCTTCGTATGCCGTGGGACCGGCGGTCTGGGCCTGATCCATATCGAGAACGAAGGGCAGTTCTTCCAGGTCGAGTTCAACGAGGGCGGCGGCGCGCCGGGCGATCTCCACGGAGTCGGCGGCGACCGCTGCGATCGGCTGCCCCACGTATCGGACCACACGGTCGTCCGGGTTCAGAAGCTCAACCACCGCGTGCACTCCCTCGAGTGCCAGTGCGGCGGCGGTGTCGATCGCCCGCACGCGGGCATGGGCGTGAGGGGAGCGCACGATCCGTCCCACCCGTTGGTCGTCAAAGCGCAGGTCGACGGTGTAGACCGCCGATCCGGTGACCTTCTCACGGGCCTCGACACGCGGCGCCGAGGGCATCTCCGGCCCGTCGAACTCGCCGGCACAGGCGCGCTGTACCGCGTCCAGGATGTTCGGGTAGGCGCCGCACCGGCACAGGTGTCCGGCCAGGGCCGCTGCGACCTCGTCGCGGTCGGGCGGGGGAGTGCCTGCCCGGGCGCCCGGGCCGCACCGTCGCTCGTACAGCGCGACCGCCTCGGTCACGAACCCAGGCGTGCAGAACCCGCATTGGAGGCCATCGCAGGCCATGAAGGCTTTCTGAACAGGATGGAGGTCGGTGTCGCTGGGCCGGCCGAAACCCTCGATGGTGCGCACCGATCGCCCTTCCAGATGGTGTGACGGATAGAGGCATCCGTTGACCGTCTCGCCATCCACGATCAGAGTGCACCCCCCGCAGACACCCGACCCGCAGATCCGCTTTGGCCCGGTCAGGCCGGCGGACCGCACCACGTCCAGCGCGCTCAGCCCGACCCGTGCCTCAAAGTCGTGGGGCTGCCCGTTCAGGACGGTGCTGATTCGATTGCTCATTCGGGGGCTTGGATCAATAAAAAAGGGCGAAGCGGTCAGGAATCGTCGTTCCTGAGGTCGATGCGTCGGGGTGTCGGTGCGGGCAACTGCCAGATCTGGACTTCGTTCAGCGCAACGTAGGGCACAGCCAACCGATCCCGGCTGCGGTCCGCTCCAATGTCGGCGGGGCGGCCGGGCAATTCGATCCAGCGGCGATGGAAGCCATCGGGACCCAGAACGTGGATCGACGAATCGCTCTGCACTCCAGCCAGGATCCAGCCGAACCACAAGACCAACCCGTCAATGCGACTGGCACCGGGGGCTACGCCGGCTACGCTGAAACCGTCACTCAACGGGTGCCACATGAACACGGTGTCGGGCTGCGACCACGGGGCGAGCCAGAAGCCCTGAGCATCGCTGTCCCAGAGGATTCCGTTGGGTGCTCCCACGCGATCCCCCAGATCGACCTCCAATCCGGCCTCGGGCCGAACCTGGATCAGGCGGTCGCCACCCGTATCGGTGACCCAGACCGTGCCGTCGTCGGAAGCGGCCACGTCGTTGAGGAAGCCCGGCTCCAGGTGCGAGAGGTCTACGAAGACCAGCTGCTCGCCCGACTCGCGATGGAAGCCGTGCACGCCGTCCAGATCGGCCACCCAGAGAGTGTCACCCTGAACGGTCATGCCGCGGCCGGCGTGGAAGGGGTGTTCGTCGCTCGCCTGCGCCCAGTCCAGGCGGATGGTGTTCAGATTTTCGCCACCGATCCGCGACACACCCCCGTTTGCGTCGCGCTCCCCGGCATTGCCGGTGAAGGAAGAGACGAACCAGACATCCTGATCTGCATCGTAGTAGACCGACTCAGGCCCTTCGAAGCCGGTCAGGGTGGCGAGCAGCACCGGAGCGTCGAGGCTATCGAACGGAATCGGGGTGCCAATGGCGTCTGCGGGCTCGGCATCCGCGGTGGCGGAGTCCGCCGTCTCGGACCCCGTGCCGCAGGCGGACAGGACTAGGGCGAGGGCAGCGGTGAGGCAGGCGGAGCGAGGGTAGTTCCACATTGGATATATCCAGAAACGAAGGATGGGGGAGCCCACTGACGTGGTTCGGGCCTACCGCTCCGGACCCTGCAGAACGCCGTCGATCCGTGCGCTCAAGTCTTGCAGATGGATGCGCGTCATCGCGTGCCGGACCCGCCGTGCGGCGCCGTCGATGTCATCCTGAAGCTGAACCAGCTGCGAGCGCAGGATTGGACGCAGGTCTGACCGAGTGACGTTGATCGAAGCGCCACCGAAGGGACTGGGCGTCGGCACCTCGGTCATAATGGTCTCCACTCGCTCAACCCATGCCCGCTGCAGCGACCGGCGGTATCCGTCGATCGCTGAAACGTTGGCCAGGTCCACGAACACGGCATCGCGAACCGCGTCCAGGTACTCCGCCAGCGGCCAGGCATCCTCGGGCTGCAGCATCTCCATGTCGGCGATCCGGCCCAGTCGGGCACCCTGAAGCAGGTTGTTCAGCACCGAAGCCTGGCGGCCCTCCATCGTTTCGATCTGGCCAAGCGGCCCGACACGATCCAGGATCTCGCGGTCATTCAGCCAGGTCGGCGTCCGGAACACCTGCTCCTCCAGGAAGGCCAGCGCGCGCTCCTGATCGGCCCGCGGAACCCCGTCGAATACCGGACCGGCCTGGTCGTAGGACTTCAGGTCCACGTACGCGCCACCGATCACCGTGACCACGTGGTTCACGTAGCGATTCCACTGGCCCCAGAGCTCGCCGTAGATCTCGTCCAGATCCTCGTAGGTTGCGCCGTCACGTGCGGTCCACTCACGAAGGTTGGGAGCCACCGCGCGCAGGTTCATGATGCCGTAGGTGCTGGCCATCACAGGGTCGTCGCCCATGTCCTCGGTCTGCGCCCGCGGGTCAAAGCCGAACCCGCCCTGGGGCAGATAACGGTACATGGGATCATCGGCGTGATCGATGATCCACCGGTTGAGCGTTGAACGCTCGCTTTCGGGCGTAGTGTTGGCGATGTGCCGGTATCCCCACTCGATGGAGTAGAGATCGTACGGCCCGATCTGACGAATGAAGTCGTGCGGCTGCAGCCCGTCTCCCGGCTGCGCGATGTAGTTCTGACGCGCGTAGTCCATCACCGAGGGAGACACACCCATGCGGCGCGCGAAGTCGGCGTTGCGAAGCGAGTCCACCGGGTAGGCCGACGATCCGATCATGTTGTGCGGCAGGCCGAGCGCATGCCCGATCTCGTGGGCGATCACCTGGCGCATGGCCTCGCCGATGATCTCGTCGGGTTGGTCGATCGTGCGCGCCAGCGGATTGGCGTTGCCGGTTTCCAGCATGAGCCGGTTACGGTACGAGCGCAGGTGGTTGTGATACCAGACGATATCACTCTCGATGATCTCGCCGGTGCGTGGGTCCGAGGTGCTGGGGCCCTGAGCGTTTCGGGTCTGCGAGGCGGCCCATCGGACCACCGAGTAGCGGATGTCTTCCGGGTCCCAGTCGGGATCCTCTTCCGGCGACGGCGCATCAAGCGCCCGAACCGCGTTCCGGAAACCAGCCGCCTCGAACGCCACGTTCCAGTCCTCGACGCCCTGTCGGACAAACTCGACCCAGCGCGTGGGTGTGGCCGGATCGATGTAGTAGGTGATCGGCTCCACCGGCGTGACGATCTCGCCCCGGGCATAGGCCGCCGGGTCACTGGGCTCAAGACGCCAGCGGCGGATGAAGCGCTGCTCGGGGGCCTTGAGTTCGTCCAGTCCGTAGTTCACCCGCTGGACCGCGAAGTATCCCACGCGCGGGTCCTCGTAGCGGGCGCGCATCGGCACTTCGGGAAGAAGGACCAGGGACTGAGCCATCTGAAGCGTCAGCGTCTGGGCATTCGCATCCGTCGGCGGCCGAGCGGCATCGTAGGTCGTGGTGTGCCGGACTTCGACGTTCTCCGGGTAGGCCCGCATCCGGTCAATGAAGGAGCGGGTCGGATCCAGGCGACGCACACCGTACGTGGTACGCGCTGTCGGGCTCAGGCCGCTGATGGCCGGAGTGTCGCCCGCAAAGAAAGATGTCACGTCGATCACCGAAGTGGCCTCTCCTTCTCCCATGGTCTCGATGTCGAAGCTGGCGAGGACCGGCGGGAAATTGTTCGCCACCACCGAGGTCACGATCGGTGCATCGTCGTCGGCGACCTCATTGAACGAGATCTTCCGCATCAGGATCTGGTCGCCGCGTTTCTCAAACCGGATCACCTGCTCGGAAACCGACACACCGGCCGGCTGGAAGCCGTTGAACCCGGCGGGCACTGCGGAAATCCGTGAGTTCAGCAAGAAGTCGCGGCCAAGCAGCGCATCCGGGATTTCCCAGAAGTAATCGCCATCGACTTCATGAACCGTGATCACACCCTCGTCGCTGATTGCCTCGTCCGTAATCACCGAGCTGTATTCGGCTGGCCCGTCCTGCGGGGCGGGGCGCGCGGCGGCGGGGCGTTGGCCCCCGGCCTGTGGCGTCGGCTCCGGTGTCGAAGCAAATGCGGAACACCCGGCCAGCCCAAGGGCGGCGAGCAGTGCGAACGGTCGAAGTGGTCTCCCGAGATTCATTCCCCTCTTCCTCTCCATCAGTTTCATCAGTGATTCGAATCGTGCCGGCTGCGGATACGCCCAGCAGGGCCATTGATCCGGGGACACGCCGCGCAATGTAGTGTTGGGATGGGAGGGCCCGCGAGGTAGTCATGCTGCCGGCGAACGGCAGGGACTGTTGCCTAGTTGCTCCAGGGCGGGACTACGCCGTTGGAGCGGGCGTAGGCAATCGACTGGCCCAGGTGTTCGTGCGAGTGACTACGGATCAGCATGATTCCCGCCATCACGTTCGCGGGGCGTCCGAACACGCTGGCCGGTTGCGTGAGCTGAGAGTCGGGCATCGCTCGGATCGTGTTGATGACGTGATCGAAGCCGGTTTCAATCGCCGCCAGGATCGAAGCACGATCCATGACCTGCTCGCCCTCCGTGCCCCACTCGGGCCGCATATTGGTGGGCTGATCGGCACCCCAGAAGTTGCTCATCAGCCCAATGTTGGCCAGGGCGATGTGCATGTAGACCTCGCTCACCGAGCGAACTCCCTCTTCTGGACGCCAGATCATCGCGTCATCGGGCATGGTCCTGGCCAGACCGAGGAACTTGTCCCGCACGCCGGTCAGGTCATTGGCGGTCTCTTCCTGGAACGTCTGGGCCGACATCGGCGCAGCCACCATCAACAGGAGGAGCGAGAGGAGCGGGAGCTTGGAACGGGTACGGCGCATGATGACCTCGAAAATGCTGAGCGGGTGGGTCGAAAGTTCCAAGATAGGACGCAAAGGCCGACCCCGGGAGCGATTTTACGCCTTTTTGACGAAAACCTGTCGCGCGGGGTCGATGCGGTGACGAGGGCCAGAGCGGGCCATTTGTCCGATCGCGCCATTCTTTCGCACGTGGAGCACCGTCATTTTTCAGGGTGGGCGGGTGGTTGGGGCGGGCGGGCCCCGAGTCGGAAAACATGGCCCCGGAATCACCCCGGGCGTACTCTTTCGGGATGTGGAACTCTGACCTGGAAGGTTGGCATGGCGCGGCTGGTCGTGAATGGAGAAGCGAGAGAATTCGAGGCAGACGGCGAGACCCCGCTCCTTTGGGTCCTGCGGGATCTGATCGGGCTGACCGGGACGCGATTCGGTTGTGGAATCGGCACCTGCGGCTCCTGTACCGTGCACGTAAACGGCGAGCCTGCCCGTTCCTGTTCGGTGCTGCTCTCAGCTGTCGAGGGCGCCGAGATCACTACGATTGAAGGTCTTGATCCGGACGGGGCGCATCCGCTCCAACTCGCATGGGTGGAGCACAACGTTCCACAGTGTGGCTACTGCCAGGCGGGCCAGATCATGCAAGCCGCCGCGCTCCTTCGCGACAACCCGTCGCCCACTGATGACGAAATCGTCCAGGGCATGAACGGCAACATCTGCCGCTGCGGCACCTATCAGCGGATCAAGGCGGCCATTCGGACCGCTGCTGAGAATGGAGGCGGACGATGACCGCCCCGATCGGATTCAGCAGACGCGAATTCCTCAACATGTCCGCCACGGGTGCTGCCGGACTGTTCGTTCTCGGTTTCCAGTTCGGCTGCGCTCCAGACGGCGGCAATGGCGTGATGGGTGCCGCGCTTCCTCCTGAAGAGGGCGACCCATTCGAGCCCAACGCCTTCATTCGGATCTTTCCGACTGGCGCGGTCAGTCTGACCATCCATCGCTCTGACATGGGGCAGGGGATCCGGACGGCGTGTGCCATGCTGCTGGCTGAGGAACTCGAGGTCGATCTGGATCGGGTGCGGATCGAGCAGGCCGACGGCGATTCCAAGTACGGCAATCAAAACACCGATGGCAGCCGGAGCGTTCGGACACACTACCTGAGTCTGCGTCGGGCAGGAGCCGCGGCTCGCGAGACGCTGATCGCGGCGGCTGCGGCGGAGTGGGAAGTGGACGCCTCGGAGTGCCGGGCGGTCTCGGGTGAGGTCGTCCATCCCGGTTCGGGCGAGTCCCTGCCATACGGCGACCTGGTCGCGGCTGCGGCCACTCTGACGCCTCCCGAGAATCCGACTCTCAAAACGCCGGGTCAGTTCGACATCATCGGCCGGGATCAGTCAGGCCTCGACATCCCCGCAATTGTCACCGGTCAGGCGTACTTCGGCGCGGACACCGTGGTCGATGGAATGGTCTACGCCTCCGTCGAACGGAGTCCCACCCGGGGCGGCCGCGCGACGGCGTGGGACGAAGCCGCTGCACTGGCAGTGCCCGGTGTGCAACAGGTCGTGGAGATCGAGGCTGACCCGGGTCGACTTTACAACTACGGACTGGCGGTCATCGCTTCCAACACTTGGGCTGCCATCGCCGGCCGCCGAGCCCTGAATCCGCAGTGGCAGGCCGGGAGTGACAATCCCGAGAACAGCGAAGCCTTTGCCCGCGAGCTCGAGGCACAGGCCAACCGCGCGGGTCGAGTTGTTCGGGCCGAGGGTGATGCTGATGCGGCTCTCCGAACGGCGGCGCGGGTCGTAGAACGCACCTTCCACGGTCCCTATCTGGCACACGCCCCGATGGAGCCGATGGCGGTGGTGGCCGACGTTCGGTCGGACAGCTGTGAAGTCTGGACCCCCAGCCAGTCGCCCCAGTGGGCACGGACCGAAGCGGCGCGGGTCGCCGGTTTGTCCGAGGAGCAGACCACGGTACACGTGACGCTGCTCGGAGGTGGGTTCGGACGAAAATCCAAGCCGGACTTTGTGGCGGAATCGGTGGCCATCTCCCACGCGATCAGTCAGCCGGTGAAGGTTCAGTGGACGCGGGAAGACGAGATCCAGCACGGCTGGTACCGAGCTCAGAACTGCCAGGTCTTCACGGCCGGGCTCGACGCCAATGGGAACGTCTCAGCTTGGCGCCACCGCACGATCTTTCCCGCGATCAACTCGAGCTTCAATCCGGACGCGCTCGATCCAGGCGACGGCGAGCTGGGTCAGGGTGCGACCAACATGCCCTACCGCATCCCGAACGTCTCGGTTCAGACGGGCCGTATCGCTCCCCAGGTCCGGATTGGATGGCTACGGTCGGTCTGCAACACCTTCCATGCCCGCGGGATGGGCTGCTTCATGGACGAATTGGCTCAGGAAGTCGGCAAAGACCCCAGGGAGTTCCTGCTCGAGATGCTGGGTGAACCACGCCTGCTGGACGACAGCGAGTACCCGTTCGATACCGGACGCCTGAGCGGGGTGATCGAACGAGTCACCCGAGAGGCGGGTTGGGGCAGGGAATTGCCGGCGGGCCAGGCGCTCGGATTGGCGGCCCACCATTCCTTCCTGTCCTATGTGGCAACAGTCGCACGCGTGAGCGTTGAGAATGGCGTCGCCCGCGTGCACGAAGTCCACACGGCCGTCGACTGTGGCCTGATCGTGAATCCGACCACGGTTCGTGCGCAGATGGAGGGTGCCGTGATGTTCGGTCTGACCTACACCCTGCACGGAGCGATCACACTCGAGAATGGGGTGGTCATGCAGGGCAACTTCGACACCTATCCAATCGCGCGGATGTCCGAGGCACCTGAGACGCATGTGCATCTGGTGGAGAGCTCCGCTGCACCCACGGGGGTTGGTGAGCCGGGAGTTCCTCCGGTGGCCCCGGCGATCCTGAATGCTCTGGCGCGGGTCACGGGGCGGCGGATCTACAGTCTTCCGCTGACCGGGCAGTCGCTGGTCTGAGGCACAGGGAACTCAACGCGCCTTAGCACTGCGGGGCGGGGCGTCGGGGGCTGGACCGTGAGCGCGGTTCAGCCCCCGGCTAGTGTGGTGTATCGAAGGTTCGCGAATGGCCGAGACACTTTTGATACACCACACTACATCCGGATTGAGCAGCGAAAGCCCCTGCCTCCGTAGTACGACTCCACACCGTTGTGGTAGACGAAGACAGTGTCGAATCGACGCTTGTGCTTCTTCCGACTGGCCAGCGCCTCGGGATCGTAGCAGACGCTCACTGACCACAGCTTGTCAGGGGCGGACGTCAGCTTCGCACTTACCTTCTGCCATTGCATGCCTTTGTGCCGCGGCATGTTGCCCTCGAAACGCGTTTTCAGGGTCTCGATGAGGGCTTTGCTCTGATCTGGATTCAAGTCCTTCATGTCGCTCGTCGCTGAGTGGGGCAGGGCTGATGCCGGGTATCGATGTACTGCGCGAGCGGGGATCGATCAAACGCTGGATCTATCGCCACCATGGGATCCCCCAAAACAGAAGGGCCGGACGCCTGAAGCGCCTGACCCTCCCACTTGTGGCTTGTTGCCCCGGAGCCGGTCGCCCGGCCCGGTTGGTCCTCCGCTAGTCGCTCTCTGCGCCGACGACCGCGGCCGCCATCCCAGCCATTTCGCGATCGACGCGATCCACGTAGACCGCCGCCGAGATGTCGCCGCTGACGTTCAGCGTGGTCCGGCTCATATCCAGGATCCGGTCGACACCCAGGACGATTGCGATGCCCTCGGGCGGCACACCCACCGTCGCCATGATCAGCATCATCAGCGGCAGCGAACCACCCGGAACGCCGGCCGCGCCGATCGCGGTCATGACCGCCAGAATGATGACGATGAACTGCTGGCCGAGGCCGAGTTCGACACCGAAGACCTGAGCCAGGAACAGAACGGTCACGCCTTCAAACAGCGAGGTCCCATTCATGTTCATGGTGGCGCCCAGTGGAAGCACGAAGCCGGCAATCTTGGGCTGGACGCCGAGTTCCTTTTCCGCTGTCGCGATGCTGGTCGGCAGGGTCGCCATCGAAGAGCTAGTCGAGAACGCCGTGATGATCGGCGCGTCGATCGACTTCCAGAACTTCACCGGGCTCATCTTGCCAAAGACCTTGACCAGCGTGCTGATGCCGATGGCCGCGTGCAGGAGGAGTCCAACCATGACCACCACTACATACATGCTCAATTGGCCGAGGATCGCCCATCCGAACTGCGATGTGATCACGAAGATCAGACCGAACACGCCGTACGGAGCCAGCCCCATCGCCATGTCGATAATCTTGATGACGGCTTCGCCGATTCCTTCAAGCACATCAATGACAGGCTGCGCCTTTACCCTCGGGATGAGAATGAGCGCGACGCCGAAGATGAGTGAGAAGAAGATCAGGGCAAGCATGTCCATATTGGCGGCCGCAGCAACCGGATTGCGCGGGACGATGCTCACAAAGGTGTTGATCCCGAATTCGACGGGACCGTTCGATGCCAGACCATCGGCACTGCTCGAGAACTGCTCCATCAAGGCGTCACGAGTCTCTGGCGGCAGCCCTCCCCCAGGCTTGATCGTATTGACCAGGAACAGACCGATGGCCGCCGCCATCAGGGTAGACATGGCGAAGTAGCCCATGGTCCGCCCACCGAGGCGTCCGAGTGTCTTCACGTCACCGATTCCGGCAACCCCCAAAGCAATCGAGGTGAAGACGATCGGCACGACCGTCATGAACAGCATGTTCAGGAAGACCTGCCCGACCGGATAGGCCACGTTGTTTGAGATCCAGTCGACCCAGGCGGCATCGCCGAAAAAGGCGTTCGCAGCACCACCGGCCACGGCTCCGGCCAAAAGTCCGATCGCGATCTTGGTATGTAGCTTCACCCGCTTGCTCCTTCAGGGCTGGAGCGGTGACCGCTGACTGAGCGGCGCCCGCTTCAACGTGTTCCGACGTCTTGTGGATCGCACCAAGCTAGGCGGGGACTGCGCGCTCCGGCAAACGGATCCGACCCGTGCTGCACGCGAGGTGAGTTCAGGGTGGGGGCCATGACGGTAATCCGGTCTGGTGGAAGGTTTGTGGAATGCGGTCTAGCTTGGTCGCGCACCTTGAATGGGAGGCGGAGATGAAGCTGTGGGTGGGCACCAGCGGATGGTCATATAAGGAGTGGCAGGGCTTATCGAGGTTCTCGAAGCCCGGTGACGGACCGCCCAAGTTCCCCTAATGGGAGTGCGAGCCCTCGAGCTTCGTCCTCATCCCCCGCCTGTTCTCCGCTGCCGGTAGTGCCGGATCAGCGTGTTGGTCGAGCTGTCGTGCGCGAGCTTCGGCTCGCCGGAGCTCTCCACCTCCGGAACGATCTGCTGGGCGAGGACCTTGCCGAGTTCCACTCCCCACTGATCGAACGAGTCGATGCTCCAGATGGCTCCCTGAGTGAACACGCTGTGCTCGTAGAGCGCTACCAGCGCGCCGAGCGTCTCCGGCGTCAGCCGCTCGGCGAGGATCGTCGTTGTCGGGCGATTGCCCTCGAAGACGCGATGCGGCACAAGTTCGTCGGGAGTTCCCTCGGCCCTCACCTGATCGGCAGTCTTGCCGAAGGCCAGCGCCTCGGTCTGCGCAAACACGTTGGCCATGAGCAGATCGTGGTGCCGGCCGCGGGGGTTCAACGACTGACAGAAGGCGATGAAGTCGCAGGGAATGAGCTTCGTCCCCTGGTGGATGAGCTGGTAGAAGGAGTGCTGGCCGTTCGTGCCCGGCTCACCCCAGAAGACGGGCCCGGTCTGGTAGTCCACCGGTGTCCCGTCCAGCGTGATGTGCTTGCCGTTCGACTCCATCGTGAGCTGCTGGAGATACGCGGGAAAGCGCCTCAGGTACTGGTCGTATGGGAAAACGGCGATCGTCTGTGCACCAAAGAAATTGTTGTACCAGACGGCGAGCAGCCCCATGAGCACGGGCAGGTTGCGCTCGAAGGGCGCCGTCCGAAAGTGTTCGTCCATGGCATGGAAGCCCGCAAGCATGGCGCGGAAGTGCTCAGGCCCGATGGCGATCATGGTCGAGAGGCCGATGGCTGAAGCCATCGAGTAACGGCCGCCGACCCAGTCCCAGAATCCGAACATGTTGGCCGGGTCAATGCCGAAATTCGCCACCTCGCTTGCGTTGGTCGACACCGCGACGAAGTGCCTGGCCACCGCCTGTTCGTCCCGCAATGCGGCAAGGCTCCACTCGCGGGCCGTCTGCGCGTTCGTCATCGTCTCGAGGGTAGTGAACGTCTTCGAGGCGACGATGAAGAGCGTCTCTGCGGGGTCGAGGTCCCGGGTCGCCTCCGCGAAGTCGGTGCCGTCGACGTTCGACACGAAGCGGACGGTCAGGCCGCGGTCGCTGTAGTGGCGGAGCGCCTCGTAGGCCATGGCAGGGCCCAGGTCGGAGCCGCCGATCCCGACGTTGACGACGTTGCGGATGCGCTTGCCCGTGTAACCCTTCCACGAGCCGTCGCGCACGCGGGCGGCGAAGTCGGCCATCCGGTCGAGCACCACATGCACCGGCCGAACCACATCCGTTCCGTCAACGACAATCGCCTGGCTCCTCGGCGCGCGCAGCGCCACGTGAAGGACGGGGCGCTGCTCAGTGACATTGAGCTTCTCTCCGCAGAACATCGCCTCGATGCGCTGGCGAAGACCGGCCTCTTTTGCCAGGGCGATGAGCAGGCGTACGGTCTCGTCCGTGATTCGGTGCTTGGAGTAGTCCAGGTACAGACCGACCGCCTCGGCCGTGAGCCGCTCGCCGCGGCCCGAGTCGTCGGCGAAGAGTGTGCGCAGGTGGACGTCGCGAATGCTCGCATAATGGGTCTCAAGCACCTTCCAAGCCGGTCGCGCCGTGAGATGGAGGCCAGGTTCGGTCACGGCCTCGCCTCCGATTGGACCGACTCGAAGGTGGCGCTCTTTTTCACGATGCACGCGAGCAACTCGTCCCAGGACTTGACGAACGCGTCGGCGCCCTCTCGTTGCAGTTGCGCGGCCAACGCGTCCACATCGATGCCGGCGCGGGTGAGTTCGCCCAGCACCCGCTCGGCGTCGCCCCCATCGTGCGACAGCATGGATCCGATCTCGCCGTGGTCGGCGAGCGCGAGGAGCGTCTTCTCGGGGATCGTGTTCACGGAGTGCGGCGCCGCCAG
>JBDNHE010000087.1:0-36050 GCA_041688945.1 Gemmatimonadota bacterium | reverse complement strand
TCGGCATTGCGTCGGTTTCCATTACGGATGGTGGGCTCAGGCGATTTCGATTGGACAGACAATACCCTCGGGAGTCAGTTCGACGCCCTGGGCCTGACATTCCCGGCACAGCCCGTAAATCTCCAGGCGGTGGCGCACGGGGCGAAACCCATGTTCTCGGGCCGCGCGAGCTTCGATGGCGGGCATCTCGGGTGACGGAAATTCGGTCACCCCACCGCACGACTGGCAGACCAGATGCTCGTGAACGGACTTCCGGGACAGACGCTGCTCGTAGCGCTTGAATCCCTCGCCAAAGTCGAGTTCATCAACCAGGCGGCTCTTTACCAGCAGATCAAGCGTCCGGTAGACGGTCGCCTTGCCGATCTTCTCGCTCTTTTCGCGCAACAGCGATTCGATCTGATCGACCGAAAGGTGTTCGTCGGAATCCAGAACCACGGAGGCGACCGCCTCGCGCTGATTGGTGACCGGGAGTCCCTGTTCCCTCAGGAAGCGATGAAAGAGTGCCATGGTCGGCGACATCGCCGCACTCATGACGGCACGCCTCCCCTGGCAGCCTCGTCGGGATCGCCAGCTTCTCCGGGGTCGACAGCTTCACCCTCTTCTGCAGGCTCTTCGACGGCCTCCACAAAAACCGGAGGAAGTTCCGGATCAAGCAGATCCATACCCAGAGTCTCAAGCAGCTCCAGAAAGGCCGCCTCGTCTCCCCCGATCTCGACTTCGCGGGCGTCGCCCAGGTCCTCTCCGGCGCGGCGTACCACGCCCGCCATCACGCGGGGCAGTCGATCAGGCGGCGCAATCCCTGCCTCGTCGATCGAACACTCGAAGGTCAGCCCTTTGCCGGTCCGCTCTCCCAGATAGGACGCCGTAACCAGAATTCTCCGCTCGTCCTCCATTTCAGGAGTGAAGCGACTGGCCGTGACCAGACCGCGTTCCCGCCGTCCTTTGATCATGGGCGGAAAGATCCACAGACGATCAAGCGCCTCGGCACCGTAGTGCGCACCCAGATTCTGGACTGCCCGCGGGACCGCCTCGGGAACTCCGGGGCCTTCGGCCTTACGTGAATGGGGATGACTCAAGAGGACGCTGTTTCCTGGCGTGGGTTTCGAGCGGCTGCGACTGCGCGACGGGTCCGTTCCACCACCGTCTTGATGGCCTGATCCATGTTGCCTTCGACCAGGGCACCGGAGGCGCGGATGTGTCCGCCCCCGCCAAATTCGCGTGCCAACTCGTTCACGTCTACCAACCCGTTGGATCGGAAGGACACTTTCGTGCCCGCCAAGCTGGTTCCACGGAACAGGAGGGCCACCTCGGTCTTTTCCAGCGAACGGGGAAAGTCGACCAGCCCTTCCAGGTCATCAGGTGACGCCTTCAGCGCCTGATACCGCTCGGTCGGGACGCACATCCATGAGACGCCGTCCTTTGAATCGAGGGTGGCCAGGCAACTCTCAAGAAGCTGAAACCGCCGCATGGGTGCCGAGGCGTAGACCTGGTTGTAGAGAACCTCGGGTTCAACACCCCGGGTGATCAGTTCAGCGGCTACCCGATGGGCCTCCGCCGATGAGTTGGCGAAGCGGAAGTTGCCCGTGTCCGTCATCATGGCGACATACATCCCGCGGAGTGCTTCCTCGGGCCAGGGACCGTCCACCGCCAGGAACAGATCATAGAGCATCTCTCCCGTGGCACTGGCGGTCGCATCGCGATAGGAAAGCCCACCGATGGGCTTGCCACCTACCGGATGGTGATCGATCACGATGGTCCGCAGGTGCGAGATCATCGGCTTGACTCGCCCGATCCGGGGCACCTCACCCGTGTCCAGTACGACAGCCAGGTCGGCCGAGGCACAGACCTCCTGAGCCCGATCCGAGGCTGCCGACAGCACCCAGTTCTTGTCAGGGATCAGAAACTTGAAAAGGTCGGGATACGGCGTCGGGTTCACGATGAAGGCTTCGGTCCCCATCGCTCGCAGCCATGACGCCACCGCGATCTCCGAGCCGGTCCCATCACCGTCTGCATTCACATGGGTGGTCAGCACCACGCGACGGGCGGCTCTCATGGCCTCGGCGGCCTTGCGAGCGGGTTCGATTCGGTGGGAGGGCGTGCTATAGCTCAACGGGAACTCGTCGGATCAAAGGTTTGGGCGCCGGGTGTGCCCCGGACTGGGACCTCAAACACCCGAACCGGACTCAGGTTCATGTTCAAAAACCACGCTACTCGGAGTGCCAGCCCCCGGGCAGCTTCTTTCTGACTTTGGCCCAAGTCGAGGCCAGATGCACCAGTTGCGACGCCTCTCGTCCATGCACGATCGAATGCCGGAGCGCGGACCGAAGTCCCTCGGGCGTGTTCTCGTGACGAGGCACTTCAATGTAAGCCCCCGCGACCTCTTCGACCGTGTGAGCGTCCGAACCCGAACTGCGAAGACGGCCAAAGCGCCGCGCCAGCAGTTCGGCTGGGTCGTTCAGGGTGACCGGGTGCAGACGAGCATTGAACACCTCGACAACGTCCACCAGAGGGGCCAGTTCCTCGGCGTACCGACCTCCGCCACCCTTTCCTGCGGCGTAGGGGTGCGGGAGGTAGGGGATCCCACCCTGCCTTCGAATCTCGGCGATGGTCTCCCGAGCCGGGGTCCCTTTGGGGATCTCTTCGGAAAGGTAGAGGCCGATTACGTCGATTCCCTCGGCGGTCTTTACCTCTTCCCCCGGAATGATCGCGTCGGGGTACTTCTCCGCCATTCGCAGTGCCACGTGAAGGCGGTTGTGGTCCGTGAGCGCGATCCGCTCGACGCCCCGGGCGCGCGCCTGCTCCAGATTCCGCTCGGGGCCCGACATGCAATCCCACGAGCCGCGCGTGTGCATGTGGAGATCCAGCCGCATCATCTCGCCCGGTGGCACATCCCAGCGCGGCAGGAGCGTGGGTTTTGCATCGCCCTCTCCGGCCGTTCGAAGAAGATCTCCCAGCCGGGCGGACGCTTCTCGCTGAAGCGCTTCCACCCCTGAATTGTTGGGGATGACGATGTTGGCCCGACTCCGCTTGAGCGTGGGGTCCATCTGGGACGCCATGATCTGCCGGGCGATTCCCTCGTCCAGTCCGCGGTCGGTCATGATCCGGTGCAGGCGGACCTGTTCCGTGGCATCGACGAAAACGACCACGTCGTAGTCGGTCTCGGCCCCGATCTCGTACAGGAGCGGGATCTCCGCCACGACCAGGAACTCGCCGGCGGCCTTCTGCTCAGCCATCCAGGCATCACGGGCATCTCCGATCTGCGGATGCAGGATCCCTTCAAGGCGAGCGCGGGCAGCGTCATCACCAAAAACCAGATGACGCATGGCCGCTCGATCCATGGCTCCGTCGGGCCCAATCATCCCTTCGCCGAACGCATCCACGATCTGCTCCAGAGCCGAACTGTCGGGAAGCATCACCTGCCGAGAAAGTGCGTCGGCACTGACCACGGGGATCCCGGCATCCCGCCAGGATGCCGCCACGGTCGACTTTCCCGACGCGACATTGCCGGTCAGACCCACGCGGATCACTCGGAACCTCGCGCGGCCGTTGCCTGGGCAGGCCGGGGACGCCGGGCGCGAACACGAATGACGACCGCGGCGACGGCGAAGAGGACGATCCAACCCGCCCCGACCATCCTGCCCACTTCCTGCCAACTCTCTCCCGCAACAACGCCGATACCGACGTACAGGGCGGTCCAGGCGAGCAGGCCGGGGATTTCGTACATGACGTAGACCGGAAACGGAATCCGGGCCATGCCAGCACCCATCGGCATGAGCGTGCGGACAAAGGAGACCAGCCTGGCGAGGGTCACCGAAAAGAAGGGGTGCCGCCCGAAGAACTTCAGTGATTTCCGTTCGTGCTTTCGCACGGCTCGGCCCACCCATCCGTCGCCGGCCTTGAGTCTCTCACCACCGCGGCGGCCGATCCAGTAGCCCACCATGTCGCCCACGAATCCACCAGCAGCGGCAGAAAGCGCCACCGTCATGATCTCATTGGGCTGCCCGATGGAAATTGCTGCCGCGAAGGCTGCCGCCATGCCCGAGGGGACGACGAGGCCGGTCACGAAGGACGTTTCCAGAATCGCGAGCAGAAAGATGACCGCGGCGCCGTACTCGGCGACGTACTGCGTCAGCGCGCCCATGGGGGCGAATGCTCCCCCAGCCTAGTTGAGGACGCGGGTGACGACGATGTCGTCGAGGGTCGATCTGGTCCGGTCAGGCCCGTACGAGCGGAGCTGGAAGTCGCGGCGTCCGGGAAGGTACTCGTAGGCAGTGGCCCAAGAGTCGCGATCGGCGTCCCCGGAATACTGGTCGTCCAGCCAGGTCGGAAACTGCCGGCGGTCGGGGAGACGACCGAAATTCTCTCGACGATAGGCGAGCAGATCGTTGGCGACCCGATTCATCTCGGAAGTCGTCGCCATCTCCAGAAACGGATTAATGACCGGCGCCCCCTTATCCAGAAGCATTGCTCTGGAATCGGGGAAATACATGGCCGCTACGAATCCGAAGATGATGAGCAGAAATAGTCTGAACATCGGCTCTCTTACATGAGGGCCCGCATGCGTGCGGACCAGACAACGAAACGCTCGAGTTCGTCCTGTTCGGGCTCTGCTTCAGCGGAACCCCAGGCCGTTTCCATCCTCCACCGCACATACTGTGCCGAAGGCCATGGAATGAACGGAAACCGCCGATACCAACCACGGGCGCGAAATGCCCAGCCCATACCGACGATGGCTGGAATCCGGTGGGGCCGCCTGAGTGACAGTACGACCAGGGGCCGAAGCAGCTTCAAGGGCGACCTCATCTCCCGTGGTGGAAACAAATGATTCTGACTTCAAGCTAGGCCCGCATGCGGCACCGAACAAGCGAACCGATCGCGCCCGGTGCACTTGTTCGGGACAGGCGGGTACCCAAAAATCCTCTCATCCGATTGTTCTGCCTGATCCCAAGACCCCCGCTCCCATGGCCGACAGCACGCCCGACGATCTCTGGAACGCCCAAATGTCAGGCGCCATGTACGGGCTTGAAAACTGGGGCGGCGGCTATTTCGGCGTCTCAGAACGTGGCACTGTGGTCGTTCGCCCGAAACAGGATTCAGCCGCATCGATCGATCTGCTGGAACTGGTGGAGGGACTTGGCGAACGCGGTATCGCACCGCCAGTGGTCCTGCGGTTCGATGGCATTCTGGAACACAGAATGCGGCATATCCGAGGGGCTTTCGACAGCGCCATTGCCGGTGCGGGATACAAGGGAAAGTACACCTGCGTATACCCGATCAAGGTCAATCAGCAACGCCACATCTGCGAAGTGATTCGGGATGTGGGCAAGGACATCGGCTTTGGGATCGAGGCGGGTTCCAAGCCGGAACTGCTCGCCGGACTGGCGCTGACGAAAGGCTTGAATGACATGCCGTTCATCTGCAACGGCTTCAAGGACTCCGAGTTTATCGAGACCGTGATCCTGGCCGCCAAGATGGGGCGCAACATCCTTCCGGTCATGGAACAGCCGCATGAGCTGGAACTGCTGGTCAGGCAGGCCCGGACACATAGCGTCAAACCCCAGTTCGGCATCCGCGCCAAGCTCGCCAGCGGCGGGATCGGGCGATGGGCGGGCTCGGTTGGCTTCCGCGGAAAGTTCGGGCTCTCGGTCAGCCAGATCCTCAAGTCGGTGGACTTCCTTCGGGAGCAGGAACTGCTCGAAGGACTGCGCATGCTGCACTGCCACATCGGCTCGCAGATTTTCGACATCCGCACGCTCAAGTATGCCGTCTCGGAACTGGCTCACCTGTACGTGGAGCTGGTAAAACTGGGTGCACCGATGGGCACGCTCGACCTGGGCGGTGGCCTGGGCGTCGACTACGACGGCAGCAAATCTGCGACGGACTCGTCGGTCAATTACACGCTGGAGCAGTACGCGGAAGACATCGTCTATCGAGTACAGGCCATCTGCGACGACGCCGGCGTGGCTCATCCGGACCTGGTAACTGAGTCGGGACGCGCACTCGTGGCCCACTCCGGCCTCCTTGTTTTCCAGGTGGTAGGAAGCCGCGTCTTTCCCGAAGAGCCCGATGCGGCTCTGGTGGAAAAGTCGCTTTCCGCACCGTTCGACGACACACCTCAGCCCCTCCTGGATCTGGCCGACGCATGGGGTCGCCTCAAGAAGGGCGGAGACCCCCTTGAGATCCACAACGACGCCGAGCATGCCATCGGTGAGGCGACAAGCCTGTTCAACCTGGGCTACATCGACATCTGGTCACGGGCGGCGACCGAGGAGCTCTACTGGGCGATTGAGAACGGGATTCTGAAGCGCCTCGGCGACGACCTTCCTGAAGAACTCTATGATCTGCCCGACCGGATGGGCGACCTGTACTTCTCGAACTTTTCGCTCTTCCAGTCGCTCATCGATGCCTGGGCGATCGACCAGGTGTTTCCGGTCATGCCGATTCACCGACTCAATGAGCGACCAACGCGGCGAGGCTTCCTGGCCGATATCACCTGCGATTCAGACGGCAAGCTGGACAAGTTTCCCAGCGAGAGCGAGGTCCGCTCAACCCTCCCCCTCCACGCCCTCCGCACCGGCAGCAATGGCGGCCCAGCTGGAGAGTTCGAGCCCTACTACCTGGCCGTCTTCCTGACTGGCGCCTATCAGGAAACGCTTGGCGACCTGCACAATCTGTTCGGAGACACCCACGCCGTGCATGTGCGGGTGGACGACGAGGGCGCAGTCAGTATTGAGGAGATCGTCGAGGGCGACACGGTTCGTGATGTGCTCGGCTATGTGCAGTTCAATGCCGACGAAATGCGGAGAGCGTTGCGCAAGGAGATCGAGGCGGCGGTCGCTCGCAAGCGGCTGACTCTGGCCGAAGCGGTCGTTATGCGTCGGGTCCTGGACGAGGGGCTCGAGGGCTACACCTACCTTGAGTAGGCGCATATGAATCGCCTGGCCCATGAATCGTCCCCGTACCTCCGCCAACACGCGGAGAACCCCGTCGACTGGTATCCGTGGGGCGAGGAAGCGCTGGAACTGGCGCGGGCGACGGACCGTCCCATTCTCCTGTCGGTGGGCTACTCGGCGTGTCACTGGTGTCACGTGATGGAGCACGAGTCGTTCTCCGATCCCGAAGTCGCCGAACTCATGAACCGCTGGTTCGTGAATGTGAAGGTGGATCGCGAAGAGCGACCGGATGTGGACGGCCTGTACATGCGCGCGGTCCAGGCGATGACCGGTCGAGGAGGCTGGCCCATGACAGTCTGCCTGAAGCCGTCCGGGGAGCCCTTCTTTGGCGGGACCTATTTTCCGCCCGAGCCGCGCCACGGCATGGCCTCGTTCCGACAGGTGCTGACCGGAATCCACGAGGCCTGGGACAAACAGCGCGAGGACGTGGATCGTGCGGCGGCCCAGCTTCTGGGAATGCTCCAGCAGTCCACCCTTGAAGCCGGAGACCACGCCGGGATTGACCTGGGCCCACAGTCGGGGAGAGGCGACAGCGGACCGATGGCTGCGTTCGAGGCCGTTGCCCGCTCCGGCTCGCAGCACCTGATGCAGAACTTCGATTCGGCCCTGGGTGGGATCGGTGGTGCGCCCAAGTTCCCGCAGCCGGTGGTCTGGGAGTTCCTTCTGGCGCGAGCGGCCGTGCGGGGTGAGGCGCCATTGATGGAGGCGTGCGTCACAACCTTGCGAGCGATGGCCCGGGGCGGGATGCGGGACCAGGTCGGGGGCGCCTTCCACAGATACTCGGTGGACGAGCACTGGCTGGTGCCGCACTTCGAGAAGATGCTCTACGACAACGGGCTGCTCCTGCGGCTCTACGTGAACGCCTTCCAGCTGACGGGCGATCCGGAATTCGCCCGGACCGCCGTTGAGGTCGCGGACGACCTTATCCGGACCTTCCAGCTTGAGTGTGGAGCCTTTTCGGCCGCCTGGGATGCCGACTCGGAGGGCGTCGAAGGCAAGTTCTACGTCTGGTCGCCGGAACAGGTCACGGCCGTGCTCGGCGAGGAAGCCGGAGCGCGTTTCTGCCGCACCCACGACATCACACCGGGCGGCAACTTCGAGGGGGACAGCATCCCGCACCCCGTTGGTTCGCTTGAGGAGATGGCCGCGGCCGAGGATGTGTCTGCCGAGGAGCTCCTGGCGGAGTTCCGCGCGTCGCGGGCCCTCCTGCACGCGGTCCGAGCCCAGCGGGTCCCACCACTGCAGGACACCAAGGTGGTCGCGTCGTGGAATGCGATGACGATCCGGGGGCTGGCTGAGGCCGGGGCGGTTCTGGGGCGACCCGACTACCTGGACGCCGCCCGGGCAGCCGCGGACTACCTCGTGCGCGTCCACTTCGTTGCCGACGGTGTGCGCTCGGGTCTGGTGCGAGTCTCGATGGATGGGGACGCTCGGATTACGGCCTTCCTGGAAGACTGGGGCGGTCTGGGCAACGCGCTCCTGACGTTGCATGAAGCGACCCTGGAGCCTCGGTGGCTCGAGGCTGCCATAGACTGCTGCGAAGGGATGGTCGAGGGCTTTCTGGATCGGGACACTGGAATGTTCTTTGACGCCGAGTCCGATTCGGAACTGGTGGTTCGCCCGCGGGACCTCACCGATTCTGCGACACCCTCGGGCAATTCTCTGGCCGTGGAGTTGCTCCTGCGCCTGTCCCATCTGACCGACCGCGGCGAATGGCGTGAGATGGCCGAAGCAGTCATGTCCCGCGAGGCTGGAAGCGCCGCGCGCTTTCCGGGCGGGTTCGGACGGCTGCTGACCCAGATGGAGAGGGTGCTGACCCCTCCGCTGGAAATCGCGATCGTCGGAACCAGCGATCAGGGACGGGACCCTCTGTTGGCCGCTGTCTGGGCTGACTTCCTGCCATTCCGAGCGCTGACCGGTGCGGCGCAGGCCATGAACCCGGCGCCGTTCCCGCTTCTGAAGGACCGGTCCCCAGCCTTTGAACGGGCCACCGCCTGGGTCTGTCGCGCCTATGCCTGCGAACGCCCCACCGACGACGCCACCGAAGTCTCTGCCTCGCTCAGGCGGAGTTTTCGGTCGGAGTAGGGCCCGGACTCGGCAGACCTCCCGGCCGGGTCATCGCAGGCCGCGGCTCAGGATCGCATGATGGGAGCCGTTCCGGTGCAACCCTTTTCAGGATCGGCTCGTCCCACTATCTGTAGAGTGACAGACAGTCACCTTACCGATACCTACGCCGACGGCTCATGGACATCCTCGACTATCTCCCGCTCGCTCCACGCGACCTGCTGATTCTTTCGGTGCTGGCCGAGGCTCCGCTGCACGGGTACGGGCTGATCAAGGCCGTCGAGCAGCGTTCAGAGTCAGGGGTGCTTCTGGACCCGGCCAATCTGTATCGCGTGCTCCGGCGCATGCGGGAGCTGGGCTGGATTGCCGAAGAAGAGAGCGAAGAGGTACGCCGGCGAGTGCACCGCATCACCGGCCCCGGTCGGGAACTGCTCTCCGCCGAGATCGCGAGGCTGGAGCGGCTTCTGGGGCAGGCCCGCCCGGCACTGGCTGGAGGCCGAGACCAGTGACCCAGAGGCGTCACCCGCTCGAGGGGCTCTTCGCCCTGTTTGCCCTCGCATTGCCCGCGGCGATTCGCCAGCAGGACGGCGCTGCCATGCGGATGACTCTGCACGATCAGCTTGAAGCCACTGCGAGCCCCGCCCAGAGGTTCTGGATCACGGCTCGTGCGATCATCCGACTGGTACCGGTAGTCGTGCTCGAATGGCTTGAAGCCGCAGGACTCAGGAAGAGCCCGTCAGGGCATGGACCGAACCGGAAACAAGGATGGGATGGGATGGGGAGTCTGCTCAGGAATGTTCGATACGCGATGCGCTCGCTCAGGAAGGCACCCACGTTTACCTGGGCGGCAATCCTGCTGGTGGGGCTTGGAGTTGGGGCGGTCACCGCGGTCTTCACCGTGGTCGACGGCGTACTGCTGCGCGCCCTTCCCTACCCGGCGTCCGACCGCCTGGTCTACATGACGAACGGGTCGCACAACGGCGCGACCATGCGCCGAATGGACGACGTTGAAGCATTCGAACTGTGGACCGCGACGAGCGGGGCGACCCTTAACCTGACCCGGCCCGGCGCCAGCCCGATCCGACTCCACGGAATCCAGACCACCCCGAGCTTCTTCACGCTGTTCGGCGCTCGCCCCCACCTGGGCCGCCTCCTCGTCGACAGCGACAGAAACAACATCGGAATCGCCGTTGTAACCTGGCAGGCTTGGCAGGACGTGTGGGGAAGCGATCCAGCTCTGGTGGGCAGCACCGTCTCGCTCGACGGTCAGTCCATTGAGGTTGTCGGGGTTCTGAACCGCGAACTGGTCCTGCCCACCACACTCGTGGGGTCACCGGTGCAGCTGTTTCGTCCGATCGATTGGACCAGTCCGGACCTCGACGAGAGCGGCTACCACGCCCACAGCATCGTCGCCCGCCTGGCGCCGGCGGTCTCGATCGAGACCGCGGACCTGCAACTGGATCAGGTCGGCGCCGAGGTCCAAGCTCTTTTCCCGGATTACTACTCGGAGCGCCCGGACTGGCCGCTGGTCAGCCTTCACGAGCGCACCACGGGCGACGTCAGAGCCGGTCTGTTCACTCTGTTGGGGGCAGTTGGACTCCTTCTGCTCGTCGCCTGCGCCAACGTTGCCCACCTGTTCATGGCACGCGGGATCTCGCGAGGACGGGAGATGGCCATTCGCCGGGCTCTGGGCGCGCGGACCGGCAACCTTCTCGGCCAACTCGCTGCCGAGAGCCTGTCGGTCGGGGTGGCTGGAGGCCTTCTGGGACTGGGGCTCGGCAAGCTGGCCCTGGTCGGCTTCTCGGCCTGGACCGCTGATCTCCCGCGAAGCTCCGAGATCGCACTCGACTGGCGGGTCCTCCTTTTCGCAGCGGCTCTGGCGACATCAACCGCTCTGATCTTCGGCCTGGTGCCGGCCATTCGCACACTCGGGCGGGACGTACAGAATTCGCTGCGCGGCAGTGGGCCGGGGATGAGTGGTGGCAGGTCGATCCGTGCCCTGAGCAGTGGCCTGATCATTGGCGAGGTCGCGATTTCGATGGTGCTTGTTTCATCCGCTGGCCTGCTCATGAAGAGCTTCATGACCGTGGCGTCGCGGGACACTGGGATGGATGTGGCCGACGTCCTCATGGTTCCGCTCAATCCGGCCAATATCGAGACGCCCGACGACTACCGGGCGCGAATGGACGAAGTCACCAGGGCCATCTCCGAGGTGCCTGGGGTCCGGGCGGTGAGTTACGGAATGGAAGCTCCGTTCGAATTCGTTGGGGGCCAGAACTGCTGCTGGAGTAACAGCTACACGCCGCCGGACGAGCCCGACTCCAACCCGATCAGACTCATCATGCACACGGCCGGAGGGGACTTCTTCGGCGCCCTCGGGACCGAACTGGTGGCGGGTGGCATCTGGGGATCGACCAATCCAGGCGACAGCCCGACACCCTCGGTCATCAGCCAGGGACTCGCTATCCGTCTCTTCGGATCGCCCAAAGCCGCGATTGGCAAGGAACTCCCGGAACTGGGAAGCGGCCTGCTGGTGACGGGCGTCGCCGAACCGACGCTTCATTACGGACTTGATCAGGCGCACGACTACGCCGTCTACCTCCCAATTGAGGCGCTCCCCTTCCCCATAGACCGCGTGACGTTCGCCATCCGCACGGATCCGGGAAGCGAGATGCTGGCCGGGGCCATTCGGGAAGCGATCTGGTCGGCAGAACCCAATCTGCCCGTGCCGGCGGTGGAGACGCTGGAGAGTTGGATCGACCGGTCGTCCGCCGCCAGGCGTTTTGGCTCCATTCTGTTCAGCACCTTCGGAGTCCTGGCGCTGGTCCTGGCGGCAGCCGGCCTGTACGGCACACTGCTCTACGCGGTCAGCCAGCAGAAGAAGGAGCTGGGAATCCGTCTGGCGCTGGGCGCGGGACGGGCGCGGATTCAGAGTACCGTCGTGCGGCGTGGGTTCACTCACTCCCTGATCGGCGTTGGCGTTGGACTGGCCGTCGCATGGTATGCGGGCCGAGTGCTGGAGAGCTTTCTCTATGGCGTCGAGGCCACGGACCTGAGCACGCTGGTAGTGTCCGCCGTGATCCTGATGGCGACGGCGGTGGTCGCTTCGTGGGTACCGGCCTGGCGGGCAGGTAGAACGGACCCGCTGGAGACGCTGAAAGCGGAGTAGAGGGGGGCGCCGGTGGCTCAGGCTGATCGAGCCATGGATTGGCCCGCATGGCCCCCCACCTTTGCGAGTTGGAGGGGGCGGGGGGTGGGAGTGACCCGACCCCGCCCTCGTCCACTTCGGTCGCACCCACTTCGGCATTAGATTCTCTCGCTTTGCGGGCCCGGACTCCCCGGCCTGCGTTCGACGGAACGTGTGAGCCAGCAATGACGACCAGCACCGCCGAAACCAGTCCCGACAGCGACCTTGCAGGACTTTCCGGAGATCAGATCCTCCGCTTCTATCGCACCATGGTGACTTCGCGGTCTATCGATGACCGCGAGATTCGCCTTAAGCAACAGAACAAGATCTTCTTCCAGATCTCCAGTGCGGGACACGAAGCCATCGGCGTTGCCGTTGCCGAACACATGGATCCGACCAAGGACTGGAGCTTTTTCTACTACCGGGATCGGGCCTTTGCGCTCTCCCTGGGACAGACGGCTCTGGATCACCTGCTACAGGCGGTTGCCGCCGAGGCCGACCCGGCTTCCGGTGGACGGCAGATGCCCGCTCACTACGGTGACGCCCGCTACAACATCGCCAGCACCTCGTCGCCGACGGGCACCCAGTTCCTGCAGGCCGTCGGTGCCGCCGAGGCGGGAATGCGAGCCGGGATCAGCCCCGACATGCAGGAGCACCTGTCGTCATTCGCCGATGACGAGATCGTCATCTGTACGGCGGGTGATGGCACCACGTCCGAGGGCGAGTTCTGGGAGGCGATGAACACCGCCTGCAACCTCAAGCTCCCGGTCCTCTTCATTGTCGAAGACAACGAGTACGCCATCTCCGTGCCGGTCGAAGTTCAGACCGCCGGCGGCAGCGTCTCAAAGCTCCTGACCGGCTTCCCCAACCTGCTGATCCGCGAGTGCGACGGGACGGATGTGGTCGATACCTATCGGGTCTCTTCCGAACTGGTCGACCACTGCCGTCAGCGGAAGGGTCCGGCCCTGCTGCACGCGCACTGCATTCGGCCATACTCCCACTCTCTGTCGGACGATGAGAGCAACTACCGCTCCGCCGCTGAGCGCGAGAAGCATGCGGGACGGGATCCGCTCCTTCGCACTCGCGAACTGATCCTCAAGAACGGCTTCGCGACCGAGGAAGAGTTGGATGCGATGGTGAAGACGGCCGAGAAGGACGTGGCCGACGCCGCCGATCGCGCCCTGGAGCACCCGCAGCCCGCTCCCGAGACTGCGATGCGGCACCTCTTCAGCGAGGACGTCGACATCACCGGTCCGGACTTCGATACTGCGGCGCAGTACGAGGAAGACAAGAAGCTGACGATGGTCGACCTGCTCAACTCGTGCATGCGCGACGAGATGGAGCGCGACCCACGGATCGTGGTCTTCGGGGAGGATGTGGCTGATGCGTCCCGTGAGGACGCCCTTGGCGAGGTGAAAGGCAAAGGCGGCGTCTTCAAGGTGACGCATGGACTGCAGACGCGCTTTGGTAGCAACCGGGTGTTCAACTCCCCGCTCGCCGAAGCCAACATCGTCGGCCGCGCGATCGGAATGGCAATGCGGGGGCTGCGCCCGGTGGTCGAGATCCAGTTCTTCGACTACATCTGGCCCGCCTTCCACCAGATCCGGAACGAGCTGGCCACGCTCCGCTATCGCTCGAACAGCTCATTCAGCTGCCCCGTGGTCATTCGCACCACCTACGGCGGATACCTGAAGGGTGGCGGCATCTATCACTCGCAGACCGGCGCCACGCTCTTTACGCACACCCCGGGCCTGAGGGTGGTCATCCCTTCCAGCGCAGAAGACGCCGCCGGCCTGCTGCGGACGGCGATCCGCGGAGAGGATCCGGTCCTCTTCCTGGAGCACAAACACCTTTACCGGCAGGTCTACAACAAGGGGCAGTATCCGGGACCGGATTACATGATCCCCTTCGGAAAGGCCAACCTGATCCGCGAGGGCTCGGACATCACCATCGTGACCTGCGGCGCGCTGGTGAAGCGCTCACTCGACGCGGCCAATCAGCTCGAGAAGGAGTCGGGTGTGACCTGCGACGTGATCGACCTGCGGACACTCGCGCCGCTCGACAGGGACACCATCGCCACCTCGGTCAAGAAGACCAATCGGGTGATCGTGATCCACGAAGACGCCGTCTCTTTCGGCATCGGTGCGGAGATCGCAGCGCGAATCGCGGACGACCTTTTCGTCTATCTCGACGCTCCGGTGAAGCGGGTCGGCGCCATGGACACCTGGGTGGCGTATTCGCCGGACCTGGAAGAAGTCATCCTGCCGCAGACGCCGCGGATCAAAGAGTCGCTGGCCGAGTTGGCGGCCTGGTAGGAGACAGCAGGGGGCCACTCAGCCGGACAGGTCCTGAAGCCGTCCCGCCCGCCTGAGGACAGTTTTGACGATCTTTGAGTTCCGACCTCGACGACTTCCATGGAGCTCCTGGTGTCTCTTCCCCACTCTTGGCATTCAGACCCTCACTTTGTAGAGCGCTCGGCGTGGCTCCGAGCCTCTGTCCTGGGTGCCAACGACGGAATCGTCTCGACCGCCAGCCTGCTCCTTGGTGTCGCCGCAGCCAGCGCCGGACGACCGCAGGTACTCCTTGCGGGAATCGCGGGCTTGGTCGCGGGGGCCATGTCGATGGCGGCCGGAGAGTATGTCTCTGTGAGTTCACAGGCAGACTCCGAAAAGGCTGACCTGGAGCGCGAGCGCCGTGAACTTGAGCACAATCCGGATCTTGAACTCGATGAGTTGGTGGCGATTTACGCATCGCGGGGGCTGGATCACGCGCTGGCTCGTCAAGTGGCTGCGCAGCTGACGGCGCACGATGCGTTGGGGGCTCATGCCCGAGACGAGTTGGGCCTTTCGGACATCCATCTCGCTCGGCCGATTCAGGCGGCCATCGCCTCCGCCCTCGCGTTTGCCGCGGGCGCTGCTCTCCCTCTCGGCGTGGCCGTGGCTACCCCGCTGGCTCAACTCAGCGAATCGGTAACCGTCGCGTCGCTGGCCTCGCTCGTAATCCTGGGAGCGGTCGCTGCCCGAATCGGCGGTGCCGCTGTAATACGAGGTAGCGTACGGGTCACTCTCTGGGGTGCCGTGGCCATGGCTCTGACCGCGCTGGTCGGGCGGGCGTTCGGCGCCGTGCTGTAGGACGACCGAGGGCGGCATCCCCATCACAAAACCATGCGACCGAAGCAGCCTGGCGGTGGCCTTCAACTCGCAACAGGGGGGCGGAAATCGGCGTTTCCAGGGCTGACTCTCTGCCCCGCCCTCACCATCTACGAACATCTTCGTTGACAAACCCCCGGGAACATCCTTATCCTCAATTACGAAGAACTTCGTGAATGGGTATTCGGAGCCGGCAGTCGCGTCCGATGCTGCACCACAAGAATCATCAACCGCCCGGGGCGGGAGCACGACATGGGGAACACCACTCGATTCACGGAACGCGAACTCGACATCATGTCCGTCCTCTGGGAGGCTGAGTCTGGCACGGTCGCCGAGGTCCGCGAGACCCTGGACCGCGAGGTGGGCTACACCACGGTCCTCAAGCTGCTGCAGATCCTTGAAGAGAAGGGCGCAGTCCGCCACGAGCCGGAAGGGCGAGCCTACCGCTACATCCCCGTGGTCGGACCGGATGAAGCTGGCGGCGCCGCACTGAGCCGGCTGGTCGACAAGGTCTTTCAGGGTTCGGCCGAATTGCTCCTGGCACGACTGGTGTCGGAGCGGGCGCCGAACGCGGAGGAGATTGAGCGGATGCGTGCCATCCTCGACGAACTCGAGGGCGCAGAAGGAGGCGAAGACAAATGAGCCTCTCCTTTGTGATCTATGCGCTGGCGGTGGCGGCTCTCGTTTCAGCCGCCGCGGTCCTGTGTGAACTTGCCCTTGAAGCCGTCCGGTGGCCGACTCGATGGATCTGGCTGGTCGCGACGGTGTCGACTCTGACGATCTCCGGGCTCGGACTCCTGCCCTCAGGGCCGGCACAAGGCACCGAACGGATGCAGCAGTTCCTCGGCCAGGACGCACAGGCCGCGAGTGAAGTCTCGATGCTCGTGCCGGTCCAGGTCACTGAGCGGGCCATCTCCAGCTGGGAGGTCGCGCGCCCCTGGCTCCCGTGGGGACTCGCCGCGCTCAGCTTCATCGGCGGGGCCTTCCTGCTGGGCGGATGGACGCGCCTGCGCCGCGGACGACACGGGTGGGCCTCGGCACGGATTGGCGAGACCGACGTGCGGGTGACTGACGACTTCGGCCCGGCCGTGGTCGGGGTGATCCGTCCTGAGATCGTTCTGCCCCGCCACCTGCTGGCACTCGATGCCGGACAGTTGTCGATGGTGCTCCGCCATGAGAACCAGCACCGACTGGCACGCGACCCAGCTCTGTTGATGGTCGGTGCCGGCCTGCTCTGTGCGATGCCCTGGAATCCCCTGATGTGGTTCCAGTTTCGCCGACTGCGCCGCGCCATCGAGCTCGACTGTGACGCCCGGGTGCTGGGCTCTGGCGTCTCCGCAGCCCGCTACGGACGGCTGCTTGTAACCATGCAGGGGGCCCCGACGCGATACGCCCTCGCGACCATGCTGCAGGAACCCGCGTCTTTCCTTGAACGGAGGTTGATGATGATGAAGCAACGTCTGCAAGTGACGCGGCCCGTGCGCGCGTTCGCGCTCGCCGGAATGGCTGCGATCCTGGTAGTGGCGGCGTGCGAAACGCCCAATCCGACCGCGGTTCAGGTTGAGCCCACCGGTGAGTTCGTGGTCACCGAAGTGAGCGGGAGTGCCGGTCAGTTCACCGCTCCCGTTGATGAGAGCGTCATTCGTGGAGCGATCAATGAGATCGAGCTTGAGGACGCATCAAATCTGTGGCAGTATCGCGGCCGAGTGTACGAAGAGGTCCCGGTCGAAACCGACGTGTCGGCCGTTCGAGGTCTGGTTCCTTTCCAGCATGCGGAGCGGGGAGTCGCGGTCTATCAGCTCAGCGAAGCAAGCGTAGATGGGATATGGAAAGCTCCTGAGGGGGGTGTGGTGCGCGAGGGTCTCTGGTTGCCAGAGGGTGAGCTTGCACTGAAGCAGCCGTTCACGGTCGAGAGAGTGAACGGCTCGGCGGCCGCCGGCGAGCTCAGACTTAGAGGGGCGTTGGACGGATCGGTTACGCCCCTCATCATCGTCGACGGCGTGATCACTGACGGCACGCTCGCCGACGTCAGCAGTCTCGACATCGAGTCGATCGAGTTGGTCAAAGGCGCAGCCGCCGTGTCCGTGTACGGTGAGCGCGCTTCGAACGGCGTGGTCGTCATCACGACCAAGGGCCACGCGCCTTCTGGCTCGAACGAAGGGGATGCCGAGTACGAATACGTAGCCGTGCCGTCGACCGTAGAGGGAGGTGTTGTCGTCAGAGGCATACCGAACCGTGCGGTTTATGAAGAGACTCCCGCTGGAACCATTCGGGCGGTTCCCAGCACGGGTGGCGGGGTCGTCCGCCGCCGTGATGAGTCCGCCGCGACCGCACGGTATGATACTGTGGAGGTCTACGATGACGAGGTCCGAGCCCGCGGGACCGGGCGGTTAGAGGTCGCCGGCGAGAAGATCAAGTTCGGTGAAGCAGAGGTGGGTATTCTCACGGCCATGCCGTCTCTTGCGTTGGATCCCGCAGCGCGCCCCCTGATCGTGATTGACGGTGTGATCACGGATCTATCGCTGTCGGACCTTCCGAAAGGTGGGATCGAGAGCCTTGAGGTCGTAAAGGGAACCGAAGCAACGGCTCTCTACGGCTCGCGTGCCCGGAACGGGGTCGTGGTCATCCAGACGCGGCAACCGAACCGGCACCGATTCTAGTGTGGTCTATCAAAAGTGTCTCGGCCATTCGGGAACTTTCGATACACCACACTGGCAGGCCACGTCGCACTCACCGCGGCGGGGCCTGCCTTTTTTCAGGCCACGTCCAACCCTGGATCGACCTCGCTCTGCCACGCCTTCAGCCCCCCGGCCAGGTGGCTGACCCCCGACCGCCCCGCCGCCATCAACGCGACCGCCGCGGCATGACTGCGCGCCCCGACCGAACAGACCAGCACCACATCCCGGTCAGGAAACGAATCCATCGAAGCCATGAGCCGGTCCAGCGGCAGATGCCGAGCTCCAAGATTCTCCAGATTCCCGATTCGCCACTCCCAGGACTCCCGCACATCGACCAGCGCCGGAGGATGCTCAGACGCAAGGGCGGCCTGCAACTCCCCGACGCTGATCGTGTCGACCGGCTCGCCCTCAGGCCCATCAACCGGCGTGCCGTCCGCCCGAACCCCGCAGAACACCTCATAGTCGATCAGTTCGGTGATGGTGGCCCGGGGACCGCAGACCGGACAGTCCGGGTCCGCACGTAGCCCCATCTCCCGCCAGCGCATGTCCAGCGCATCCAGAATCAGCAGCCGCCCGGCCAGGCTCTCCCCCGCCCCGATCAGGTACTTCAGCGCCTCGAGCGCCTGGGTGGCCCCGATGATTCCGGGCAGAGCGCCAAACACACCGGCCTCGGCACAGTTCTGGACCTGAGCGGCCGGGGGCGGCTCGCTGAACAGGCAGCGGTAGCAGGGCCCACCCTGGGCCCCGAACAGCGACACCTGCCCTTCCCACTGCAGCACCGCCCCGTACACGAACGGCTTGCCCTCCAGCACGCAGGCGTCGTTGACCAGATAGCGGGTGGGGAAGTTGTCCGACCCGTCGATCACGATGTCGTACTGCCCGACGAGCGCGCGTGCGTTGTCGCTTGAGAGTCGCACCGGATGCGGGACCACAGCGACGTGTGGATTCACCTGCTGCAGGCGATCCAGAGCCGAGTCCATCTTGCTACGGCCAACGTCATCGGTGCCGTGAAGGATCTGCCGCTGCAGGTTGGTCAGGTCGACTTGGTCAAACTCGACCAGACCAAGCGTGCCCACCCCGGCGGCGGCCAGATAGAGCGCGGTCGGCGACCCCAGCCCCCCCGCCCCGATCAGCAGAACCTTTGACTGACTCAGGCGCCCCTGCCCGGCCTCGCCAACGCCCTTCAGGACCAGGTGTCGGGCATACCGGAGTGCCTCCGCCGGGCTCAGCTCGGGGGCTTCACCAGAGGGTTCTGGAATAGGCGGGCCAAGCGAATCCATCTAAGGTCAGTCGCCCCCTGGCAGCCCGGCGGCGTCAGGGGTTCCCTTGATCCCACCGGCGGCGACGATCGCAAAAGCGTCCGATTCTTCCCTGAATCCATCCGCACGGGCAGCAAATTCCGGATGATCTCGAACGACGTCGGAAAGCTGGAGCGACAGTGCGTAGAAGTGCCACGGGATGTTGAGCGTCGCGCGATCGAACCAGATGTCGCGATCCCGCAGCCCTCTGAAGGAATAGACCTCATCCCAGAGCCGGATCGAGCGAGGGACATCGAAGTACTCGCCGCCGAAGTTGGGAATGCCCTGAAGGACGCCCACAGGCTGATCACCTTCGAGGTCACGCACGGCCAACCGTGAAACCAGCCCTTCGCGGATGGAGAATTCGGAAAGCCCCAGATCATTCATGAGGCCGCTGGAGCTGGAGAAGTAGGCCGGGCGCTCATCCATGGAATCCAGGATGAAGCGAAGCCCAAGCCAACTGGCTCGATTCAGCTGCATTCCAGCCGGATAGACCACGGTCAGTTCGGGGAACGGAATCGGCTGATTCTCCGGCAGCACCGTCCCGCTGATCATGTCCATCTCGTCATGGGTCAGCTGCGTGATCGAACGCGTCGGCATGGGCCGATCCTGGTAGATCCCGGCACCCTGTTCGGGCACAAAGGCGCGCTGCCGCTCGGGCCGAGTCATCTCTTCGAGCTGCTTGGGATACCAGTCGGTGTGCAGGTACTGCCCCACAACCACTGTGACGTCCTGCCGAATGCCTTCGACTTCCTGCAGATACCAGAGCGGGAAGGTGTCGTTGTCCCCGTTGGTGAACAGAATCGCGTAGGGCTCGACGCTCATCAGAAGGTTGAACGCCCAGTCACGGGCCGCGTAGTCTCCGGACCGACTGGCCCAGGACCAATTCATCACCAGCGGCAGGAAGGCCACGATCAACACGGGCGACGCCAGCCAGCGCGACTTGCCCGAAAAGAAGCGCTCGTTCAGGACCGTCCAGGTCCAGACAAGACCGATCCCTGCGAGCATCCCCCACAGGCCAAACCCGGCGATAAAGAAGTAGTCGCGTTCACGAACCTCGTGCTGCGCACGGTCGACCACCTCGGGATTGAGCGAATAGCCGTACTTGAAGTTCAGGTAGAAGACGAGTCCCAGCGTGAGCAGTCCCGTGAGTGTCCCCAGGAAGATCCCCAGGTTGCGATTCGCCTTGAATGCGGCCCAGAGCCCGGCTCCGCCCAAGAGAAGGAAGAGCAGCGACACCGGCGTACGCGCCCCGAACGGAAGTTCCGACGGCACCATCCCACGGGACCACTGCCAGTCGAAGTACTGATACCAAGTGGTCAGCTGCGCACCGATCGGCGCCATGCGCTCCGAAACGGGGGGCTTCTGATACTGCTCTCGGCGAAGGTTGTAGCTGAGCGCCTCGCAGCCGGCCTTGCCATTGGTCCAGACGGACACCAGTGCGGGTGCCACCGACTCACAGGTGGGATCGCCTTCGTTGATGATCGGATCCTGAGCCGCGCGAAGGGGCAGAATCAGATTGAAGGAGAGTCCCAGAAGAATGAGCGGGACGGCCCGGACCCAGACCGACTTCTTCAGAAAGACTGCCGGAGAGACCAGCAAGATGAACAACAGGAAGGCCGGCGCCGGCAGGACCGACATGAGATGGTTGGTGGAGCCCAGCACCATCAGGTAGCCGGCGAGCAGCAGCAGGCGTTCGCTACCGGGCTGGTGGCGCGTATCCATCCAGCGGATGGCGAGCCAGGTGACCGCGGCGATGACCAAAACCGAAACGGTGTAGACCTTCTCGTTGACGTTCGACTGATTCCACACCGTGAAGGCGGTGGCGCTCAGCATGACGGAGGCGCTGGCCCCCACCAGAGCCATGGCCTTCTGCCGGACCATCGGGGTGAGCACGCGGTGGGCAATCAGAAAGTAGAAATAGGCCGCCCCGGCACTGGTGGCCGCCGCCATCAGATTCACCCGTACCGCCACAGGCAGACCGGTGAACTCCAGCAGGACAATCCAGACTCGCCCCAGCATTACGAAAAGCGAGTTCCCCGGAGGGTGTGGGATTCCCAGCGTGTAGGCCGTGGCGATGTACTCGCTGGCGTCCCACAGCGCGGTGCTGGGTGCCAGCGTCAGCACGTACAGGCCAAAGACGAGAAGGCCGGCGATCGCGGCGGCCCAATACGGCGGGCGATCGTTCTGGACGGTCGGTTCGGTCATGCTCACTTCGGTTCAGGCCAAGTTGTCGCAAACTCAGGAAGATGAGGGGTTGGACCGGTCCGGGGAACCGCCAGGGCGCGGATCTGAGCGATTCGACGGAGACCATGCGTGCCAACCCGCCCCGAGGTGCGCATGTTTGTTGGATGGACTACCCCTCCCTGCAGGAGCTCTTCCGGCGGACCGGAATCGCTCTACTGGTGCTCGCCGCGTTGGCGCTGGCACTCTACCTCATGGTCGTGACCCGCCTGATCGACCTTGGTGGGCTGGGGCGGTCGAACCTGGTGCCCTGGTATTCCACCTGGGACCCGCGCGTCTCGATCTGGACCGTTGCCGCCGTCCTGGTGGGTGCGTACTGGGTCCGAAGCCTGCCCCGCCTGCTCCGCCGAACGGGTAGCGCGGGATTCCTGCTGCGGTTGGCCGGCCTAGCGTTGGTGTTCTGGGGTGGGGTCGCCCTGTCCGACGGCGCCAAGGTGGGGGAATCGCGTGAGGGACTGGTACCGGCCAATGGCATCACCTACCCGTTCTGGCGGACCGCTCACGAATACATCGGCGACGTCCCCAAGGTGGACGAGTACGGGGTCAGGGGGCTGATGGCGGCGTGGCCCACCGACGAGGTGCAGAACCGCCTGGCCTGGCACTCTCGCACTCATCCTCCGGGCTCCGTCATCCTGTTGTGGGGCGTCCGACAGCTCTTTGGCGGGGGGCCCCTGCCGGCCGCCCTGGCTGTCATGCTTCTGGGTTCACTCTCGCTGGTCGCGGCATGGGGGTTCGCACGGCTGTTTCTGCCGGAGATGTCGGCCCGCCTGGTGGCATTGTTCTTCTCGCTCGCCCCTAACACGGTGTTGTTCTTCGCAACGTCCATGGAGACGGTCTTCACCCTGCTCGGTCTGTCGGCCCTGGCATTGATGACCGCTTCCTACCTGACCGAAGAGCGTGGCCGGGGAACCGTGCTCGCAGTCCTCGGGGGCGCGGTTCTGGCGGCCGGGACCTTCTTCACCTGGTCGATGCTCCTGGTGGTTGTGATGGTCGCCGCCCTCGAGGGGATCGCCCTGTTTCGACGCGGGGGTCGGTCCTGGGGACGGACGCTGGAGCGAACGGCCGTGCAGGTCATTGGCTTCGCGGCAGTGACGGGTGTGCTGGTTGCCATGGGGTACAATCCGATGGCGTCTCTGAGCCGGGCGCTCGCGGCGGATGAGATGATGATGGGCACCGGGACCGAGAGCGTTCTGAGGGTCCTGTCGATCGGGGTCGCCAACCTGACCGCGTGGTCGATCGGCCTGGGACTGGCCTCGATCGCCATGCTGGGAAGTCTGGTCGCCGGCCGGCGGGCGGCACTGCGCGAGGGCACGGTTGTGGCACGGTTCACACTCCCGACCCCCATGCTGGCGGCCAGCTTCGTGCTCGCCTTCGCGGCCTTCTCGACCCTCTACACCCTGGAAGTCGAGCGCATCTGGATCATGCTGAACGTTCCGGTCCTGGTGGGCCTGTTCGCCACCCTGGAGCGCGAAATGCGCGCGCGGGAGGCACGAGACGAATCGGGCAGAAAGATCCACGCGCCCTTCACCCGCACCGCCTTCGTCCAGCTATGGGCGGGCCTGCTGATCGCTCAGACCATCCTGATCGAAGTCCTGACGGAGACCCGCTGGTAGGACGGCAGTCAGCCGGCCGCGGGGATCCCGTTGCGTGCGACGTCAGAGAGCAGTTCCAGGACCCGATCGACATCACTCTCCAGGTTGTACAGGTGCGTCGACAATCGCATCCAGCCCAGATCGTATTCGCCAATGACCCGGGTCCGGATGTTGGCGGTCCTCCCCAGGTGCCCCTGAAGTGCGAGAGAGTCCACCCCGGCGATCTCGAAGGAGAGCATCCCGGCGTTCAGCTCCGGGCCCGCTGAACGGAGCGTCAGCCCATCGATCGACACCAACCCGGCGCGAAGGCGAGCCTGAAGTTCCTGGACCCGAGGCCAGATTCGATCCATCCCAAGGGTCCGGTTGAATTCCAGCGCTGAAAGCAGGCCGGCGATCCGAGACTCATCAAGCGACCCGACATGGTTGAAGCGCTGGGCCCCGCCGCTCTTCCAGTCCCCCGAAGCGAGGGTTGGCCAGAGCGTGTCACGCCACTTCTCGGCCATCCAGAACATCCCGCTGCCCTGCGGCGCCAGCAGCCACTTGTGCGGGGACGAGGCATAGAAATCGGCCCCGATCGCGCCAATGTCGATGGGCATCAGTCCGGGTGGGTGCGCACCATCAATCACGAAGATGATTCCGGCATCCCGGCAGCGTGCGGCGAGCCGTTCGACTGGCAGGATGGTCCCATTTGTGAACGTCACGTGCGACACCGAAACGATGCGCGTGCGCGATGTCACGTGCGACCAGACGGCACCGAACAGGGTGTCCGCTGTAACCTCGTCGATCCCCGGAACCGGGAGCGGGGCGACGACCAGGTCAGCCCCCCGGCGCTCGGTGAGCAGTTCCCACGGTGACTTGCCCCCGATGTGCTCCATGTCGGTGATGACCACTTCATCACCCGCCCCGAACTCCAGGCCGTTGCCGATCACATTCATCGACTCCGTGGTGTTCCGCGAAACCACGTATCCCCCCGCGTCACCCCCGCACAGCTCCGCCAACGACGACTTGACCAGATCCCAGTCCAGTCGCGGCGGAAAGGTCATGGCCACACGCTCGGTGTGTTCGCGAATTGCCTCGACTACAACTCTGGGCTGAGGCCCGAGAGTCCCGTTGTTCAGATAGATGCGGTCCGGGGGGATCAGAAATTCGGCGCGCACATCGTCCCAGAAGTCGCGGCTGGGCGGTCCCGATCGGGCCGCGTTCCATCGATCGTCGAGCGCGGCGAGGGCGGTGGGCCACCCCAGAACGCCGCCACCCAGCGACAGCAGAAACCTCTTTCGTTCCATCGTGACTTCCTCGACCGGAGTGCGTTGATTGTCCGAATCTATCAATGCCGACCCCGTTCTGCCCGGACCGGAGCGTTATTGCCTCAAGGGCAGGAACGATGTGGCACACTCGCGAATTCGGACACATCGGCAGTAAACTGCTGAATGGGGATGCCCTTCCAACGGATCATCCGGTATGGACGCCACTGGCTTTCGGGCTCGGGCGATGTCATCCGCTCGGACCAGGTCCTTCCGTCTTCCGGCGCGTCCTTCGATGCGTTCGTGTTCCGCCCGCGCGGCGCCGGCGACCGGCCCCTCCCGGGATGGGTACTGCTGCATGGCATTACGCGCCCGGGACGACTGCATCTCAGCCTGGTCCGGTTCGCGGAGTCTCTGGCGGCAAGCGGCGCGGTGGTTGTGGTGCCCGAAGTTGCCGAATGGGTCGATCTGCAACTTGCACCCCACCTGACCTCCGCCGCGGCGCGCGCGGGGCTCGACTTTCTTGAGGCGGACCCACAGGTCCGTGGGAAGCTGGGTCTGACCGGCTTTTCATTCGGCGCCCCGCAGGCGATTCAGCAGGCGCTGCTACCGGAGTTCCACGATCGCCTGGGAGTCGTCACGGCTTTCGGTGGCTACGCCGACCTGGAACGGACACTGCGGTTTCAGATGACGGGCCTTCACGAATGGAATGGCCAAACGGAGTACCTGCGCCCCGATCCCTATGGACGCTGGATCGTCGCCGCGAACTATCTGACGGAAGTCCCCGGCTACGAATCTGCGACCGCCGTAGCGTCGGCACTCCGCGACCTGGCGGCAGAGGCGGGTGATCTACAGGTGGAATCGTGGGACCCGTCTATGGACAAGATCAAGAACGCGCTCCGGACCAGACTGGACGGCGACGATCGGGCGCTGTTCGACTACTTCGCGCCGGACGCCTCGGACGACCCTCTACCCCCGGACGAGCGGGCGGAGCAGTGGGTCCAGGACCTGACCGCTGCGGGACGAAAGCGTGATCCCGGGCTCGAGTTTCCTGCGGGAGCGTTGAAGACACCGGTACCGATCCATGTGATCCACGGGGCGGCTGACCACCTGATCCCGTCGTCAGAAGGAAGGCGACTCGGTCAAAGATTGAGTCAGACCGAGGGCACTCTGACCATCACGAGCCTGTTCTCGCACTCCACCGAAAACGGGAGTGGGGGTCGGCTGAGCGAGTTGGGGGAGAACCTGCGCTTCCTCAGGGTCCTGAATCGGGTCCTTCAGGCGGTTTAGCCGGAGCGTTTTCTTCCTTCTGCTCGTTGCGCACCCGGATCAACTGCCGGACCACGTGTCGAACCTCCGCGTCCTTGTCTTCGGCGGCGTCGTCCAGGTGTTGCCGCGCTCCCGGAGTGCTGATCCCCGCGAGACCCTGATAGGCGGCCACGCGAATGACGGTTGGCGATCGGCTGAAGAAACTCCCGACTGCGTGCTTGGCCAGGGGGTTGACCGCCGACGGGTCTCCGAGCTGACCGAGGGCCCGGGCCACCTCGATGATCACGTCCTCGTCGTTCTCGCTCTCTATCATGGTGAGCAGAGGCTTAAGCGCTTTCTCGACCTTGAGAACGCCTACGGCGCGCGCGGCCGCCGCACGCACGCTGGGGTCCGCATCTTCGAGCTTGCCGGTCAGTAGAAGTCCCGCATTCTCTCCGCCGATCCGACTGAGCGCGTTGATCGTCTCCTTCCGCACGCGGGCATCTTTGTCCGCCAGTGTCCGAGTCAGATGCTCGACCGAGGTTTCATCGCCAATCTGACCGAGGATGGCGACCCCGTTTCGAACAACGAACCACCGGTTGTCGTTGACCATCCGCTCCAGCACATCAGCGGCGTCATCACCCATCTCGACGATGGCGTCGATCAAGACCCGACGGGCGCTGCGATCCTCTTCAGAGTCCAGCGCCTTTCCAAGCGCCTGCGCCATCATCGGACCCATCTGGACAACCAGCGCGCTGATCTCGGAGTGTTCACGCTCGTCACCGACCGCCGCAGTCAGGCGGGCGGCGAAGAGCTTGGCCGGTGCCAGAGTCAACGACTCCCGGGCCAGTTCGAGCGTCTCGGGATCTCGTGAGCCCGCGCGGACCAGCGCCTCGATCGCCTCCATCATCGGCTGATCAGCCTCGCGGCTTCGCGCATCGGTGAAGGCCTCACGGACGTCGGGCTCGCGCGAACGGCGATCCTCTCCCTCGGCCCGCATGTAGGTCGCAACCACCCGCATCAACGGGTCGTGCGTCGGGGCCGCGTCGGGGTCTCGCTCAAAGCGGCCTCCGGTCTCGGCGACCCATGCGACATCGTCCAGGACCTCCACCGAGGCACTGATCACGCCGTCCTCGTCCACCGGGGGCGGCTTGTCCGCGGCTGGCGCAGGCGTGTCACTGGCGGCATTGTTCCGCCCCCCATTCGAGGCGTCATCCTGATCGTCGAAAACCGACAGGATTGAACGCGCCAGTGGCGAGAGCTTTTCGTTCGGAGTCGCGGAGTCTGACATGCGTAACCGTAACATGGGCGGCGCCCGTGGTCGATCCTTTATAATCCTTAAGGATTCTTAAAATGTACCGAGCCACTTGTGGAATTGCCACCTCTCTGAAACGTCGCTCGACGCTGTGGATCGCGGTGAGTCTGGTCATCCTGTCGACCGTCCGTCCCCCCGCTGACCTGGAGGCTCAGACCGCTCGGACGCAGATCGTGCTGCTAGGCACCGGCACGCCGAACGCCGATCCGGAGCGGAGCGGCCCTTCGCTGGCAATCGTGGTCGATTCCGTGCCATACATCGTGGACGCCGGCCCGGGACTGGTCAGACGGGCCGCCGCTGCCGCCCAGAACGGTGTCACCGGGCTTGAGGCGTCACGCCTGGCGACCGTGTTCCTGACCCATCTGCACTCGGACCACACCGTGGGGCTGGCCGACGTGTTCCTGACGCCATGGACGCTGGAGCGGAATGTCCCACTGAGACTCATCGGACCGGAAGGGACGGAGCGCATGGCCTACCACCTGCGTGAAGCCTACTCGGCCGACATCCAGAATCGACTGTACGGCCTTGAGCCCGCGAACAACCAGGGACACCGGATTGACGCCACCGACGCCCAGCCGGGCGTCGTGTTTCAGGACGAGCGCGTCACCGTGACCGCCTTCGAGGTCAATCACGGGAGCTGGCCACAAGCCTTCGGCTACCGCTTCGAAACGCCCGACCGCACAATCGTCGTGTCGGGGGACGCGGCACCGTCAGAGAGCATCGTCGAGATGTGCAACGGATGCGATGTACTCATCCATGAGGTCTACGCCAAGGCGGGCTGGGATCGACGGGATGCGGTGTGGCAGACCTATCACGCCACGTCGCACACCTCGGGCTACGAGCTCGGCGAGATCGCCGCCCGCGCCCGGCCCGGACTGCTCCTCCTGACGCACCATCTCCTCTGGGGTGCGACCTACGAGGAGCTGATGGCAGAGATCGGCGCGGGGTTCAGCGGTCGAGTCGTGGTCGGAGACGACCTGGGCATCTACTGACCGCCGAAAGGTCTACTGATTGCCGCACGTCGACCGCTCGGGCCGGAGCGATTCGTCCCGCCCCGAGTGGTCAATCGCGAATCAGACGCTCGCGGTCTCGGCAGGAGCGCCGCGGTCCTCGGGCAGCCCGGCCCGAGTCCAGGCGGAATAGCCTCCCGTCACATTGATCGCATTCCTTCCGCTGGCCTGCAGGACCGACTGAGCGATGGCAGAACGGTCTCCCGACAGGCACGACACCAGGATCGGCGCATCGGCGGGGAGCGAATCGAGATGATCCTGCAGGTAGCCCAGGTGGATCGGATGTGAACCGGCAGGGCGGCCCAGGACGATCTCATTCCGGGCGCGCACATCTACAACCAGAGTGCCGGCCTCGATCAGCCGATGGGCTTCTTCGACCGAAACGGACTCAGAGCGCTCGAGCTTGTCTGTACAGCTGTCGAGCGCGTCCTGGCCGAACCAGCCCACGACCCCGTCGATGCCGATGAACGAAAGCGCCCGGGCTGCACGATCCGCCTGATCCTGATCAATCGCGACCAGAAAAATCGAGCGCTCGTAGGGAAGCAACCAACCCGACCAGTTCGTGAAGGACTTGATCAACGGAATGGAGAGGCTGCCGGGCAGATGTGACTCGGCAAATACGTCCTTCCCACGGATGTCGACCACGACACCGTCGCCGTCCAGCGCTTCCTGCAGGGCTGAGGCATCAAGGGACTGAGCTCGCACCGGCGCCCCCAGGATCGGCGGGCCATCTCGGTTGAGCCGCTTCATGGTCGCGAAGTACCGCGGCGGCTCCGGCTGATCGGACAACACCTCTGCGACAAAGCTTTCCGCGGCTTCGTGCGAAAAGGCCCAGTTCACCAGCTTCTCATATCCGAGCGTGGATGTGGGGACCGCCCCCAGCGCCTTGCCGCACGCCGAGCCGGCGCCGTGTCCGGGCCAGATCTGCAGGTGATCCGGAAGCTGCCGGGCCCGGGTGAGGGAGGCATGCAACTGCTTGGCGGCTGCTTCCATGGTTCCGACTACGCCGGCAGCCTTCTCAAGCAGGTCCGGCCGTCCCACGTCACCCACGAAAATGAAGTCGCCCGAAAGCACGCCCATCGGGGCTTCCGAGTTCGCCCCGTCGGTTACCACAAAGGAGATGTGCTCCGGTGTGTGACCCGGGGTGTGCATGACATCGAGCCGGATGCTGCCGACGGAAAACGAATCCCCGTCGTGCAGCAACGTCGCCCCATCCTCAGCCGCGAACCCGTACCGCCACCCTTCTCCGCCCTCGTCGGACAGGAGGAGTTCCGCGCCCGTCTTCTTCGCCAGCTCGCGGGACCCGGAGAGGTAGTCAGCATGAATATGGGTCTCGCTGATCCTGGTGATCTTCATGCCCTCAGCTCGCGCCCCCGCCAGGTAGAAATCAGGATCGCGAAGAGGGTCGATGATCACCGCTTCGCCTGTGCGCTGGCAGCCGATCATGTAGGAGGCCTGGGCGAGCGCGTCGTCGTAGAATCGCTTGAAGAGCATGGAATTATCCAGAGTTTTTCGAGGTCTTCATCAGGCCCCGAACGTCAGTGTCTTTTCAACAAGTATGAAGACCGCAACCACCATCAGGAAGATGGCGAAGCCCTTTTTGAGGGCGGCGGGGCTGGCGTACTGTGTAAGGTGGACGCCAAGGAAGATGCCTACCACGGAGAGCGCGCCGAACGGGAGGAGAAGTCGCCACGGTACGTCGACGGTTCCCAGGTAGCCGCTGAATCCGGATGCGGCGGTGATCGGGATGACCAGCAGCGACGTTCCGATCGCCTTTTTCATCGGGACCCGAAGCAGGAGCACCAACGCCGGGACGATCATGAATCCGCCCCCCACGCCGACCAGGCCGGTCAGGACACCCACGCCGAGAGCCGCCAGTGCCACGATCAACCACGAGTGCGCCTTCGCGCTATCGCCGGCGCTCTCTTCCGGATCGCGTCGTCCACGGTACATGAGCACCGCCGCAATGAGCATGACCGTCGCAAAAAGGATCAGCTGAACTACGTCCGATAGCCGAGTCCCCAGACGGGCTCCGCCAAAGGCGCCGGCCGCAGTGAATACACCAAACCCGATCGCGATCCGCACCTCGACATTGCCATCTCTGGCATGCCGCAGGGCGCCGATCAGGGCGCTGGCCCCGACCACCACCAGACTGCTGACGATGGCGGTCTTGGAGTCGACACCAAGGATGTAGACAAAGATCGGTACCGTCAGGACTGAGCCCCCGCCCCCAAGCAGCCCCAGGGAGAAGCCGACGAAGAACCCCAATAGCGTGCCGAAAATGGTCAACTCAATCCTGCCCGTCCGTCTGAAGTCGCGCGCCGGAACAGCGCGCGAGTCCCGCAAATCTAACCCCGCCAACAAAAAGGCCGCTTTGCGGGCCCTCGCACATGGAACGGCTTGCCCGCCGTCCATCGCCGTTTCACTTTCGGCACCCCGAAACAACGCTCCACATGGAGATCTCTCATGTCTGCCCGCATCAGCCTTGGTACAGCCGGCCTCATGGCCGCTCTGCTCATCACCGCCCTGCCCGCTTCTGCCCAGCAGATGGTCGGCTTCGAGTCACTGCCCTTCCGCACGATCGGGCCCGCAACCATGTCCGGCCGGATCGTGGACATGGCGGTAGTGGAATCGAACCCTGCGCACTTCTATCTGGCGACCTCAACGGGTGGCCTGTGGAAGACCACAACAGGCGGGGTGCAGCTTGAGCCGATCTTTGAGGACATGCCGGTCCACTCGCTGGGGGATATCGCGATCGATCAGAACAACCCCGACCTGATCTGGGTGGGCACCGGAGAGCGAGCCAGCCGGCAGTCATCGTCGTGGGGAGACGGGGTCTACAAGACGACCGATGGCGGGGACACCTGGGCGAACATGGGTCTGACCGATTCCAAGCATATCGGCCGCATCCGCATTCATCCGACCAACCCGAACGTGGTCTTTGTAGCCGCAATGGGACATCTGTGGGGCCCCAATGAAGAGCGGGGTCTCTACCGCACGATGGATGGCGGACAGACATGGGAGCGGGTGCTCAGCGTGGATGAGGACACTGGGGCCGTCGACGTCATCATCGATCCAGTGGATCACTCGATCATGTATGCGTCCACCTATCAGCGTCGTCGTCGTCCCTACGGCTTTCATGGCGGCGGCCCCGGCAGTGCGATGTGGAAGAGCACGGACGGCGGCACGACCTGGAGCAGCCTGACCAACTCGGGGCTCGACAACGGCCTGCCCACCGGCGACATCGGCCGGATCGGCATCGACATCTATCGGACCGATCCGAACATCGTCTATGCGGCCGTCGAGCAGGGCGAGCGCTTCAACGCCTCAACCGCGTACGAGCAGCGGCTGGCGGGGATCTATCGGTCGGAAGATCGGGGTGAGAGCTGGGAGTACATGTCCGACTGGAACCCGCGGCCCATGTACGCCTCGCAGATCGTGGTGGACCCGAACGACGACCAGCGCATCTACATGGTCAATTCGTATTCGTTCTCCGATGACGGCGGGCGGAACTTTACGTCGCCGCGGCAGTCGCTGCACGGAGACGACCGTCTTGTCTGGGTGAACCCGGCCAACTCAAATCACGTCATGAAGGCCGATGACGGCGGCCTGGGAATCTCCTGGGACCGCGGGCTGACCTGGCTTTACTCGACCAACCTTCCGGTTTCGCAGTTCTACCGAGTCGGGTTGGACAACTCTGTGCCCTTCCGGGTGTGTGGCGGGCTGCAGGACAACGGCAGCTGGTGCGGCCCGAGTGCGACGTATCGTTCCGAAGGGATCCTGAACGAAGACTGGATCAAGGTCGGCGGTGGCGATGGCTTCAAGAATGTCATCGCGCCGGACAACCGGACGCTCTACACCGAATCCCAGTACCTCGGCCTCCAACGGGTCGACCTGGAGACGGGTCAGAGCACAAGCATTCGGCCCGGAGCACCCGAAGGCTTCATTGGCGCGCGCCGGAACTGGACCACCTGGCCTGATGTCGGCGGCCCCGAGCAGCGACTCGGCAACGCCATGCCTCCCGGAAACTGGGATGGGCCGTTCACGCTTTCGCCGCACGATCCCAACACCATCTACGCCGGACTTGATGAGCTGTTCGTAAGTCACGACCGCGGCAACAACTGGACGTCGCTCGGCGAACTGACCAGCGGAGTCGATCGTCGTGCACTCCAGATCATGGGGGAGCTTCCGGACTCGTTCACGCTGTCTCTCGACGACGGGATTCCGTACTACCCGACGTTGACCGAGATCGCAGAATCTCCTCGTCGCCAGGGTCTGCTCTACGTGGGTACTGACGATGGACAGGTGCAGGTCTCGCACGATGGCGGAGGCAGCTGGACGCAAATCAACGACCGGCTGGCGGGCATGCCGTCCGACACTTGGATCAACGGCATCGAGCCCTCCAAGTTCGTCGACGCCCGGGTCTATCTGACCACGACCAACTACCGCAACGACGACTACTCGAACTACGTCTATGCCTCCGAAGACGCCGGCATGTCATGGCGCCGAATCGATGGAGGGCTTCCCGCCGACGTCGTGACTCGGACGATCCGCGAAGACACGCGGAATCCCAACGTGCTCTACCTGGGGACCGAGTTCGGGATGTACCTCTCGGTGGACCGCGGCGGTAGCTGGACCGAGATGCAGGGGATCCCACGACTGCCAGTCAACGACGTGCAGCTGCACGCCCGCGACAACGACCTGGTGCTGGGCACCCATGGGCGGGGCGTCTGGATTCTGGACAACATCAACGCCCTGCAGGAGATCGGATCCATCGATCGGTCGACGGGGCACCTGTTCAGCGCCGAGACCGCCTATCAGATCCGCTATAACGGAGAGCGGGGCCACACCGGCGACATGATCTTCTACGGTGACAACCCCGCTGACGGTGGCATCATCGACTACTGGCTGCCTGCCGGCACGAACCCGGTGACCGCGGCCATCCAGGTGGTGAACGGGATGGGCCAGATGGTTTCGACCGTGCCGCTGGGACGAGACGCCGAAGCCGGCCGCGTGAACCGCGCCGTCTGGAACCTGTCGCTTTCCATGGAAGCGGGTGGCCCGCCCAACGGACCGCTGGTCGTTCCGGGGACCTACCAGCTGCAACTGACCGTCGGTGGCAGTGTGGTCAGCCAGCAGCCGATCCGGGTCATGGAAGACCCGCGCATTACGGTGGACCCGTCCATCCGGCGCGCCTGGACCGAGACGCAGATCGAGCTCTACACCCTGGCCAATGAAGTTGGAGCGTTCGCGCAGGACGTCACGCAGGTGGGTCGTGCGCTGGGCGATGACACCAGTGCCCGGGCGGTGAAGATCCGTGACCTGATGCGCGAGGCGAACGAGCTCCGCTCACGTTCAGGCCGGCTTCGGGGGATCTCGGGTGAGATCCGGCCCATGAAGGGCGACGAGATCGCGCTGCGAGAGTTTGTGACGGGAATGCTTGAGACGCTCAGGGCGGAGTTTGCTGCCGCTCGATGAGTACGAGACCCCCCGGAGCGCTGCATCCTATTTGAGCGCCCTTCCGGGAATCAGTCTCCTGCCACCACCCCGTAGTCCGTCTTCAGCAACTCGCGGTGGTGTCGGGCGTGTCCGGCAATCATCCAGGGGATGGCACGCACGGTTACCGGCGAGCCTGATGCGGTGCCGCGATTCCCCCACGCCTCCGGGGGAAGGCTCTCAAGAAGCGCCAGGGTGAAGTCGCGAACAGTCCCCCACATTTCGATCAGATCGGCGAGTTCACGTTCGGTCGCCCCGCACCTCTGGGTCCATATGTCCTGGTCCATTCCGGGCAGCTCGATTTCGGGCTGTCGGGCGATCCAGAGGACGCGACCGGCAAACATCGCCTCGGTGTCGATCAGGTGGCCAACGACCTCACGGATGCTCCACTTGCCTTCGGCGTATCGGTAGAGTTCCTGCTCGGGCGATACGGACTCCAGCAGACGCGTCGTAATCGAGAACTGAGCACGCATTGTTCGGACGATGTCACCATCCGGCACGAGGTCGACATAGCGGGCGTAGTACGGATTGTATTCGTCACTTCCGGGGCGTTCGGCGCGCATCACATCCCTCCCTGGCCATCGAGCTGCTGGATCGTGGCGGTCGAAGGGCTTCGCTCACGCTGCAGCCGGCGGGCGGACTCTTCCGCACCGGCCCAGGCTCGAAGGATGTTCTCGCCCGCCACCTTCCTCAGGTCGTCCTCGCTCCAGCCGCGGCGTGACAGTTCAACCAGAAGCGCCGGATAGGTCGACACGTCTTCCAGTCCGGTCGGCAGGTTGGTCGTGCCGTCGTAGTCGGCTCCAATGCCCACATGGTCGATTCCAGCCACATCCCGAATGTGCTCAATGTGATCGGCGACGTCGGAGATTGTGGCCATAGGTGCCTGATCCGCGGGGCCGGTCCAGGTGCGGCGGGCCTCGTTCACGAACGAGCCAACGTAGGTCACCATGACCACACCGCCGTTCTCGGGCAGTCGTCGCAGGACGTCGTCCGGCACGTTGCGATCGTGGTTGGTGACGCCCTTCGCCGATGAATGCGAAAACATTATGGGAGCCTCGGACACATCGAGGGCATCGTGCATGGTCATGGGATGGGTGTGCGACAGATCCACCAGCATTCCCATCCGGTTCATCTCACGAATGACTTCGCGTCCAAACTCGGTCAGCCCGTCGTGGGCCGGTGTGTCGGTGGCAGAGTCGGCCCAGTCCGTGTTGCAGCCGTGGGTGATCGTCATGTCAGTAGTGTCCGGTCATAAGTTGAAGAGCGCCAACTGGTTAGGATTGTGGCGACTTTCGGGAGTGAAGGCGGCGGTCGAAAGGAGGCGTGGGAGCGGGATTTTCTCGAAGGGGTGGACGCTGAGGATCTGTAGAATTGTGTAGAGATCGCGGGTGATCCCAAGCTGTTTCCGGGCGATGGCGACGAGCAGGTAGACGGAGATCGCGATCCAGATCTGAGTCTTCACCGCGTTGGGCGAGGTCCCGTAGAAGGTCTTGATCCGGAGGTGCTGCTTGATCCACTTGAAGAAGAGTTCAACACGCCAGCGGAGGCGATACAGCTCGGTCACGGTGAAGGGCTCGAGGCTGAAGTCGTTGGTCAGGAAGTCGAGCTTCTTGCCGGTCGCGGGGTCGCGAAAGGAGACGCGACGCAGGTGAGCTGGATAGGCGTGCCTGGAGTTCGTTCCCACCAGCCGAATCGTTTGATCACAGATCAGGCCGGTGGTCCGATCCACGGGCCGAGAGTAGAGGCGTCGCCAGCGCAGCCCTCGCTTGATACGGGTCACGAAGGTCGCGCGGGCTTCGTTCAGGCGATACAGCCGCTCGAAGTCGATGAAGGCTCGATCGAAGAGGTAGATCGATCCCGGCTCGGGGATCAGCGCATCGAGGATGCGCACGTCAGCGAAGCGAGCCTCTGTGACCCAGGTACAGGTCGGGATGCTGCCCTTCAGGTCAAGCAGGGTGTGCATCTTCACCCCCGCCTTCGTGCTGCGGAAACGAGCCCAGGGGAAGACCGACAGACACAGATCGATCGTCGTCGCATCCAGCGCGTAGACCGACCGGTTGCTCTGATCGATCTCGTCGAGACCCAGCGGCTCGTCGATGTAGAGCTGCCGCGCCTGGATGACCAGCCGCTGAGCGAAGTCAGCGTAGATGCGCCAGTCTCGCTTCTCGTTCGCATCGGCCAGCGTGCTGCGCGAAACCGAGCTCCGCAGTCCCATGGGGTAGAGCTTGTCGGGGACTGCCGAGAGGCAGGCCTCGATGTCCCGCAGGCTCTCGCGATACGTGAGCTGAGCGAAGGCCATCGTGAGATACTGGTCCCGGCAGGTGAAGCTTCGCACGCCCCGGTTCCCGTCGTAGCGACGGATGCATCGGTCCAGCACGAAGCGCGAGCCATGAGCCATCAATTGAGCGAACACCATCTGCCCGTCGTTCATCCGCCGCTCCCGTGAGTAGGTTCACGAGAGCATGACATCCGCGCGGGTGAAGTTCAAATGCGTGCGGCATCCTCAGCGCCGTAAATTACTGTCGACACATGACTTCCACGCGTCGCAGCTTAGATCAACCGGACACTACTG
>JBDNHE010000086.1:0-7932 GCA_041688945.1 Gemmatimonadota bacterium | reverse complement strand
GTGCACATGGTGTGGCCCGGATAGAACGCCTTGAGGTCGTCCGTCTCTTCGGGCCAGCCAAATGGAGACATGGGCCAGAGCTGCGAGCTGAACCAGGTGTCGAGCACATCGGGGTCCTGCCGGAGCTCCGCCGAGCCACATCCGGGGCACTCGGTCGGGTCCTCGCGCAGCACATGTGTGGCATCGCAGCCGTCGCAGTACCAGACGGGAATGCGGTGGCCCCACCAGAGCTGACGAGAGATGCACCAGTCGCGGATGTTCTCGAGCCAGTGATCGTAGGTCTTCTGCCAACGCGCCGGCGTAAAGGTGAGCTGTCCATCCCGGGCGGCGGCGAGTGCGGGCTCGGCCAGGGGCTTCATCTTCACAAACCACTGAAGCGAAAGCCGCGGGTCGACCACAGTGCTGCAGCGATAGCAGTGCGGCACGGAGTGAGTGTGAGGATCTTCACCGGCGGTGAGACCCTCAGCCCCCAGCGCCTTGAGCACCGCCTTGCGGGCCTCCATCCGATCCAGGCCACGGAACGCCTCGGGGGCATTCTCGTTCAGGCGAGCGTCGTCGGTCATGACGTTCAGGATCTCGATCCCGGAACGCTGGGCCATATCGAAGTCGTTCGGGTCGTGCGCCGGCGTAACCTTGACCATCCCGGTACCGAAATCGCGATCCACATAGCTGTCCGCAAAGATCGGAATCGTCCGCCCCGTCAGCGGCAGCAGCACCTCGGCTCCCACAAGCGCGGCGTATCGTTCGTCCTCGGGGTTCACCGCGACTCCAGTGTCACCCAGCATGGTCTCGGGACGGGTCGTCGAAACGGTCAGGTACCATCGGCCGTCTTCAAACCGCCCGATCGCCTCCGCGCCGGCAGCCTTGGCCTGCGCCGCGGCACCATAGGCGCTCTCGGCCAGCGGATAGCGCAGATGCCACAGCCGGCTCTCGACCTCCTGGCCCTCGGCCTCTTCGTTCGACAGTGCCGTCAGGCAGCGCGGACACCAGTTGATGATGTACTCGCCGCGGTATATCAGGCCCTTTTCATGAAGGCGGACGAAGACCTCGCGGACCGCCTTCGACAGATCTTCGTCAAGCGTGAACGCCGTCCGATCCCAGTCGCACGAGCAGCCGATCGCTTTGAGCTGATCGAGGATCACAGGGCCCGTCTGATTCACGAAGTCCCAGACGCGCTCCACAAAGGCTTCGCGTCCCAGCTCCTGACGCGTCTTTCCTTCTTTGGCCAGTTGCCGCTCGACGACGTTCTGGGTGGCGATGCCTGCGTGGTCCGTGCCCGGCAGCCATTCGGCGGCCCGCCCCTGCATCCGACGAAAGCGGATCAGGGCGTCCTGGATCGTGTTGTTGAGCCCGTGCCCCATGTGCAGCACCGCCGTCACATTGGGCGGCGGAATGACGATGACGTACGGGTCCTTGCCCTCTTCCAGAACGGCCGAGGCGGAGGTGTGGAAATAGCCGGCATCCAGCCATCGACGGTACAGCTCGGGTTCGATGGCGGCGGGGTCGAATCGGGGAGCGAGCTCCTGGCTCACGATGCCTCCAGGGGCAGATCGAACATCAGGTCGGATAATGGAACGAGCGGCGCCGGAAATCCGGACGCCGCTTCGCTCGTTTTCAAACTCTATCGGAGGCCGCTGGACTCGTCAATCTGGGCGGCTGCCTCTCCCGTGGCCTTTTCTGGACAATGGCGAAGTGCTGGACGGTGCGGGCCGCGAGCGGGGAGGCCCGGGGGGGGTCGAGTCATTCCGGACGGACTCGAATACGTTCTCCTGCAAGGTTACAAACGCCTTGACCACCTCGGGAGCGAAATCCTTTCCCGACTGGTCGATCAATTCGTCGATTGCGTGCTGATGCACCCGGGGCCGACGATAGGCACGACCCGATGTCATGGCGTCGTAGGCATCGGCCACCGCAAGCACGCGGGGTACGAGCGGGATCTGCTCCCCGGACAGGCCCTCCGGGTAGCCCGAGCCATTCCATCTCTCGTGGTGATATCGGGCCCCGGTCGTCAGATGTCTGAGCGGCTGAATCCCCTCCAACACCTCGGCTCCTCTGTTGGCGTGGCCACGGACCAGAGTCATTTCGTCGTCACTCAGCCGGCCAGGCTTGGCCAGAACACGTACCGGCACCGAGAGCTTGCCCAGGTCGTGCAGGTATCCGGCTGCCCAAAGGGTGCCACGGATCTCTTCGGACAACTCCATCTGACCCGCGACGGCCACGGAAAAGCTGGCGACCCTGCGGGAATGGCCCGCCGTATACGCGTCCTTGGCATCAATGATGGAGGCCAGGATCTCAAGCAGGTGCTCAGACGAGATCGGAGAGACCGCATCGGGGATCAGTGCCTCGGCCGCCTGCCAGCTCCATTTCTTGTAGATGCCGGACTGAAACTCCGAAATGGAGCCTGAGTCGTGCAGATCCATCCAGACTTCGGCCACGTCAGGACTGAACTCGCGCCCCGAGGCGTCCGCCACGATCGCGCGGACTGTGTCGGAGTCGCGGGGCGGTCGCTGGGGGCGTTCTTCGCCCAGTGCCGCGACAGTGTCGGCCAGCCTCAGGATTCGGGCCCCGCGTGGGATCTGAGGGCCAGCCAGCCCATCGGGGTACCCCGCCCCGTTCCACCATTCGTGGTGATTGCGGACCAGATCGGCCACATCCTCCATGTGGGGAATGGAGGCCAGGGTCGCTTCACTCCGGATTGGATGGGCTCGGACGAGTCCACGGGTTCGGGCGTCCAGAACCGGTGTGGGCACCTCCCAGGCGTCCTCTGCAAGGCCAATCATCCCGACATCACCCAGAATCCCGGCCAACACGATCTCTGCAATCTCTCGGTCCGAGCAGCCCATGGCCCGGGCCATCTGGCGCGCAAGGTAGGCTGTGCGGGGTCCGTGGTCGGCCAGATAGCCGTTCGAGGACCCCATGACGCTGAGGAGAGCCTCGAACAGACCGGCGTAGAACGCGCGACCTGTTGAGCGAATGCTGGACACATGAATCCGGGACGCAGAAAACAAACGAACTGGCAATAAACACTCGTTTACGGGCCCAAGCAACGAAAAAAGCTGAAAGAAGCTTCAGCCTTGAGGTTTCTGTCCGCCCCCTCGGCGTGTCGTATCCGGGATCATTCGACGGGGCCCCAGTCCCCTCAGCGTCTCTTCCCTCTCACGGTCGCGCCGTTGTCGGATCGCGTTCACGCGCTCATTCCATGTCTCCAGAATGACGCCCGTCAGCATGTTCCGCTGGAGGGTCCTGTCGATGTACTGACGCCCCATGTATTCCTCGAAGCGGCCCGGATTGATCCCGAACCCGAACGGCAGGGGGAGGGTGATCGAACCCAGGTGGAGCTTGCCGGGAGAGACGCCCCAGCGCTTGCCTTCGGAGTCCGTCCACGTCCAGTCAGTGGCCGCCTCTCCCCGGAGCGCCGCCGCGGTCATCGAGTCGGCCCACAGATTGATGCTTCCCGCCAGCGCGGAAGTGAGCAGGAGCTCGGTCGAGGCATCGAACGTGCCCTCTTCGAAGGTCCAGAGCCGCTCGTCCTCGGTCCAGATCCTCAGGCGCTCGGCGGCGGAAAGTCCCTCCAGATCGGCCGGGTCGTCCCCTACGTCAGAGCTCGCCGACGGGTCGGCTGTCGGCGCGGTCGAGGACGGTACCTGAACCGGAACTGGAACGCTGGGTCGCTCGGTTTCCGGCGGAACCACCGGCTCCTCGGGGCGAACGAGTTCGTCATCAGGCTCCTCGATGAAGTTGATCAGTTCCATCCCACTCAGGTCCGGGGGACCCTCTCCTTCACGAGAATTCACGCTCATGGACGGAGTTCCGTTGACGCCCGAATACAGCATGAGGGCCACCGCGTGAATCAGAATAGAGACGCTGAACCCGATGATACGGGCTCGTCGATCACGCGCATTGTATCCAGCGATCCGCGAGGAGTGGAGGGACTCCTCCAGGTCGTCTCTGTTCATGGGTACTTCGTAACCGAGGCGATCACCCCGGTTCCGTTCGAGGTCAGTCCGCAAGCGAGGCGAGCCGCTGGGCGGCTTCGACCAACCGGTCCCCCGGCACCGTCAAGGCGATGCGGAAGAAACCCTCTCCTCCGTCGCCCAATGCGGCTCCCGGAAGGACCACCACTCCCTGCTCCCGCAGGGCCCGAAGCGCAAAAGCTTCGGAGTCACCATCGCCCGGAACCGGAATCCAGAGATACATCGTGGCCTTGGGACTCTCGACCTGAAATCCAGCTCGCCGGAAGGCCTCGACGCCAGCATCGCGACGCTGGCGGAATACTTCGACATTGCCCGGAACCCACGACTCCCAGGAGTCGAGCGCCGCAACGCCCGCGGCCTGGACTCCCTTGAAGACACCGGTGTCGACAAAAGTCTTCACACGGGACAGGGCCCCGATAAGCTCGGTGTTCCCTGCGGCCCAACCCACACGCCACCCGGTCATGTTGTAGGTCTTGGAGAGCGAATGGAACTCGATGGACACCTCGGCCGCGCCATCGATCTCGAGGATCGACGGGGGGAGGTAGCCGTCAAAGGCCACTTCGGAATACGCGTTGTCACTGACCAGCACCGCATCGTGCTCGTGGCAGAAGGCGACCACCTTTTCCAGATAGGAAATCGGCGCCAGAGCGGTGGTCGGGTTGTTCGGATAGTTCAGATACACCATCCGGGTGCGGGCCACGACCTCGTCAGGCAGCTGATCCAGATCGATCAGGAAATCGTTCTCGGGCCGCAGAGCCACCATGTGTGGCGTACCGCCGGCCAGGGTCACTCCTCCCCTATAGGCCTGGTACCCGGGGTCGGGCAGGACGGCGATATCTCCGTCGTTCAGACAGACGAAGGGCAGATGGGCCAGGCCTTCCTTGGAACCCAGGAGCGGCAGTACCTCACGATAGGCGTCGATCGTCACGCCGAATCGGGCCTCCATCCAGGCGGCAATCTTCTCGCGAAAGGCTGGCAGGCCGAGCTGGAACGGATAGCGCGACATGGCCGGATCACCGACCGCTTCCCTGATGGCGTCAATCGCGGCAGGCGGAGGTGACAGATCGGCATCGCCAGCGCCAAGGTCGATGACATCGACACCCTCGGCCAGCAGCTGCCGGCGAATCTCCGGTACCTGCGCGAGGGGATAGCCGGGGAGTCGGTTGAAGCGATCCGCCGACCGGAAGGTCATTGCCCGGCCTCAACCATGTTCTCGACCTGGCTGAGCCCCGGGATCTCGATTCGGATCGTGTCTCCGGGGTTAAGCGGCGCGACTCCCTCCGGAGTGCCGGTGAGGATGAGGTCGCCGCCTTCCAGCGTCATCACCCGCGAGGCGTAGGACAGGAGTTCGCCGAAGGAAAAGACCATGTCGCTCACCTTCCCTTCCTGGCGGAGCTCGCCGTTGTGCCAGCTCCGGATGGTGAGCGAATCAAGTCCGCCCTCAATCTGGTTCACGGGAACGGGAGCCCCGACCGGACAGAAGGTGTCGCAGCCCTTGGCTCGGGTCCATTGGGCATCGGAGCGTTGCAGGTCGCGGGCGGTGACGTCGTTGATCGCCACCACCGAGGTGATGGCCGCCAGACACTCCTCGGGCGAAGCGAAGCGCAGTCGCTGACCCAGGATCAGCCCGATCTCGCCCTCGAACTCCACATGGGTAGAGAACGGCGGAAGCATGATCGGCACGCCCGTCGGAATCAGCGAGGACGATGGCTTCAGAAACAGGAGAGGTTCGGTGGGAACCTCGTTGCCCATCTCTCTGGCATGAGCACCGTAGTTGCGTCCGACGCAGAGGATCTTACCCGGCCTCGGAAACGGGAGCTTCGGGCTCAGCTCTCGGCGCTCCGCGTGTGGATCGTGGTGCCGACGAGGGCCCCGATCCCCGCGATCCCGAGCAGCGTGCCGATCACGGCCCACCAGAAGCCGACGTCCGGATAGTCCATCGCCCAGCCACCAGCCGAATGCCGGAATGCAACAAAGGCAAGACCGAGCCAGACGATACCGACGAGATAACCGAAGATGCGGTTCATTGTGTGTCGTGTTCGAGCGCCGTTGAGCCCCGAAGGGGCCGCGAAACGCCTGAAAGTTACGAGGTCGGGGGGCCGTTGCAACCCCGCCGAGGAGCGCCTGACGGCTCAGGTCGAGGTTGCCGGTGTGCCATCAAGCCAGCGGGACTTCGCTGCGGGCTGTTCCCCGCCTGACCTCGAGTCGCTTGCCTGCCCAGCAGCGCCGCTTGATCATGCGACATGAGAACAATCCATGACCCCGCGATTCACGCCGACCTGACGCGCCGCGCAAAGCACCTGAGAGCCGAATCACCCCGTCGCTGGGGGACGATGACCGCGCATCAGATGGTCTGTCACGTCACCGATGCGTATAGAATGGGGTTGGGCGAACTGCACATCGCTGAAGTGAAGCCCCCGCTACCCAAGTTTCTTCTGCGTTGGGTGATCTGCCGGCTGCCCTTGCCCTGGCCCAAAGGGGCGCCGACCGCTTCAGAACTCAAACAGGGTGACGCGGGCACGCGGCCCGAGGAGTTCGAGGCAGATATGAAGTTGCTCCTCGAAAAGATGAACGCATTCGCAGCAATGCAGTCGGGTTGGCCGGAGCATCCCGCAGCCGGAGTTCTGACCGGTGGAGATTGGGGCCGCTGGGGATTTCGCCATGCAGACCACCACTTCCGGCAATTCGGAATCTGAAGTCGGCGCGCGACGTATGTGACACGGGTTTCGCCGGAGACCGACGATTCGTTCACTGAGTTCACTGAGTTGAGAGAGTTCAGAGAGTTCAGAGAGTTCAGACCATTCAACGTGAAAAGGGAGTGACAATGGAAACCAACGCCCTGCTGGCCGAGTTCGATCAGGAAATGGCCACCACCCGCAACGTGCTCTCCCGCCTGCGGGATGCCGACATCGACTACAAGCCCCACGAGAAGTCCTGGACGCTCGGCCAGCTGGCCAAGCATGTGTCAAACATCCCCATGTGGGGCACGATGACCATGCAGACCGAGATTCTGGATCTGGACTCCGTGCCGGCGGAGGAGCCGCCGACCGGGTTCGATCAGGTCAGGACGGAGTTCGATGCCAAGGTGGCTGACTGTCGGAAGGCCTTTGAAGGCGCCTCGGCTGCCGACTGGGGAGCGATCTGGTCCATGACCATGGGTGGAGAGGAGATCATGGCCATGCCAAAAGGGGCCGTGGTGCGTGCCTTCATCATGAATCACCACATCCACCACCGCGCCCAGCTCGCGGTCTATCTTCGCCTGCTCGACCAGCCCGTGCCGATGATGTACGGGCCAACTGCCGACGAGCAGTAGGCCGGGTAACGGTCCGGCCCTGCGTCGTTGCCCCGAGTCGGGATAGCGCTGCTATCCCTCGTCGTGGCGCCTCGCAGGATCCGGCGCCTCGACCCTCTCGGTGGCTCGGGAACTTTTGATACACCACACTAGATTCGAGGCGGATCGCCGAAGGCATAACCGTCAGCTACGTCGAGGCGGTCCAACGATGAAGATGGCCCCATGCCGCCCGTGGGCACCGCCGCGTGAGCGGTGGTCCAAAGGGCGAAGGGCGGTTCGGCGGTCCATGCTGCGTCTCTCCTCCTCAACGTAGCTTTCGCTACGCCTCGTCGTCGTTCCTGCCCTGAACACACCGAAGACCCCTTCGCGCGGCCGCACCCCACTTCTTCAACAGGCTTCCAGTGTGGTGTATCAAAAGTATCTCGGCCATTCGAACGCCGATGCATCCGGCCCTGGGTCGTTGCCCCGAGTCGGGACAGCGCTGCTATCCCTCGTCGGTGCGTCTCACAGGATCCGGCGCCTCGGCGCTCTGTGTGGTGTGGCACAAGTCCCGTGTCCGTACCGAGGGTGTCGCTGGGCGGCTCCAGGTAGGCGCGACGCCGAGTCATAGCAGCGCTATGGCGAGAAGGAGCAACGAAGCTGGAGCTGATGCAGCGACGCACGAAT
>JBDNHE010000085.1:0-21755 GCA_041688945.1 Gemmatimonadota bacterium | reverse complement strand
GGCGGCGGCGACATGATTCTATCCGTTAGCTTCGAAAAGACCGTCTACAACGCGCCTCCATATAAGTTCGAGGCGGGCACGCCAAACATGGCGGGCGCGGTCGGGCTCGGCGCCGCCATCGACTTCCTCACTGGCTTGGAGTACGAGGCGCTTGCGGCCCACGAAGAGGACGTCCTTGCCTACGGCACACGCATGCTCTCTGCGGTGCCAGGACTCCGCCTGATCGGCACGGCCCACGCCAAGGCCAGCGTCCTCTCCTTCGTGCTCGATGGCGTTCACCCGCATGACATTGGCACCATCCTCGACCGAGAAGGAGTCGCGATTCGCGTGGGCCATCACTGCGCGCAACCCTTGATGAGCCGATTGGGCGTGCCCGCCACGGCCCGCGCGTCGCTCGGCTGCTACAACACTCGGCAGGATATTGACGCGCTCGTGGCCGGCTTAGGTCAAGTCAGAGAGCTCTTCCAATGAGCAGCGATCTTCGCGACCTCTACCAGGAAGTGGTCATCGACCACAGCAGGCATCCGCGCAACTTCCTCAAGCTTGAGGACCCGACGTGCACGGCCGAAGGTTTCAATCCGCTATGCGGCGATCAACTTACGCTCTACGTGAACCTCGCGGAGGGAGTCATCGAGGACATCGCCTTCCAAGGGGAAGGATGCGCCATCTCGAAGGCCTCGGCGTCCCTGATGACCGCCGCACTCAAGGGCAAGAAACAGGAAGAGGCATTGGCGCTCTTCGAGCGCGTCCACGCCCTCCTGACCGAGGGGCCGAAGGGTGAGAGGAACCTTGAGGGCGTCGGCAAGCTCGCAGCGCTGTCCGGCATCTGGGAATTCCCGTTGCGGGTCAAGTGCGCCACCCTCGCGTGGCACACGTTGCGCAACGCCCTCGAAGGAACGGGCGCACAAATTTCAACGGAGTAAACAACCATGGGCCCTGACATGCACACACCAATCGAAATCAAGCGGGACTGCGAGGTAACGATGATCCCGCGCGGAGAGAAGCTGACGCTTGCGCAAGGTGACACCGTCGTAGTTACTCAGGCGCTGGGCGGCAGCTTCACTGTCAGGACCGGGATGGGATATCTGGTGCGGGTCGCCGCTCTCGATGCCGACGCGCTAGGACTTGAGGACACGCCGGAGCAAGAAGCGCCAGGGGAAGCGGGACCCTTTAGTCTGGAGAATGTGGTCGAGAAGCTCAAGACCGTGTTCGATCCGGAGATCCCGGTCAACGTGGTGGACCTCGGGCTGATCTACGCCTGCGAAGCGCACCCGCTTGCGGACGGTGGCCACCGAGTCGAGATCAAGATGTCGATGACGGCGCCCGGCTGTGGCATGGGCGACGTGCTCAAAGAGGACGCCCGCGCCAAGGTGCAGACGGTTCCTGGTGTCACCGAGGTCGACGTCGAGATCGTCTGGGAGCCGGCCTGGGACCAGAGCCGCATGTCCGAGGCCGCCCAACTGCAGGTTGGCCTGTTCTGAGGAGCAAATAATGACCTCGGTCGAGATCGCCGCCGCAGCCAGGCGGAGCGGGACTCGGGCCGAAGGCCGGGCCCCGGCAGTGAAGCGGACGCACGGGCGCTGGAGCTGAAGCGCGAGGTCCGGGAGCTCAGGCGCGCGAATGAGATCCTTCGGAAGGCGTCAGCGTATTTCGCACAGGCGGAGCTCGACCGCCGACCCCGCTGATGGTGGCCTTCATCGACGATCACCGTAAGACGTACGGAGTCGAGCCGATCTGCAGGGTGCTGCCGATCGCTCCGTCGACCTACTACGCCCACAAGAGGGTTCAAGCGGGCCGAGGCGACTCCTGCGAGCGGCGCCCTGGCCGAGACGATGATCGGCCTGTACAAGACCGAGCTCGTCCACCTGCGCGGGCCCTGGTCCGGGCCGGAGGAACTCGAACTCGCCACCCTCGAATGGGTCTGGTGGTTTAACAACTACCGCCTTTTCGGACCGCTCGGCCACGTCCCTCCGGTCGAGTACGAAGCAGACTACCACACCCGTCAGGCGGCCCTCACTACGCCGTCGACACTCACAGAAATCAGTCTCCGATGAACTCGGCGCGATTCACGGGGGTGTGCAATGGAAAAGAGTAGAGTTCGAGCCACAAATCGGAGAAAGCGGGCGATGGGGCACACAGCAAGTTCACCGCACAAAAAGAACGACGAAATCACCACGCGTGTGACGCGCGGCGCGCGCGGTGCGGCACCGCTGCTGACGTACCGCGACCATTGGTTCACCGACGAGGTCGCGCACGCCACGCAGCCGGTGTGGGAGCGGCTGCATGGCCTCCTCGCCGAGGTGGACTGGCTACTCAAGGCGCCGATCATCCACCGTATCATCCAACTCAAACAAGAAAAACGCGCGCTCATCCTCGCGCACAATTACCAGTTGCCGGAAATCGCCTACGGCGTAGCGGACGAGGTGGGTGACTCGCTGCAACTTGCGCAATATGCTGCCGCACTTAATGAAGACGACGCACCGGTAGTCGTGATGTGTGGTGTGCACTTCATGGCCGAAACGGTGAAGGTGCTGGCGCCCGAACGCACCGTGCTGATCCCCGACACTGCAGCGGGCTGTTCGCTCGCCGAATCCATCACCGGCGCCGACGTGCGCCTGCTCAAGCAGCACTATCCTGGCACGCCGGTGGTGAGCTATGTGAACACCTCTGCCGAAGTAAAAGCGGAGTCAGACTACTGCTGTACATCCAGCAACGCTGTGCGCGTGGTCGAAGCGGCGGCCATGGAATTTGGCAGTCCGCGTGTGCTCTTTTTGCCCGACCGCTATCTCGCCGCTAACGTGGCCCAGGAAACCTCTATCGAGATCGTCGCCTGGCACGGCACCTGTATGGTGCACGAGCGCTTCACGCCAGAACTAATTCGCGAGTTGCGGGCACAATTTCCCGGCGTGCGTGTGCTCGCGCATCCGGAATGCCCGCCCGAAGTGTGCGCCGAGGCCGACTTCACCGGCTCCACCTCCGGCATGATACGCGACGTGCAGACCTCTGGTGCCGCGAAGGTGGTCATGGTGACGGAGTGTTCCATGGCGGATAACGTCGCGGCGGAACACCCCGGCGTGGACTTCGTGCGCCCGTGCGTGCTGTGCCCGCACATGCAGCGCATCACTCTGCCGAAGATACTCACCGCACTGGAAACTCTTTCGCCGCAGGTGGAAGTGGATGAGAAAATCGGCCACGCCGCACGGCGCGCGGTGGAGCGCATGCTCGCAATCAGCCCCCTCACACCCTTCGCCCCATGATCTTCGTCGACAACGGTGGGCATACCGACGCCCACCTCAACCTTGCACTGGAGGAGTACGTTCTCCGGCACAAGATGGCCGGCGACGACCTCCTGCTCTTCTACGTCAACGCGCCAGCGATCATCATCGGCCGCAACCAGAACACGGTCGAGGAGATCGCCGCCGATGTGGTCGCGGCGCGGGGCATTCGCGTCGTGCGGCGGGTCTCCGGCGGTGGCGCGGTCTATCACGATCTCGGCAACCTGAACTTCAGCTTCATGACCCATGATGTGAGCGGGCGCTTCAATCGATACGATAAGTTCAACGGTCCGGTGGTCGAGGTGCTGCGTGAGCTCGGCGTCCCGGCGGAAATCGGTGGCCGGAACGACATTCTCGCCGACGGCCGGAAGATCTCCGGCAACGCACAGTTCGCGACGTCCGACCGCATGTTGAGCCACGGGACCCTCCTGCTGGACTCGGACCTCGACGACGTGAGCACTGCGCTCAGACCGAAGCCCGGCAAGATCGAGTCGAAGGGACTGAAGTCCATCCGCAGCCGCGTGGCGAACATCAGCGAGTTCCTGTCAGCGCCGATCACCGTGGACGAGCTGCGCGAGCGGATCCTCGAGCGCATCTTCGGCACGTGCGACCGCACGCGCATCCCGACGCTCACGCTCGACGAGGCCGATTGGCGTGCCGCGGGGGAGCTCCTCGAGTCCAAGTACGGCACCTGGGCGTGGAACTACGGCCAGAACCCCGCGTGCAACGTCCAGCGCGCGCACCGCTTCCCAGCGGGCGAAATCGACGTCCGCCTCGATATCCAGCAGGGCCGCATCGCCGGACTGCGCATCTTCGGGGACTTCATGGGGCGCGCCGACGTGCGCGAGCTCGAGGCACGACTCTGCGGCCTGGCGTTCGAGCGGGACGTCGTGGCCGGCGCGCTGAGCACCGTGGATCCGACGGACTACTTCGGCGACGTCAGTCGGGAGGATCTGTTGAACATCCTCTCCCCGTGATCGCGCGGACAGTGAAATCAACTGGCATCAGCGAGCAGCTGGTGCCAGGGGACTTCTTATACACTTGTGTTGACGAATAGCTGAAATCGAGCTACTTTATTCGCTATGGATTCTTCCTTCGTACCGCCGTTTGCCTACTTCAAGGGCCTGCGCAGCGACCTGCTGGTCGCGCTGCGAAAAGACCAGCCGCTGACGGCGAAAGAGTTGGGTGCGCGCTTCGGCCTCACGGCCAACGCATTCCGTCGCCATCTGAAGGAATTTGGTGACGCCGGGCTCGTGCGCTTCCGCCGCGAGGTGCGCGGCGTCGGAGGGCCGGTGTACGCCTACTCGCTGACCGAACGAGGCGAGCAGCTCTTTCCGCGCTCCTACGCGAGTCCGCTCGCCGATGCCCTCGAAGTGGTGCGCTCCGAGCAGGGGAGCGAAGGGGTCGTCCGCATCTTCCGCCGCCGGTGGCAGGCGCTCGCCGATGCTTCCAAGCCCGTGCTCGCCACGATGCCGCTCGCCGAACGGGCCCGTGCCGTCGCCGAGATGCTCACCGATAACGGCTACATGGCGGAATCGGAGTCGGCGTCGCCCCACACGGTGCTCATCCGCGCGCACAACTGTGCGCTGCGCGAAATCGCGCAGCAGTTCCCCGAAGTGTGCAGCGCCGAGGCGGCGTTCATCGAGGACCTGCTCGGCACCGCTATCGAGCGGCGGTCGCACATGATGCACGGCTGCAAATCGTGCGAGTATGCGGCGCACGAAGCCGTGCCGCCGAGCGACATCACGCCAACAAGTAGAACGAGCCGGCGTGGCTCATCGCGTGGCGCCTCAATGCGTACCGCGTTGCCGCCGCCTCACGGCTCACAGCTCACAGTTCACGAGAGGAACGACCAGTGACGTATGTAATTACCCAAGCCTGTATTGACACCAAGGACAAGTCATGCGTGGAGGTGTGCCCGGTGGATTGCATCTACGAGGGGCCGGACATGCTGTACATCCACCCGGACGAGTGCATCGACTGTGGCGCGTGCGAGCCGGAGTGCCCGGTGACGGCGATCTTCCCGGACACGGACGTGCCGGTGGATCAGAAGCAGTACGTGCAGGTCAACGCGGACGTCTTCAAGAGCGCGACGCCGCCGCAGCGGCTGGTGCGCTGAGGTGCGAACCGGCCCGCCTTCCCCGCGCTTCGACACCGTCAAAGGAACCTGAGACATGCAGAACACCGGTCCGCACCATGACCAGGCGCCGAGCGCGTTATCCAAGCCTTCCGCCGGTCCTGAAAAACTGCCAGGAATCAGGCACATCATCGCGGTGGCCAGCGGCAAGGGCGGCGTGGGCAAGTCCACCGTCAGCGTCAATCTCGCGCTCGCGCTCCAGCAAGTCGGCGGTCGCGTCGGGCTCCTTGACGCGGACATCCTGGGCCCGAGTATCCCCGTGATGCTGGGAATTTCCACCGGCGAGCGGCCCGAGACGACCGCGGACCAGAAGATCGTCCCTGCGGAACGGCACGGCCTGAAGGCGATATCGATGGGCATGCTCACCGGGGACGACAACCCGGCCATCTTGCGCGGACCGATGGTGGGCAAGTACCTGAAAATGTTCATCGGCTCGGTGCAGTGGGGACAGCTGGACTATCTGATTATCGACTTCCCGCCCGGAACCGGCGACACTCAGCTGACGTTGGCCCAGAGCCTTCCTCTGTCCGGCGCGGTCATCGTGACGACGCCGCAGGATGTGAGCCTCAAGATCACCCGCCGCGGGCTGCGGGCGTTCGAGACCCTGAATGTCGCCATCCTCGGCATCATCGAGAACATGAGCACCTTCACCTGCCCTCACTGTGGAGAGGACACCGATATCTTCCGACATGGCGGTGGCGAGCGGATGAGCCGGGAGCTCGACATCCGATTCCTGGGTGCCATTCCACTCGACGCCGACATCGTCACGGGTGGGGCCGAGGGGCGTCCGATCGTGGCCGACAAGCCGAACTCCGTCGCAGCCCAGGCCTATGCCGCGATCGCGACGGCGCTTGCCGGTCGACTCGAGGGGCTGCCCACCACGGCGCTGGGAGCATTCGCCTGGAACTGGGAAACGAACGAGGGTGAGCCGGCTTGGGTGGAAAGCGCAGTCCAGCCGATGGGCTCTCCAACCACCCCCGTCGGGTTCCGTCGGGGCGATGCGCGCACGTTGTCTGTGCTCTGGGAGGACGGGCGCCGTGACGACTTCGACGTCCGGGACCTTCGACTGGCATGTCCGTGCGCACTCTGCGTCGAGGAAATGAGCGGACGGCCGCTCCTCGATCCACAGAGCGTGCTGCCGGACGTGGCCCCCCAAACGATCTCCAGCGCAGGCAATTACGCCATCATATTCCGCTGGAACGACGGCCACAGTACCGGGATCTACTCAGTGAAGCACCTGCGGGCCCTCGCGGAGCGCTTCGCCGCCAAAGTGGTGGAAGATGTTTGATGTCCTGCCTCTCGACGAGACGATCACGATCCGCGCCGAGACTTCCGTCGCCGATCCCGACACGTGCAAGTTCACCGTAAGCCGGACGGTGCATCCGGGCGGTCCCTTCTTCTTCCACGCCAAAGAATTGGCCGCTGGTTCACCTCTCGCCGAGCGGTTGTTCGCGCTTCCCGGCGTCGCCTACGTGCTCGTTGTCGAAAATGTCGTGACGGTCGGGAAGCACTCAGGCGCGTCGTGGTCCGCACTGAAATCGGGGATCGGAGCGGTCATCCGTGCGCAGCTCGTCTCAGGGGTACCGGCCATCCTCGAGGCCCCTCGCACCGCAGGAGCGTCGGGGCGCACCGATGCCGAGGTTCGCACGGTTATTCAGGAACTCCTGGACCGGCAAATCAATCCTGCCATCGCTGCCCACGGCGGGAAGATTTCCATTGTTGACGTGAGGGATGGAGACCTCTTTGTCACCATGAGTGGTGGGTGCCAGGGATGCGCGGCCTCGCAACTGACTCTGCGACGCGGGTTCGAGGGCAAGGTGCGTCGGGTCGCACCGGAGATCGTGGAGGTCGTCGACACGACGGACCACACGGCGGGGAAGAAGCCATTCTATGAGCGCACCTCGTCCAACTAATGAAGAACGCCATAAAGCAATACGTGATGGTCGCACGCAAGGGAGACCTTGAACCGGGCACCGGCAAGACCGTGGAAGTGAACGGAATACCGGTAGCCCTTTTCAACGTGAACGGGGTCTATCACGCTATCCACAACAGCTGTCCGCACGAGGATGGTCCCCTGGGAGAAGGAGAGCTTTCCCACAATATCGTCACCTGCCCTTGGCACGCCTACGATTTCGACGTGACGAGCGGTCAGTGTCTTACCGAGCCCGCCTATACTGTTGAGCGGTTTGAAGTACGGGTGGAGGGCGACCGCATCCTCGTCAGCGACGGGACCGTCCAGCCTGAGGCGAAAAGGACGGCCGAGCGATGACCGCGCCTGCCACGCGAAACCGACCGCGCGTGGTGATCGTCGGCGCGGGCTTCAGTGGCCTCGCCGCCGCGCGCCAGCTGGGCCGCGCCGACGTCGAGCTCACGGTCTTGGATCGCACCAATCATCATCTCTTTCAACCACTGCTGTATCAGGTCGCGACCGCGGCGCTGGCGCCGAGCGACATCGCGGGCGCGATCCGCCACATCCTCCGCCGTCAGCGCAACACCACGGTGTTGCTCGCCGGCGCTCAAGGAATCGACACCACCCGCCGTCTGGTACGCTGCCACAACGGGCTGGACGTCCCATACGACTACCTGATTCTGGCCACCGGGACGCGTCACTCGTATTTCGGGCATCCGGAGTGGGAGGCGCTCGCCCCCGGACTGAAGGGGATCGAGGACGCGACGGAGATCCGCCGGCGCTTTCTGCTCGCGTTCGAGCGAGCGGAGGCGGCGGAGACCGCAGCCGAGCGGGACGCGTGGCTCACCTTCGTGATCGTCGGTGCCGGGCCAACGGGGTGCGAGCTCGCGGGCGTGATGCGGGAGATCGCAGGGAGCGCCGTGTGGCAGGAGTTCCGGCACGTGGATACGCGTGACACCGCCGTCATCTTGCTCGAGGCGGGTGAGCGGATCCTGCCTTCGTTCCCGGCCGGGCTCGCCGCGCATGCTGATCGTGACCTCGCGAAGCTGGGCGTGGACGTCCGGACACGGTCCGCCGTAACGCGCATCGAGCCTGACGCGGTCTACGTCGGCGACCATCGCATCCCCACTCGCACCGTCTTCTGGGCGGCTGGGAATACCGCGTCGTCGCTCGGGCGCACGCTCGGCGTGCCGCTGACGAAGACCGGCCAGGTGATCGTGGAGCACGACCTCTCGATCCCGGGCCATCCGGAAGTCTTCGTGGTCGGGGACCTCGCGCACGCGTTGCAGCGGGACGGTAGCCCGGCCCCAGGCGTTGGGCCGGCGGCCATGCAGGCGGGGCGCGCGGCCGCACGCAACGTGATTCGCGCAACCCGGGGCCAGCCGAGCAATCCGTTTCGCTACGTCAACAAGGGTGACCTTGCAACGATCGGCCGTGGGAAGGCGGTGGCGAACCTGTTTAACGGCCGTATCCAGGTCGCTGGTCGGACCGCGTGGTGGCTGTGGCTGCTCGTTCACATCACGTTTCTTATGGGCTTTCGTAACCGGTTGAGCGTGCTGCTGCAGTGGGGGTATGCATACCTCACGTATCAGCGCGGTGCGCGGCTCATCACCGGCCGGCCTCGCTACGGCGGCGGTACGGTGGACTACGACCCGCTCCCGTACGCCGCCAACCCGCCTGCCGAGGCGTTGGTCAATGCACCGCAGCCGTTACCCTCGGGGGTTGATTTGAGGCGTTCTCGACACACTCCTTCTGTTGCCGGGGACAGCCGTTAACAACCCCTTTGGTGAGGATCCTGAATTCAATGTCCGAACATAAAGCGACGATCACATGGGCGCGTCACGGCGTCGACTTTGGCTACAAGACGTATCCGCGCGACCACGTGTGGCGTTTCGAGAACGGCGTCGAGGTACCGGCATCTTCCGCACCCGCATATCTCGGCAACCCGCAGCGCGTTGACCCCGAAGCGGCGTTCGTCGCGTCGCTGTCGAGCTGCCACATGTTGACATTTCTTGCGCTCGCTTCGAACAAGGGATTCGTTGTCGACAGCTACGACGACACCGCAGTCGGGCATCTGGAGAAAAATACGAACGGCAAGCTGGCAGTTACACGTGTGGAACTGCATCCGAAGATCGTGTACAGCGGCGCCAAGCAACCGACACAGGCCGATCTCGACTGGCTGCACGACAAAGCGCATCGCGAGTGCTTCATCGCCAATTCGGTGCTGACTGAAGTCAGCGTGGTGCCGGCTTGAGGAAGCTCTCATCAAGTCCGAGCGTCGATGCAGCCGCTTGGGCTAGGGTATCAAGACCACCCTCCCCGTGGGCTCACTCCGTGTTAGCGCATCGATTCCCCTCTGGAACTCATCAAGCGGCAGGGTGCGATCAACCACCGTCGTGACAACTCCGCGTGAGACGAGAGAAGGGGTCCGGTTTTCTGAACAGCCAGGATGAGTGGACAAGCGAGCTCTCCGGACGAACCTTTCGTCCAATGCCAAAGAGCCATGCCTACCGGTCAGCCGACCGCCTAAATCCTCCGGGCGGCCTGTCTATGTCCTGGCACCAGGCAGTAAAGGCGGCCTAACCAACGCCCCCCCCATCACCCCCGCCATCCCCCTCAATCATCGCCCCAAGCCCCGCGAACTCATCCCTCAGCCCCTCCAGCCCATCGATATAGTTCTCAAGCAATGACCGGTGAGTCGCATAGGAACCACTGAGTTCCGGTGTCCGCCGATAGTGCTCGATCGGGAGCGTGCCCGGGCGTCCGGCCACGAAGCTGAGGGCGTCCATATAACGGATGTGGGCATGTGCGTTTGCGAGGCCCTCCTGGTCCAGGACCGTGAACCATCTCCGACTCTGCTCCACGCCATCGGCCAGGGAGATGATCGTGGCCCGGAGGGGCTCGGACTGGACGAGCCGGATGTCTCCGGTGGCCAACAGAGCTTCCAGCGTGCCCGTCGAGAAGTTCCTCTCAGCCGCATAGTGCCCCAGGTCGTCTCTCCAGTCCGGGTTCACCGGCAGCGCGGTCGGCCGCAAGAGATCCAGGACTCTGTTCGTCCCCGCGAGATAGGCGACATCTAGAAGCCTGTTGAAGAAGTGGGGCGAGCCGCGTTACGAGCGCCATGGGGCCAGATTCGAGGCGGATCGCCGAAGCCATAGCCGTCAGCTACGTCGAGGCGGTCCAACGATGAAGATGGCCCCATGCCGCCCGTGGGCACCGCCGCGTGAGCGGTGGTCCAAAGGGTGAAGGGGGGTTCGGTGGTCCATGCTGCGTCTCTCCTCCTCCCCGTAGCTTTCGCTACGACTCGTCGTCGTTCCTGCCCTGAACACACCGAAGACCCCTTCGCGCGGCCGCACCCCACTTCTTCAACAGCCTTCTCGGTCGATCGCCTCATCCAGTCCCACGATAGAGGCCGCGACATCGGCCTGAAGCGCGCGAAGGTAGACGGCTTCAAGCCTCAGCTCGGCCCGACCTTCCCTCCACGAGTCGGCCGCGAGCCCCAGGAACACACCGCCGACGATCACGGCCAACTCAGCAGCCAGGCGCAGGGCCCGTGTCCGGCCTCCTCCTGAATCGTTCATGTCCTGTCTCCGGTCCCTGAGGATGTGTTCGACGCGCTATCGATCGAAGGATGGGACTTTCGGCGCCCATGACTCGAAGGGCAAGCGCCCGCGGTGCGACCGTTGCGCTCTCTGGCGGAGTGCATGACCCGCCACTCGGTCCCGCCGAACCCCGATGTCGCCGACCCACAGCTCTGCCCCCCCACCACATTCCGGCCCGTGGCGGTTGAGCCGCCGTTGGCTATGTTGGGCTCCGATCGGCATTCCCATCGGCCCCCGCGGAGAACTCGATGTCAGCAACTGGCCCGTCTCGGCGTGACTTTCTGAGCAAATCAGGCACGGCAGTTGGTGGAGCCTGGCTGTTCGGGCTTGAGCCCGCGATTGAGGCGGCTCGTGAGCATGCATTGGTCGCATTCGCCGCGCGCCTGCCCTGGGACACCTTCACCGATCGAGAAGGGGCGGACTTCGAAGCCTTTTCCGGGAGAATCATCCCCACAGATGAGTCGCCCGGGGCCATCGAGGCGGGGTGTGTCTATTTCGCCGACCGGGCCTTGGGAACGTTCATGGCCGACCTGCTGCCCGCCGTCAGGGATGCCCTGACCCGCCTGGAGGAGCTCGCCGGAAACGTCGCGCCCGGGGGGAGGCACTTCGCCGATCTGAATCTGTCGCAACAGGACGCCCTGATCACCCGGCTCGAACAGGAGCCCACGCCGGCCTTCTTCATGGCCAAGACGGTCGTGATGGTCGGCTTTGTCGGGAATCCGGAGTACGGCGGAAACCGCGATTTGGTCGGCTGGGCCACCCTGGACTTCGAACCCAGGTTCGCCTACTCGCCGCCGTTCGGTTTTTACGACCGCAATGAACACGGGGCGCCTGGGATCCCTGACCCAGCGCCTCCAGATCATGCTCCGCATGTGGGAGGCGACGAATGAGCCAGGAGAGCGTGCGCTTTCGGACCGATGAAGAGGTCGACTTTGTCGTTATTGGCTCCGGCGCCGCGGGTGGCGTCCTGGCCAAGGAGCTCTCGACCCAGGGCTTTTCCGTGGTCGTCATGGAGCAGGGACCCTACATCCGTCCCGCGCAGTTCAGACACGACGATGTCGACTCGTATTTCGGCAACGGCCTCCTCGGCAGGCTCAGCGATCATCCGCATTCCTGGCGGGCCTCTCCCGATGAGGAGGCGACACCGGTGGGGTTTCTTCCCGCCCTCTTCTACGCCAAGGCCGTGGGCGGCAGCAGCCTCCACTTCGCGGCCAACTACTGGCGTCTTCGCCCCGCTGACTTCAACGAGCGGAGTCGCCTGGGTCCGATCTCGGGGACGACGTTCGCGGACTGGCCCATTACCTACGACGAGCTCGAGCCCTACTACACCAAGGTTGATTGGGAGGTAGGGGTCTCGGGCGCACCTGGACCGGGCGATCCGCGTCGGTCCAGGGGTTATCCAGTGCCTCCGATGCCGATCAAGTCATCTGGAGTGCTGCTGCGAGATGGGGCGGAGCGGGCGGGGTTCACCAGTGCGCCTGCGCCGCTCGCCATTCTGTCCCGGCCGCATAACGGGCGAAACGCCTGCATTCACTGCGGATTCTGTTGGGGGCATGCGTGCGAAGTCGGGGCGAAGTCGTCGTCGCTGGCATCGATGATCCCGATTGCCGAGCAGACGGCCCGCTGTGAGATCCGAGACCGCTCGGTCGTCACCCGAATCGAGACCAATGCTGCGGGGCGTGTAACGCGCATCGTCTATCTCGATCGCAATGGAGTCGAGCAGGCTCAACGGACCAAAGCCGCCGTTCTTTCGGCCAATGGGGCCGAGACGCCTCGGCTGCTCTTCATGTCCGAAACCTCCCGCCACCCGGATGGTCTCGCCAACTCCAGCGGGATGCTGGGCAAGAACCTGATGTGCAACTACAACCCGGCCACATGGGGAGAGTTTGCCGAGCCGCTCAACGAGTACAAGAGCGTGGTCGCGACCCGGGTTGTGATGGACTTCTACGACTCCGACCCCAGGCGCGGCTTCTATGGTGGAGGTGGAATCGACGCCCGGTCCAGCTTCGGCCCTCTCTTCTGGGCCGCCCTGGAAAACCCGTTCCCCGGCGAGGCCACATGGGGCAGTGGGTTGAAGCAGCGCCTGACCCGCTACAACCACATGATGCACGCGATGGGCCACTCGACATCGCTTGCCGTGGAAAGCAACAACATCACGCTTGATCCCAACCTCATGGATGCCTGGGGCCGGCCCGGCATTCGGGTGACCTACAACGATCACCCGGACGATCTCTCCTTTGCCGGTTTCCTCCAGCAGCGGGCCGTCGAGATTCTTGAAGGGGCGGGCGCCGACAAGATATGGAAGATCCCAAACGCTCCCACGACCGTCGCGGCACACCTGCTGGGGACGGCGCGGATGGGGAATGATCCGGCCACCTCAGTTGTCGACCGGTTCCACCGTGTTCACGACGTGCCCAACCTCTTCATCTGCGACGGCAGCAGCATGGTCACTTCAGGACGCGGCCAGCCCACCATGACGATTCAGGCTCTCGCATTCCGGGCTGGAGAACACATCGGGCGTTTCGCGAACCGCGGAGAAATCTGAGGTCTGCGAAGCCCAGGATCACCCGCCCATCTCGGCGTCCACTTCACGCCCCACCCTGACCACGATCTCGGGGATGGCATCTACATCGGCGGCGTCGGTTCTGAAGTTCACAATGCAGCCGCGCAACAGGTAGCGGCCCCCGACCACGGCGTTGGACAGAAAGACCTCTCCCCCCCTTTCGAGTCGGGTCTGAAGCTCACGGTTCAGGTCGTCCAGGTACTTCTCGGTCGCCTCATCTCCCACCTCATCACGCAGTCGTGTGGGCACATAGCGGAACGTTGATATACTCAGCCCCGCCGGCCCAGTCTCAAGTTCAGGGTGCGCTTCGGCATTCGAGTGGAGGCGTCGCGCGAGCGATATATCGTCCCCGATCATCTGCTCATATCCGGAGCGTCCGACCTGTCGCAGCTGGGTCCATACCTTGAGCGCCCGGAACCCGCGCGAATTCTGCGGCCCGAAGTCGACGAAGTTGGTGGCCTCGATTCCGAAGTGGTAATAGGGCGGGTGGTAGCTGAAGGCATCGCGCAGCCGCTGAGAATCCTTCACCAGCGCGCACCCTGCTTCAAGCGGAGCGTAGAGCCACTTGTGCGGATCCACCGCCACCGAGTCGGCCAGGCCAATGTGGCGGAGGCCCTCGGGCGCATCCGGCAGCATGGCTGCGAATCCTCCATAAGCTCCATCCACGTGGAACCAGCAATCCCGCTCCCGGCAGATGCGGCTGATCGCCTCCAGATCGTCCACCGCCCCGGTCATCACCGACCCGGCAGTCCCGACCACCATCATGGGCGTCCATCCCGCCGCGATGTCCGCGTCCATCCGGGCGGCGAGCGCGTCCAGATCCATTCGCAGCTGTGCGCCGGTTGGAATCCAGCGGACCGCGTCGGTGCCCATCCCCGCCAGGTCGGTGGCCTTCTGCACCCAGGTGTGGGTTTCGGCGGAGGCGTAGACCGCCAGCTTGCGATCCCCCTGGCCAACACTGCGGATTTCGTCACCCCCCGCAGCCGCGCGCGCAGCCCAGAAGCCGACCATGTTCGCCATGTTGCCCCCGCTGACCATCAGACCGCCGCAGTCCGTCGGGTAGTCCAGCAGTTCGCTGATCCAGCGGACCGTTTGCGCCTCAATCTCCGAGGCCACCGGAGACAGGTTCCATGCCCCACAGTTGGGGTTGAGTGCAGATGCGAGCAGGTCGGCCAGCATCCCTGCGGGCGCCGCTGATGCGGTGATGTAGCCCAGAAACCGCGGATGTCCGTTGTGAAGCGACTGGCTGAACAGCGCCTCGGCAGCGGAACCCAGGATCTCGTCCAGGTCCGCGCCCTCACTCGGCATGGTTCGCTCCGCGTCGATCAGGGCCCGCACGTCGAGTGGAGAAGGCGCCGTGGTTACCCGTCGTCCATCCCATCCATCCAGAAAATCCGCGATCCGGTCGACCATGGCACGCCCAGCCTGCCGGAACTCGTCACCGGTAAGGTTGAGGGGGGCTGACCGACCTGCAGACTTCGCGACCACATCCGACATCTTCTGCTCCAGGGACCATGTGTTTGAGCGTACCCCCGAGTCTCGTCGCTCGCAGGGCCTCGACTATTGAGGTGCACTTAGGGCTCCAGCAAGCTCACTGGGAATCAGGCTCCCCGCATGAGGTCGGGGTTCGATGGCGACACGTGACACAGATCGTCGCGCGGCGGAGTGCGACGTGCCCTCCCGGCTCAAGCGGCGTCCCCCTAGTTTTCACTTGCCACACCTTCAAGTATCGACAGGGGACACATCGTTGGATCCGCGAGACAAGACGTCATCGAAAGGGCATCAGCCACGGACGGGAATCGGCATTCCCGTCCTGCCCTCGCGAGTGCGCCGTCGCCCGAGTGCCCCGACTCCGATCGACTCCTCAAGGGGTGATCGTTTCGAGGCGGTCGACCAGTGGGAGGTCAGTCAGGATTCTCTGAGAAGCCCGCCTCGCGCTGTCACGCCTCGGGATGTCGGCGATGCCCGCGACCTGTCGGATCCGGCGCTGTTCTTTAACCGCGAACTGTCGTGGCTGGACTTCAACTGGCGGGTGCTCCATCAGGCGCGTGACCTCAGGCTCCCCCTTTTCGAACGCGTACGCTTTCTGTCGATCACGCAGTCGAACCTGGACGAGTTCGTTCGAAAGCGGGTCGGGGGTTTGCAGCGGCAGGTCGACGCCGGGGTGACCGAACGCTCTCCCGATGGCCGAACCCCGCGCGAGCAGTTGGATCTTATTCGTGGCTCCCTGCTGGAAATGCAAGAGGCCATGACCCGAACCTGGGATGAACACCTGGTCCCCGCGCTACGTCGCGAAGGTCTGGCTCGGGTGCACTACGACGAACTCTCGATGGCCGAACGCCGGCGCCTTGAGACGTTCTTCATGGAGCAGATCTATCCGATCCTGACACCCCTGGCTGTTGATCGCGGGCACCCGTTTCCCTTCATCTCGAATCAGAGCCTCTCCCTGGCCGTGCTCTTCAAAAATCCGAAGAGTGACGAAGCCCAGTTCGCCCGGGTCAAAGTCCCGGTCCAACGCGGACGCTGGATCCCGGTCAACGATCCCGTCGGCTTTCTGCCACTTGAAGAACTCGTGGCTCGGCACGTTCACCAACTCTTCCGTGGGACCCGAGTCCTGCACGTTCACCCGTTCCGGCTCAGTCGGAACATGGACACTCACCGCGATGACGAAGATGTGGAGGATCTGCTCCAGACCATTTCCGAAGAACTCAGGGATCGACGGTTCGCGGAGGTTGTGCGTCTTGAGGTCGATGCGGAGATGCCGCGTCGGGTGGTCGATCTGCTCCGCGAGGAGCTTGAACTCCTGGACACCGAGGTTCACCGCGTCCGTGGCCTCATCGACTTCACCGACGTTGCGCGACTGAAGTTCCCGGAACGGCCTGACCTGTGGTTCCCGCCCTGGGAGCCGGTCACGCCGCCCGCACTCATGACCGAACTCGCAGCCGAGCAGGGCATCTTCGGAGTCCTCCGCGAACAGGACATCCTGGTGCATCACCCGTATGACTCGTTCGCCACATCGGTCCAGCGCTTCGTCGAAGAGGCCGCCAGGGATCCGGGGGTCGCCGCGATCAAGCTGACGCTGTACCGAACCTCCGAGAATTCGCCGATCCTGGGCGCGCTAATGCGTGCAGCCGAAGCCGGAAAGCAGGTCGCGGTTCTGGTAGAGGTGATGGCGCGACTGGACGAGGCGGCCAACATCGAGTGGGGCCAGCAGCTGGAGCGTGCCGGCGTCCATGTCACCTACGGCCTGGTCGGCCTCAAGACGCACACCAAGGTCTGCCTGGTGGTGCGCGATGAAGGGGGCTCAATCCGGACCTACTCCCACATCGGAACAGGGAACTACCACGCCACAACCGCCCGTCTCTATACCGACCTTGGGCTGCTGACCGCCGATCCGGATATCGGAATGGACCTGGTCCGGCTCTTCCACTATCTCACCGGGCACGCCCCGGAGCAGCACTACCGATCGCTGATCATCGCGCCGCGCGACATGCGCCGAACCTTCCGGGAACTGATTGATCGCGAGATCGCCGCCCAGAAAAGGGGAGGCTCGGGCCGCATCATCCTCAAGATGAACGCAATCGACGACGTCGAGCTGATCCAGCACCTCTACAGGGCTTCCCGCGAGGGGGTACAGATCGATCTGATCGTCCGCGGGCATTCTCGACTTCGCCCCGGCGTACCCGGGGTTTCCGAGAACATCCGCATCGTCAGCATCATCGGTCGCTTTCTGGAGCACGATCGCATTTTCTGCTTCATGAACGACGGTGAACCCGAGGTTCTGATCGGCAGCAGCGACTGGCGCAGGCGAAACCTGGAGGCGCGGGTCGAGGCCCTGGTCAGAATCAATGACGCGACGCACCGGACGCGCCTGCTCGACCTGCTGGACCTGGCGCTGTCCGACAATCGGCTGGCATGGGATCTTGACTCCCAGGGCGGGTACACTCAGCGGCGGCCGTCTCCGGGCGAGGAGGTCCGGTCGTACCACGACGAGCTCATGCGTTCGGCCGACCAACGGCGTCGGATGACCGAAGGATTGGCCGCTCCCTCGCCCGCGAAACTCGCGCATCCAGAGCTTTAGGATAGTATCCCTGTAATGGAATCATCCCCCACATTCCCCATGCGCGTAGCCGCCATCGACGTGGGCTCCAACGCCATTCGGTTTTCCGCGGCCGAGTTCATCGACCCCGGTCATTGGGTGGACCTCGAAGTCCAGCGACTTCCGATTCGGCTTGGGCACCAGACCTTCGTGACGGGCAGTCTGGATCAGCGCGCGATGAGCGCCACGGTCGAAGGAATGGCCGCCTTCCGTCGTTCGATCGACACCCTCGGGATCCCGCACTATCGGGCCGTCGCAACCAGTGCCGTCCGAGAGTCCCGCAATGGTGGAGAACTCGTGGACCGCATCCGCCGGGAGTGCGGCATCCAACTGGAGACCATTACCGGGACCGAAGAGGCCCGGCTGGTCTGGACCGCCATTCAGAGTCGGATTGTGCTGGGGAAAGACCGTTGGCTGTCGATGGATCTGGGCGGGGGCAGCCTGGAGGTCTCACTGATCTCGGGGAAGGGGATCCACTGGACCGAGTCGCACACCATGGGGACGGTGCGCCTGCTCGAAGATTTGGGCGGGGGAGATGTCGACCCCAAGCACTTCCGCCGGCTTCTCGGAGAGTACGCGGGTACGATGCGGATTCTTGACCGAATGGATCGGGGGGATCTGAAGGGCGTCATCGCGACGGGTGGGAACATCGAGTCGCTGGCCCTGCTCGCCGGTTGTGTTCCCGACGAACGGGGGGTCAGTCGGCTGCCGATGAGCGAACTGCGCCGACTCATCAAGCTCCTCGCGCGCATGCCAATCGCCGAGCGCATCTCGGAACTGGGCCTGCGAGAAGATCGAGCCGATGTGATCCTGCCGGCCGCCATGATCTACGGCAGGGTGGCCGGGCTTGGCGGAGCCGACGAGATCATGGTTCCCCACGTCGGCGTAAAGGAGGGTGTCCTTCTTGACCTGATCGACGACATGTCGGGCCCTGCAGTACGGGCGACCCGGCTCGAACAGGGCGCCCTTCACGGAGCCCTGGCCCTGGGGCGTCGATTCCAACTGGACGAGGCACACGCCCGACACGTCGCGCGGCTGTCTTTGAGCCTGTTCGATCAGCTGCAGGAGCTTCACGGTCTGGGCCCGGAGGATCGAAGAATCCTGCTTGTGGCCGCTGTGCTGCATGACACCGGGCAGTTCATCTCCTTTCGAAAGCATCACAAGCATTCGCTCTACCTGGTAAACAACTCCGATGTACCCGGTGTGTCCCGCGAGGAACGCCCACTCGCGGCACTGGTCGCGCGCTATCATCGACGAGCCGAGCCCAAAGACGAGCACTTCCTTTACGCTGACCTCAATGAGGCTGACCGAAGCCGTGTCCGGCGGCTTTCTTCGATTCTGAGGGTGGCCGATGCGCTGGATCGTGAGCATCTTCAACGCGTTTCCAAGGTCAACGTTCGTATGGGTGAAGCCGAAGTGCTCCTTGAGGTGGAGGGGCGTGGCGATCTGCTTCTGGAGAATTGGGCTTTCCAGAAGAAGGCCCGGATGTTCTCGAATGTCTTTGCCCGCGAGGTACGTCTCGAGATCCGTCGACCCGTCCTCGGCCCGAGTGTGATCTGATGGTCCCCCATGCAAGTTCGGAGAAGCTCACAATGACTTTCCGCGCCGGCGCCCTCCGCGGCGTCATCGCCCTCACTCTGGTCACCGTGGTCTCGGCCTGTGCCTCAGTGGGCGGTCGGTCATTTCCTTCGGCGGCTGGCGAGTACGAGGGTTCGATCAGCTTCCAGGGTCAGTCGGTTCCGGGGACGCTGGAGATCGAACAGGCCGGCTCCAAGCTCAATGCCGTGTTCCGTGCGCCGTCGTTTGGGCTGAGGGCAGAAGGGCAGGGATCGATCGACTCTGATGGGAACGTTGAAATGAGACTTCAGTACGACCTGCAATGTCCTGGTGTGGCCACACTTACTGGTGAGCTGGATAAGGACGGCCAAGGGATCTCGGGGCGTCTCGACGCCGGAGATTGCACGGGGGAGATTGCCGGGACTTTTTCGTTTACCCGCCAGGGGTAGCGACCTGCGCCTGTAGCTCAGTTGGATAGAGCAACGGACTTCTAATCCGTAGGTCGGTGGTTCGAATCCACCCAGGCGCGTTAATACCGCCGCTGGTCGGTCGGCGATGATGGATATTGAAAGGCGGTGAGCCGAAGCCCGGGTTCACCAGGTCGGTGGATTCGATTATTAAAGTTTTCTTGCAGAACTGTCGAAGAAAGGTTAGAGTTACTTTAGCAATAGGTCCACAACAGCCACTTCAGGGGTTTTTCTTAAAGTGAAGCGACTTCTTACTGGAGGCCTCGGCCTCTTCACCGCAGCGATGCTCTCTGCCTGTGCCGCGGATTCGCCGACCCAGGTCGACACGCTCGTCTCGGATGCCCCGGTTGCATACGCCACGGGCGGAAATGGCCCGGGCGTTGGCACCACCAAGACGGCCCCCGGCAACGGCGATAATTTTGAGGCCTACGAGGATCGGTTCCGCCACGTGCGGGAGTACACCGACGGTGGAGAGACCATCCTCCGCGAGTGCCAGCTGAATGTGGTGGAAGATCAGGACGGAACCGACTGGTTTAACACCAAGGTCGGCAAGACGCACATCAGTGAGATCAATGCCTACGTGATGATTCATGAGCGCCGCGGTGGCGTATGGACGCCGACCCATATCGGGCGGGCCGCCTGGAACTTCCAGCGGTTCTCCGGCGACTTCGGGGAGATCAGCTGGAACTCCCGCGCTCAGGGGTTGGTTGCTCCGCTCGACCCAACCCTTGATGCTGCCTTCATCAGCGATGTCGCGGCCAACCTTGACCCCACGGACATCAGCGGATGGCCCCATGACCTGCGTAATGTCCCGCTTTTCCCCGGAGGCAGTGGCGATCCGATGATCACGGCCATCCTGGGTCGCGCCGATGACAATGGTCAGCTTGAGGGCGTGACCTGTGATGTCCAGGTGCACCACCCGGCCTTCGGTGGCCTCCTCGACATCCGGCGGCACGACATCGAGGTTGGCGGCGGCTTCCCGGACAAATTCAAGAAGTGGCTTCCCTGATCTGAATAGCTGAAGGTGGGACTGGGGGCGGTCGGCGTTTGCCGGCCGCCCCTTTCCGTATCCGGGAGTCAGGGATCGCCGTCCTGAATCGCCCTGTGGGGCCGCCGACCTCCTACGCCGCTCGCCCCGGGATTGAGGGCTGACAGAGGGGACCAGAAGTCCCCAGAACCCAGTAATTACGGGTATTCCCGTGATGTTCGAAAAAAAGTACGACTGGGGGGTTTACGGGGTGGTGGATCACCACTATCATTGCTTGCTCGCCGGGAAATTGTCCCGGTTGGCTGAGGGAAAAAGAAGCACTTCCCGAGGCCGCTTTGGTGGGCGTAGCTCAGTCGGTTAGAGCGCCAGGTTGTGGTCCTGGAGGTCGCCGGTTCGATCCCGGTCGCTCACCCTGAAAAGGGCCAAGCCAGACCCGAAGAAAGCAGTTCTTCAGAGGGTGTTGACACAGCAGTAAAGGGCCTGTAGTATTGGTTCTCTCGCAGCGACCCGGGGCTGGACGCACGGCCGCTGCGATTTGTTCGAAAGGCGGTTTTAAACGCCTGGAGGACACAGAGTTAAGGCTGATTGAAAATTCGGGTTTCAAGAAATCGAGCGGGCCCAACGCCACCTTGGCACTACGTCCTGGTGGTAGCTTCTTCGAGAAGCATGGGTCAAAATAACGTAGATTTCGAACAAAGATTTCCAACGCGGAAATCGCGTTCATCAGAGCTGTATTGAACAATCTTAACGGAGAGTTTGATCCTGGCTCAGGACGAACGCTGGCGGCGTGCTTAACACATGCAAGTCGAACGAGGGCCCAGGGCTTGCTCTGGTGATCCGAGTGGCGAACGGGTGAGTAACACGTGACCAACCTGCCTTGAAGAGGGGGACAACCCGGGGAAACCTGGGCTAATACCGCATGACGTCATCGCATCGCATGATGCTTTGATCAAAGGGAGCCTCTACATGAAAGCTCTCACTTTAAGAGGGGGTCGCGCAGTATCAGCTAGTTGGTGAGGTAATGGCTCACCAAGGCTACGACGCTTAGCGGGTCTGAGAGGACGACCCGTCACATTGGGACTGAGATACGGCCCAGACTCCTACGGGAGGCAGCAGTGGGGAATTTTGCGCAATGGACGAAAGTCTGACGCAGCGACG
>JBDNHE010000084.1:0-2835 GCA_041688945.1 Gemmatimonadota bacterium | reverse complement strand
TGTCATTTCCCACGAGCATGACCCAGGCGTTCTCACCAGCATGACCCACCCAAAGGGGTGATATTCTCGCGAGCATGACCCAGTTTTTTTAGGGTATTCTCACGAGCATGACTCACTTTTGGGCTGGTATTCCCACCAGCATGACCCACCCTCTCGCGGCGGCCCCGGAGACACATTTGGCGCACTGATTCCCCAACTAGGGCGGTGTGCAAAATGGCGTATCGGGAGGTAGCAATGTGGGAGATACTCGAAGTGCTCCGGCGCGTGGGCCGGGGCGAAAACAAATCGACGGTGTCGCGTGCGACGGGCCACAGTCGAAAGACGGTGGGCCGCTATGTGGCGACGGCGGTGGAGTTGGGCTGGGCCCGTGAAAGCGAGGAGCCGAGCGAAGAGCTCGCCGCCGGGGTCTACGCCAGGCATCGACCGGCGGCGGAGCGGAGTCCGGGAGAGAGCGAGGCGCGACTGCTTGTGCACCTCGACGCGATCAAGGACTGGCTGAAGGTCGATGAGAAGGGCAAGCGCGGCCTGACGCTCACGAAGGTGCGCGTGCTGCTCGCTCGTCAGAAGGTGGACGTGCCCTACAGCACGCTGCACCGCTTCGCAGTCAAGCACTGTGGCTTCGGTGACAGTCGGCGCATCACGGTGCGCATGGCGGACTGTGAGCCGGGCGAGGTGGCCGAGGTCGACTTCGGCAAGCTCGGCCTGATCCCGTATCCCGAGACCGGGCGTCGGCGAACGGCCTGGGCGCTCATCATCACGCTGGGCTACAGCCGCCACCAGTACGTGCACGTCACGTTTTCGCAGAAGATCCCGGACCTGATTGAGGGGCTCGAGGACGCGTGGGTTTTCTTTGGTGGAGTCACCGCTCGGGTCGTCGTCGACAACATGAAAACAGCCGTCACTAAGGCCGATCGCTACGATCCCATCTTCGGTCGCACCTTCGAGGAGTACGCAAAGTACCGCGGCTTCGTGATCGATGCGGCACCGGCTCGCATGCCGACCGCGAAACCTGTCGTCGAGAGAAATGTGCAATACGTCAGGGAGAGCTTCTTTCGCGGCGAGGACTGGATCGGCATCGAGCATGTGAGCCGAGATGCACCGCGCTGGTGTCTCCAGACGGCCGGGACGCGCATCCACGGGACCACACGCAAACGTCCGCTCGCCGTCTTCGAGAACGTCGAGCGCGAGAGGCTGCGACCTCTCGTCCGCGAGCGCTACGACCCACCCACCTGGGCCGAGTGCAAGGTGCATCCGGATCATCACATCAACTTCGCCAAGGCCCTGTATTCGGTGCCCACGCGCTATATCCGCGAGACCGTCTGGGTGCGTGCCGATTCGGCGATTGTACGCGTATACGCTGGAGGTCTGCTCATTAAGAGCCATGCGAGACAGGAGCCCGGAGGCCGCGCGACCGACCACACTGACTATCCCGCCGAGCTCACGGCCTACACGCTCAGGGACCCTCAGCGCATGATCCGTCAGGGCATGGATTTCGCACCCGACATCGGCCGATTCATGCAGCAACTCCTCTCCGGCACGCTGCCCTGGGCCAAGATCCGGCAGGGCCAGAAACTTCTGCGGCTCTGCAAAAAGTACGGCGAGCGCCGCGTCGCCCTCGCCTGTCGGCGGGCTCTGGCCTTCGAGCTCATCAACGTCGGCCGCGTCGAGTCCATCATCCGCCAGAGCCTCGACCAACTCGAGCTACCTATCGGGGGCGACGCACCCCTCATCCCCATCGAGACCCGCTTTCTGCGCTCGGCCGGAAGCTTCTCGCATCCATCCCACCAGGAGTCAGAAACATGAACCATGTCAAACCCTCACTCACCTCCGTCCTCCGGCGCCTCAAGCTGGGCGGCCTCGTCCCCACGCTGCCCGATCGAGCGGCCTATGCCCAGAAAAGCAGCCTCGCGCCGCTCGACTTTCTGGAGCTCGCCCTGTCCGACGAAATCGACCGCCGAGAACACAAGAATCTGTCGAATCGTCTCGACCGTGCGGGCTTCGACGAACTACACACCTTCGAAGATTTCGACTGGGATGCGCCCGTCACCTTTGACCGTGACCGTGTGCGAGATCTCTTCGGCCTCGGCTTCCTCGACCGCCACGAAGACGTCCTCCTCCTTGGACCCGTAGGCGTCGGAAAGACCTTCCTCGCCTGCGCCCTCGGCCACGCAGCCTGCCGAGCAGGGCACCGCGTACTCTTCCTCAGGTCCGACCACCTGCTCAAGATCATCCATCAGTCCCGAGCCGATAACTCGACCGAGAAAGTCATCCGATCCTTGCTCGCTCCAGACCTGATTATCATCGATGATTTTGGTCTGCGCCGCCTAAACGCACAGCAGTCGAGCGATTTCTATGAGATCGTCATCGAGCGCCACCGACGCAGCTCCACCATCGTCACATCCAACCGCAGTATCGACGAGTGGATACCCCTCTTCGATGACCCGATCCTCGCCCAAAGCGCCCTCGATCGCCTCGCCCATAACGCCTACCAGGTCGTCATCGAGGGTGATAGCTACCGCGCCCGTCAAAGGCCCGGAATTACCACCCCACCCCCACCCCAAAAGAAGGCAGAATTGGCCAAATCGACCCCAACACCTTAAAATTCCAAGAAGTCACAACATCGAATTCCGGGAAGTCACGAGGGGGTGGGTCATGCTCGTGAGAATAGGTGGGTCATCCTGGTGAGAAGTGACACTCAAGAACGTGTTCAAGGGTGCGGCCACGGCAGCCCCAGGAAAACCGGGGCCACTACAAGACCTCTATCACGGAATGCTCGAACGGGGCATGCGCAAAGAACTCGCCCGCGTGACACTGGCTCGTAAGATCGCCGCACTC
>JBDNHE010000083.1:0-6601 GCA_041688945.1 Gemmatimonadota bacterium | reverse complement strand
GGTAGGGATCCTTGGGGTCGAAGAGATACACATCGGCCGCCGCCATCGCGTCCGAGATCTGATGAAGCGGCGTCAGGTCATCCAGAATCCAGAGCGAGCGCCCCTGGGTCGCCACGATCAGGTCCTGCTGACGGACCCTCAGATCGGTGATCGGCACCTCGGGCAGGTCCAGCTGGAACTCCTGCCAGTTCGCGCCATCATCGAACGAGATGAACATCCCCGTCTCGGTCCCCAGATAGAGCAGCCCCTCGCGATCGGGGTCTTCACGGATGCTGCGCGCAAAGGTGTTGCCGGGCACGCCACTGATGATCTTCTGCCACGTCTGTCCGTAGTCGTTGGTCCGGTAAACGTAGGGCGTGAAGTCGTTCATCTTGTATCCGGCGGCCACAAAATAGGCCTTGGACGGATCGTGCGGTGAGGCCTCCACCACATTGATGATGCTCTCGGGCAGATCGGCCGGCGTCACATTCTCAATCGTGGCCCCGCCATCGCGCGTTACATGCACCAGCCCGTCGTCCGAGCCAATCCAGAGCAGCCCTTCAACCAGCAGAGATTCCTCGATGTTGAAGACGTTCTGGTAGCTCTCCGCCGTGATCTGTTCGTTCGAGATCGGGTAGCCGCCCTGGCCCTGCTTTTCAGGCTCGTTCCGCGTCAGATCTTCGCCCAGAACCTCCCAGCTGTTCCCCCGGTTGGTCGACTTCATCAGGAACTGTGATCCGTAGTAGATCACATCGGGATTGTGGGTCGAGACGTAGACGGGACCATTCCAGTTGGCGCGGTACTTCAGATTCCGTGGCTCCTCTCCCGTGACCCGCTCGGGGTAGGGGCGGACCATGCGGTAGTTGCGGGTCTGGGAGTCCCACTCGCCCAGGAATGAGGCAAAGAAAGTCGAGTAGACGAAGCGCGGATTGTCGGGGTCCAGCCCCACCGTGGCCGACTCGCCCGAGCGGATGGTCTGCCAGTGATGCTCCCCAATCCCGCCGCCCAGCGACCGGCTCTGAATCACGATGCCGCTCGCGTCCTGCTGACCCGAATAGACGTTGTACGGAAAGAGGTTGTCGGTCATCACGCGATACATCTGCGCGGTCGGCTGATTCATCTGCGTGGACCACGACATGCCGCCATTCACACTGACCGCCGCCCCGCCATCATTGCCGTTGATCATGATGTCGGTGTTCGACGGGTTGATCCACAGATCGTGGTGATCCACGTGGGCCGCGGGCATCCGTGTGAACGTCCGTCCGCCGTCGATCGACTTGAGGATGGGGGAGTTCATCACCCAGACCTCGTCCGGATCGACCGGGTCGGCCACGATGTGCATGTAGTACCAGGCGCGGGCGTAGGTCACCGCCTCGTCGTTCACCTGCTGGAACGATTCGCCACCATTGTCCGAACGATAGATCCCGCCTTCGCCCGGGACTGCCTCGACGGCCAGGTAGATCACATCGGGGTCCGCCGGGGAGATACTCACGCCGATCTTGCCCACCAGATCGGGAAGCCCCGCCGTGATCTCCCTCCACGTTTCACCTCCGTCCGTGGTCTTCCAGACGATGGATCCAGGACCGCCACTCTTCACCACCCAGGGCCGCCGCCGGAAGTCCCAAGACGTGGCCATCATCACGCGAGGATTACTCGCCGACACTGAAAGATCGACGATGCCCGAGTCCTCGTTGATGTAGAGGATTCGCTCCCATTTCTCGCCGCCGTCCGTGGTGCGGTAGATCCCGCGTTCTTCGTTGGGTCCCCACGGATTGCCCTGCGCTCCCACGTAGACGACGTCCGGATCGTCAGGGTGCACCCACATCGCGCCGATGTGCCGCGTGGCCTCCAGCCCGATGTGCGTCCACGTGTCCCCGCTATCCGTCGACTTGTAGATGCCATCCCCGTGCGACGTCTTCACTCCGCGTACCGGCGATTCGCCCGTCCCCACGTAGATCACATTCGGATCGGAGGGCGCGACCACGATGTCGCCGATTCCGGTGGTGTTGAAGTAGCCGTCGGAGATGTTGTCCCAAGAGGTGCCGGCGTCCGTCGTCTTCCACACGCCACCACCCGTCGCACCCATCAGAAAGGTGAAGGGCTGGTCCTCAAAGCCGGTCACGGTGGTGACGCGCCCACCCCGATGTGGCCCGATGTTCCGGTAGCTCATCGAGGAGAACAGAGCGTCGTCCACCTGCGCCGTTGCCGGGGCGGGGGAGAGGACGACGAGGGCGGTCGCGATGGCGCTGCCTGCACAGATGGCCAGTAGCGGGCGGCGAATCGAGGTCGATCGGGTCACGGGTGGCTCCCAGAATGATTTTGGGTGGGCCGTGACCTTAGGGAGCCGCGTGCGAGGATGGCAAGGCGGCTGGGCGTCCCGCCTCGTGATCGATGGTGCAGACGATCACGCCGGGCGCATCAGAACTTCCGGCTCAGCCTCTTTCCCAGCTGGACCAGTTCCTCGACGTGGCCCCGATCCGGCTCGTTGTCCGAACCGTTCACGGCACGGGCCAGAGCCTGATTGTAGTGGTCGACCGCCACGAAGTAGTCCGGATCTTCCATCACGTTGATGTCGCAGATCTTCCCGGCCTTCTTGATCAGCCGGGTGCAGTCGGCGCTCAGGTGGCGCAGGTGGATCTGCTTGCCCGCCCGCTGATACTTCTCGGCCAGCTTGTTGATCGTCTCGATCGCGCTCTGGTCCACGATCCGCGACTCCTCAAAGTCGATGATCACTTCGTCCGGATCGTCCGCCACGTCGAACTTGGACATGAAGAGCGTCGTGGAGCCAAAAAAGAGCGGCCCGAAGATCTCGTAGTGCTTGATGCCGTCCTCATCGATCCGCTTGCGAGCCCGGATCCGCTTGGCGTTCTCCCAGGAGAAGACCAGCGCCGACACGATCACACCCGTGATCACCGCGATCGCCAGGTCAAACGCCACCGTAAGCCCTGTCACGATCAGCATCACGATGACGTCGGAGACCGGCACCTTGTTCATGATCCGGAAGGTGTTCCAGGCAAAGGTCCCGATCACCACCATGAACATCACGCCCACCAGCGAAGCAATCGGCACCATCTCAATCCAGGTGGACCCGAACAGAACGAAGCCCAACAGCGCCATCGCAGCCACGATTCCCGAGAGTCGCCCGCGGCCGCCCGATTTGATGTTGATGATGCTCTGCCCGATCATCGCGCAGCCGCCCATCCCACCAAAGAATCCGTTGACGATGTTGGCCGCGCCCTGAGCCACACATTCCCGATTGGCGTGCCCACGCGTCTCGGTCAGCTCGTCGATCAGCGTCAGCGTCATCAACGACTCGATCAGCCCGATTGCCGCCAGAATCAGCGCGAAGGGAAAGATGAAGGAGAGGGTGTCGAGGCTGAAGGGCACCATCGGAATGCCAAACGTCGGAAGCCCCGCCGCAATCCCGTCTCCACCACCGGCAACGATGAATGAAGCAACCGTCTCGGTCTGGACGTTCCCGAAGATCACGATCAGCGAAACCACCACGATCGCCGCCAGAGCAGACGGGACCTTACTGGTGAGCTTCGGCAGGCCAAACATGATACCCATCGTCAGCACCGTAAGACCCAGCATGGTGAAAAGCGCCGCGCCCGAGAGCCACTCGTGGCCGACCTTGAACATCTCCAGCTGCGAAAGAAAAATCACGATCGCCAACCCGTTCACGAATCCCATCATCACCGAGCTCGGGATCATGCGGACGAACTTCCCCAACCGCAGAACCCCCGCCGACATCTGAATCAGCCCCGCCAGAACCAGCGTCGCAAACAGGTACTGCAGCCCCAGCAACGAGCTCTCCCCACCCCCCATCGCGCTCCCCTCAGCCACCAGCGCGACCATCACCACCGCCATCGCGCCCGTCGCCCCCGAGATCATCCCCGGCCGACCCCCGAAGATCGCAGTCACGATTCCCATCATGAACGCGCCGTACAGGCCCACGACGGGTGGAACCCCCGCTACGAAAGCAAAAGCAACCGCTTCCGGCACCAGGGCCAGGGCAACAACAAGGCCCGACAGAATGTCGTCTTTGACGTTCTGCTGATGGGGCTCAACAAAGGTGTGTTTCAAGCGCCAATACTCTGTATGTCTAAGGGCCAACGGCCGTGATTTCGCGGCGGGGAAGCTACCTGATCGGCGGAGCGTCACCAACGGTCCCCCTACCGGGGCCCCACAATCACGGAGGCCTCGGCCCTTCGGGTGTGATCCGAGTGATCGAGGCCACCGTCCCAGGCGTCGACGAGTGCCTGGCACAGTTGTGGGATCGGACTCGCGCCTTCCTGACCTGAGCCACATCTTGCCCGCATGGCCCTTCCCGATTTCATCACCCGCCTGAACGCCGCCGGGTACCGCCGATGAGTGCGACCCCCATGGATCGTCTTAACGCGGCACTGAGCGGCCGCTACCACATTGAGCGCGAGCTCGGTGCGGGCGCGGGTGGGCAACTGAGTTGTCGCGCCTTTGAGGATTCTCTCGACGCGTTAGATTCTGGCGTGCTTTGAAATAGGTGCCTGACCGTGCAAACTTGGTTAGGCGTTGCAGCACAACAAGTTCGGGGCGTGGCGCAGTCCGGTAGCGCACCTGCTTTGGGAGCAGGGGGTCCCCGGTTCGAATCCGGGCGCCCCGATTGGATAAGCCCCTCTTTTGCAACGCGTTGCGGGGGAGGGGTTTTGTCGCGTTCAGGAGTTGGTGTCGGGCTGTACACATACTGCGCACGGTAGCCGTCGTCCTGGACGATGGCGATCAATTGTTACACAGGCGCCGCCAGATGGAGGAGGGAGGGGTAGGGCAATTGTCTAGGGGGGATTGGGTTCCCGTGACCATATGGCCTCGGGTCTCTCGAAGTGGAATCAAGACCATGCTAGCCGGTTCTGCCAGCCGCGCGCTGGCACTCTATCCTTGGTGTAGAATCGCCCATGGAAAGCGTTCCAGAGCGCAGGGCATGCCCGTGAGCATGCTATAGGTAGTTGGCCCGGAGCCACCACATCGGACCGCACGAAGGTATGACCGTAGACCGCATGAGGGGTTCTACCCGTTTTGGCGGACGGTTGAGTTAAGGTACTAATCTGGTGCTTGAGGGCATTGAGCCTCCGCTGGATCCGGGGATTGTAAAAGCACTCGATGTAGGCGAAGACATCGGCCCTGGCGTCAGCCACGGTGAGGTACCGACGTCGGTTGACGCGCTCGCGCTTGAGCATTCCGAAGAAGCCCTCAGCAGGCGCGTTGTCACCGCAGTGGCCGACGGCGCTCATGCTCAGCGTGATCTGACGCGCCTCCAAAAACTTCTGGTACGTGTACGATGTGAACTGAGTGCCGCGGTCCGAGTGCCGGATCACGGAGTGGCTATTCGACCGCTGCCAGCAGGCCATGAGCACAGCCCTGAGGACGAGATGGTGATCGCCCTGGGGGACGCCCACGATCACCAGGAGCAACCACCTGGATCCGCTTAGCCCCGTCCTCCAGGCCCACCAACACGGGCACCGAGGGCCCCTGGATGTCAGCGTCCATGAGCCCGGCACCGCGAAGGGCCAGGCCGAGGTGCCTGCCACGGTGCTCTTGCCTACGCCGCCCTTCCCAGCCCTCACGGCGATGACACACATCGCCTAGATTGCAACTAGAAAAAAGACACACCCATTCTGGGGCTTGGGAGAAGGACTATGAGCTTGAACGTTACGCAGAAGCTGATCCAGTCGCATCTGATGCACGGTGACATCAAGCCCGGCGAGGAGATCGGGATCCGCATCGACCAGACGCTCACCCAGGACGCCACGGGCACGCTGGTGATGCTGGAGCTTGAAGCGATAGGCTTGGACCGGGTGAAGACTGAGCTTAGCGTCCAGTACGTCGACCACAACATCATCCAGGAAGACTACAAGAACCCCGACGACCACCTCTTCCTGCGCAGCGCCTGCCAGCGCTTCGGGGTCTGGTACTCGCGGCCTGGAAACGGGGTGAGCCATCCGTGCCACCAGGAGAACTTCGGCAAGCCGGGCAAGACCCTCCTTGGCTCCGACAGCCACACGCCGGCCGGCGGCGCGATCGGCATGTTGGCCATCGGCGCCGGCGGGCTGGAAGTGGCGCTGGCCATGGCGGGCGAGCCGTTCTTCACGCGCATGCCGCAGATCTGGGGTGTGAAGCTCACCGGCAGCCTGCCGGACTGGGTGAGCGCCAAGGACGTGATTCTCGAGATGCTGCGCCGCCATGGCGTGGACGGCGGACTGGGCCGGATCGTCGAGTACTACGGACCGGGGCTGGCCACGCTGAGCGCGATGGATAGACACGTGATCGCCAACATGGGCGCCGAACTGGGCGCGACCACCCACGTCTTCCCTTCCGACCAGGAGGTGCGCCGCTTCCTGCGCGCATGGCAGCGAGAAGGGGACTGGGTCGAGCTGGTCGCGGATACGGACGCGACCTACGACGTGTACGAAGAGATAGATCTGTCCAGCTTGGTGCCGCTGATCGCCATGCCGTCCAGCCCCGGGAACGTGCGCCCGGTCAGCGAAGTTGCGGGCGAGCGTATCTATCAGGCGTATATCGGCTCGTCGGCCAATCCCGGCTACCGCGACTTCGCCGTTTCCGCCATGATGGTGCAGGGTCGGCAAGT
>JBDNHE010000082.1:0-6172 GCA_041688945.1 Gemmatimonadota bacterium | reverse complement strand
GACTACGAACCGCTCCTGCGGCTCTTCACCTGAGTGGAGGTCGAAACCCAGACCCGCCCAAGCGGATCTCCGAACACCTCGCCTACCAACGGACATCGAGTAGCGGCCACCGCGCGCCGGGTTCGATCGAAGGCACGACCTAGACCGGGTTTGCCCGCGTCTGACGGGTGTCGTTCAACCGCCCGGCCTCAAGACGGCGTCCCATGTGGAGAGCTCCCCATCCACCGGGGCCGGCGTCAGCCCCAGCAACTCCGCAATCAACGGGTAGACGTCGACATGCCGGATCCGTCCCATGCGCACATTCTCCTGCAGGCGCGGCCCCATCCCCAGGAAGATGCTGTGCATCTCGCGGTAGGTCGGATCCCAGCCGTGTGTGAAACCGCGCGGAGAGTTGTTGTCTGGCTCGTTCACAGTCACGCCAATAGGCGGCACGACTACGATGTCCCCGACCTTTCGGGTGGCGCTGTAGTGGAGATACTCCGGCACGTCGGCTCGGAGGTATACGCCGATATCGTCGGGGAGTTGGGCGTCGACAGCGTCCCGAACGGTTGCGTGACGTGCTGCGTCCCCATCCACCATGAGTGAGGCGTAGGGGCCGCCTTCAACAAATCGGACTCCATCCATCGCGGAGACGTCGAGGGCGTGGGCGCGCCCGGGCGCGTAGCCTGCCATGCCATGATCGGCGGAGAGCAGCACGGTCACTCGATCGCCGTCGGGCAGGGTTGCAAGTCCGTCCAGTAGCCGCTGCAGATGGCTGTCCACGAGCGTGACCGCCTGTTCCACCTCCTGCGAGTCGGGACCGTAACGATGGCCTGCGCCATCGACTTCGGGAAAGTAGAGCGTGATCATTCGCGGGCGCGTCTCGGCGGGCAGCCGCAGCCACTCCAGAACCTGATCGACCTTTTCAGGGCCGGTGACGCTGCCGTCGTAACGGCGCCAATGGCTGGGTCGGATCCCCATGACGTCGGCCTCCGTTCCCACGAAGAAGTAGCTGGCTGCGACCATCCCCTGCTTCTCGGCCGTGACCCAGATGGGTTCACCGGAATACCAGCTGCCGTCTTCGACCACCGTGCGATCGCCCATGTCGTAACCGGCGTTCCTGTCTGGGTCCCAGAAGCTGTTTCCGGTCAGCTCGTGGTTCTCTGCCCAGAGCCCGGTGGCCAGCGTGTAGTGGCTCGGAAAGGTCTTGGACGGAAACGGGGGCTCCGAACCATCGGTGCGAACCCCGCGCCGGGCGACTTCCATGAACGCAGGCGCCTGGTACCGATCAAGATAGTCCCAGCGGAATCCGTCAAAGGAGATGAGGATCACGGGATCCGTCTCCAGCCACTGGCTGGAATTCACCCCACCGGTGGGGTTCTGGCCGCCGACCCCTAGCTCGCTAGAGGTGCCGGCCGCCGCCGGTCCGGAGCCGCCACAGGCACCACACGCGCCAAGAACGACCGCGCACACCAACGCCAGAATCGACTTCGAACCCTGCCTCATCGGCGTCCCTCTTCTCGGAAAAACAAAACGGGTCTCCCCACTCCAGGGAGACCCGTCGAACTGCTCTGGCCGCTCACCACCTGAGTCGGTCGATCAGATCAGCATGCCGGTCGGTTCCTCGAGCATGGCCTTCAGTGTTCCAAGGAACTGCGAACCCTGCGCACCGTCAATCACGCGATGGTCGCAACTCATGGTCACTCTCATGCGCGGGCGGATTACCACCTGCCCGTCGATCGCTACGGGGATCTCTTCCGTGGCGCCGATGGCCAGAATACCGGCCTCGGGCGGGTTGATGATGGCGGTGAATTCCTTGATGCCGAACATCCCCAGATTCGAGATCGAGAAAGTGGAGCCCATGTACTCGTCAGGCTGCAACTTCTTCTGACGAGCGCGGCCGGCCAGCTCCTTCACCTCGCGCGAAATCTGAACCAGCCCCTTCCGGTCGGCGTACTTGATAACTGGGGTGATCAGGCCGTCTTCGATCGCAACGGCCACGCCGACATGCACGTGATTGAAGCGACGAATAACATCGCCGTGCCAGGCCGCATTGCAGTTGGGGTGCTTCATCAGCGATGTGCCCACGGCGCGAATGATGAAGTCATTGACCGAAATCCTGTCGCCGTCTTTTTCCAGGACCGCATTGATCGACTTCCGGGCTTCCATGATCCGGCTCATGTCAATTTCGACGGTCAGGAAGAAGTGCGGCACGGGCGAGAGCGACTCGGTGAGCCGCCGCGCGATCGTCTTGCGCATCTGCGAAACGCGAACCTCTTCGAAGCCCTCGCTCGCACCGGCATCGTTCCACGGTTCGGGAGCCGGAGTACTCGGGCGTCCACCACCGGCCGGAGCCGAAGCCGCCGGAGCCGCGCGAGGGGCCGACTGAGCTTCCTCGATGTCCTTCTTCACGATCCGCCCGCCCGGGCCTGATCCCGCAACATTGCTGAGGTCGATCCCGGCATCTGCGGCCAGGCGTCGAGCCAGCGGAGAGGCCTTCACGCGACCGCCCTCCGCATCGCCCGAGGGGGCCGGTCCGGCTGAAGAGTCCGCTGGTGCCGCAGCGGCCGCTGGAGCGGCTTCCGCTTTAGGCGAATCCGCCTCGTCACCCGCCGGTGCCGCCTCTGCCTCGGGCGAAGCCGCCTCGTCACCCGCCTCGTCACCCGCCTCGTCACCCGCCTCGTCGGCCGGTTTGTCATCCGGCTCGGCAGCCGCAGCCGATCCACCGCCTGCGCCAGCGGTGAACTCACTGATGTCCTCGTCGGCGGTCGCGATCACACCGATCACACTGCCGACCTGGGCAACGCCACCCGCCTCAATAAGGACCGCGCGAAGAATGCCGTCGCCGCGAGCAACCAGCTCCATGGTGGCCTTATCGGTCTCGATCTCGGCCAAGATGTCGCCACTCGTGACGGCATCGCCTTCGGCCTTGAGCCAGCGAACGATCTGCCCCTCTTCCATGGTGGGAGAGAGAGCTTCCATGTGGACCTTGGTGGCCATTTTTACGCGTCCTGAATCTGGGAAGACGTCAAATCAGAGTGCTGTCCCTGCTCCGCTTGATCAGCGGTACATCACTTTCTTTACGGCCTCGATCACGTGGTGCACACCGGGCTTGGCCAGCCGCTCCAGGTTCTTGGCGTACGGCATTGGCACGTCGGCCTGAGTTACCCGGATGATCGGGGCGTCCAGGTAGTCGAAGGCCTCTTCCTGCACCAGCGAGACGATCTGCGCGCCTACACCCACGTACGACCAGCCCTCTTCCACGTAGACTGCGCGATTGGTCTTCTTTACCGAGGCCAGAATCGTGTCGACGTCAAGCGGGCGGAGGGTGCGCAGGTCGACGACCTCAGCATGGATTCCGTCCTTCTCGAGCTTCTGGGCAGCCTGCAGCGCCACGTGCACCATCTTGCCATGCGTCAGGATGGAGACGTCGTCGCCCTCCTGCTTTACGTCGGCGACCCCGAGCGGAATGATGAAGTCATCATCCTCGGGAACCTCGCCCTTGATGTTGTAGAGCAGCTCGCCTTCCATGAAGGCGACCGGATCGTTGTCGCGGATCGACGCCTTGAGCAGTCCCTTGGCGTCGGCGGGCGTGCCGGGCACCACCACCTTCACACCGGGCGCGTGCACGTAGTACGTCTCGCACGCTTGGGAATGTTGAGCGGAGAGCTGCAGCGCGGCGCCCGTCGGTCCCCGGAAAACGATCGGGCAGGGAATCTGACCGTTCGTCATGTAGAGCGACTTGGCCGCCGAGTTCAGCACCTGGTCCAGCGCCAGGATCGAGAAGTTGAAGGTCATGAACTCGATCACGGGACGCAGCCCGGTCATCGCGGCACCGACCCCGAGTCCGGCAAAGCCCAACTCACTGATGGGGGAGTCGACCACGCGCTTGGGTCCGAACTTTTCGAGCAGCCCCTTCGACACCTTGTAGGCGCCATCGTACTCGGCGACGTCCTCTCCCATCAGAAAGACGGAGGGGTCGCGGGTCATCTCTTCGGCAAGGGCCTGGTTCAGGGCCTCGCGATACGTAATTACAGCCATGTTTTCGTTTCTTCCTGTCAGCGGGCGAAGCCGGGACGATCTCGCCCGTCGAAGAAGAGCCGGCCATTCGGATTGATGTCGGCGTATACGTCGGTGTAGAGCGTCATCTGGTCGGGAGGCGGCGAAGCATCGGCAAAGTCGAACGCGTCCTGCGCGATCTTGCGGGCCTCTGCATCCATCTCGTCAAGCTGATCCTGGGTGAGCTCGCCGGCATCCATCATGGCCTCCTTCAGAATCCGAATCGGATCCTCTTTGTCGACCTTGCCGTCAACCTCTTCCTTGGAACGATAGGTCCCCGAGACCGGGTCGGACACCGAGTGACCCTTGAAGCGGTAGGTGCGCAGATCGACGAACTGCGGACCGGCGCCATTGCGTACGCTTTCGATCAGGTCGGAGAAGACCGTGTAGGTCTCGAGCACGTCCTGACCATTAACGATGCTGACTGGAATTCCGTAGGCGGAGCTCTTCTCGTGGATCTCGGTCTTCGACACGCGGCTGAACGCAGTGCCCATTCCGTACGCGTTGTTCTCGACCACGTAGATCGCCGGAAGATTCCAGACGGCCGACATGTTCATGGCCTCGTGGAACGCACCCTGATTGACCGCCGCATCACCCATGTAGCAGATGACGACCTGATCGGTCTCATTGTAGTGCGCGGTCCAAGCCATGCCCGATGCGAGCGGCACCTGAGCGCCGACAATTCCGTGGCCACCCATAAAGCCGACCGAGGTATCGAACAGGTGCATCGATCCGCCCCTGCCACCCGAGCAGCCATCGGCGCGACCGAACAACTCGGACATGACCGCGTTCGGCTTGATGCCTTTGGCGATGGCCTGGGTGTGCTCGCGGTAGGCGGAGATCACGTAGTCGTCCGTGCGGAGCGGCTTGATCGGTCCCGCCGCAGCTGCCTCCTGCCCAACATGCAAGTGACAGAATCCACCGATCTTGCCGATCGCGTAGCCCTCTTCCGCCTTCTCTTCAAAGCGGCGGTAGAGGAGCATCTCGCTCATGAGCATCATCGCTGTCTCATGCGAGACTCCCTTGAGTGGATCGCCCTTCTTGCCAGCAGTTTTCGACTTGGTCTTCGTCGCCATCTAATTCCCTCTGCTGCCCGGTTGTCCAACCTCGATCTGAACGAGGTTCTGGACCGGCTGGACCGGCATGTATTCGGAAGGGGCCGGTACGTCGGCCTCAAGCACGTCCTGGATCTGTCCGGGTGCACCCGCCTCCAACTCGCGGGCCTGCTCCTTGGCGTGGTAGCTGGAGCGAACCAGAGGCCCCGACTCCACATGACGGAACCCGTACTCCTCTTCACCAATACGCTTCCACTCGGCGAACTCGGCCGGCGTGACCCAGCGCGCCACCGGAATGTGCTGCGCTGAGGGACGCAGGTACTGACCCAGAGTCAGAATGTCGACCGAGGCCTCACGCAGATCGGCCATGGCCTGACGGATCTCGTGCGCTTCTTCACCCATGCCCAGAATGATCCCGGTCTTGGTCAGGATGTCGGGGCGGAGCTTCTTGGACGCGCCCAGGAACGAGATCGACCGCCAGTAGCGTCCACCGGGGCGAACGTCGGGATGCAGCCGGTCCACCGTCTCCAGGTTGTGACCCAGAATATTGGGCTCGGCGTCCAGAACCACCTGCAGCGCATCCTCCTCACCCTTGAAGTCGGGGATCAGAACCTCGACCGAGCACTCGGGCAGGCGATTCTTGATCTGCCTGATGGTGTCCGCGTAGATGCTGGCTCCGCCGTCTGCCAGCTCATCGCGGTTCACGCTGGTGATGACGACGTGCTCCAGCTCCATGGTGGCACAGGTATCAGCCACACGCCGGGGCTCATCCAGATCGAGCTCGGTCGGCATGCCGTGCGCCACGCCACAGTACTTGCAGGCACGGGTGCAGACGTCGCCCAGAATCATGAAGGTGGCTGTGCCGTCCTCCCAGCATTCGCCGATGTTCGGACAGCTGGCTTCTTCGCAGACGGTATGGAGCGACTGCGAGCGCATCATCTGCTTCAAACGCAGATAATTCTTGCCACCCGGCGATCGAACCTTCAGCCAGTCGGGTTTACGCGCCTTGAGTTCAATCGTCTCAAGGCCTTCGTGCGCCTTGATCCGAGAAGTCCCCTTTGGTTTTACCACGCCCGTGT
>JBDNHE010000081.1:0-5005 GCA_041688945.1 Gemmatimonadota bacterium | reverse complement strand
TAGCAAAACATCAAGGACGCAACGCTTTCGGGTTCCGCAACCCAGTCAACCAACGCCGACGTATACGGTGGTCCTGTACCCGCCAGCACCGGCGGGCCTCAGCCGTGAAAAGCACGTTGCCCGGTTAAGTCTGAAGAGCCAGTTTGACGTCCTCGTGGCCGTACAGCTTGAAGTACCAGTAGGCGTATGACGCGAACCAGTTGTTGTTGCCGCCATACAGCACGACGGTGGTGCCGGGGCTGATTCCGCACTTGCTCAGCAGCGTGGCAAACGCCTGCGGAGTCACGAGATCACGACGGACGGCATCCTGCAGATCCTGCTGCCAATCAACCTTCACCGCACCGGCGATGTGACCGCTGTCGTAGGCCGACACGTCCTCGTCCACCTCGACAAGGACGACGTTGGGATCCGGCAGGTGCCCCAGCACCCAATCGGCATTTACGAGAACATCTGAACGGGACATGTTTGTACTCCTTTGGCTGTAAGTATTGCGAGATCAAGGCCCCGGATGCGGGGCGACTGAATGGACGGGTGGGGCGCGAACGAGCCGGCTAGGCCCGACAGGCGGTCGCCGTCACCCGGCAGAAGTCGATGCAGCGTCGCTTGGTGAACATCAGCCACCCGCCACGACAGGAATGATGGAGATCCGGTCGCCGTCATTGATCGGCGTGCTGAGACTGTCGAGGAATCGAACACCGTCATCGATCACGTAGACATTGACGAACCGGAGCAACTGGCCGGCATCATCCAGAACTCGTGGGGCAATGCCCCCGAACCGCGTGTCAAGGTCGACGAAGACCTCGTGCAGCGTCAATCCGTTCACCGGGGAACCTCGGCGGCACCGGCTGCGAACACCTTGCGGGTGCGTGAACGGTTATTTTTCATGGTGTACCCCTTGTTTGGTCCACAACACTGACTCATGTCTAAAGGATGGTTGCCGAAACTTCCCTCCCTTTCCCCGTTAGCGTACGCCGGTTTGTCAAGGCACGCCAGATCACGACGTCCCTCCCCTATTTTGCCCGCGAGTCGAACACCCTCTAGTCATAGGAAGTCAGCTATCAATGACTGCGAAACACGAAATCACCCGGAAGTTCGCCCACGCATACGCGGGGGCATCGAAGCGGGACGAAGGGCGCTAGCTGGACGAAGTGCGCGCTCCTGCTCTTTCTAGGCGCGCGGTCAAGGTATGCGCGCGGCGTGCAGACGCGCAGTTGCCCCTGGGCGTGTGGGCGACCACGAACTGCGCGCGAGCGTCCTCGCGTAGCGATTCACGCCAGCATTCTACCGCGAGATGGAGAGGCTGTATCCGAGATCGCCACGCTCCTAGCCGGCCGCGTCCGCAGGGATAGATGTTGGGGAACCGGAGGACGAGAACTGAACAAGGGAGACGTATCGGCGAAGAGCCGTCGCAATTTCGTTGTGCGCGCCACCAAGGCATCGGCGCGGTTGAAGCAGCGCGTCGTGCCCGCCCCGGTCACGTGCGTTCCGCCACAGTCGATGAGAAGGGTGTTGCAATGGCGAATCTGGCTATATGCCACGATGGTTTGAGTTGGAGTTTTGCTGGGCCCCGCTCACGTGGGCGCAGTCCTAAGGGCGCGACTGTGGCCGCTGGCGTGTCGCAGGAACGGGACGAACTCGCCACGCACCCTAGCGTAGGCTCACCGAACCCGTATCAGTCTCTGCGTTGACTTAGCACGCGATGAGGCTGGGGTCCCGGGTCAAGGTCGCTAGTGTGGCCATAATCTCCCCCATTCGGGGTTGGCCGGACACCCGCGCCCGAATGGCCCCACCAGAATTGAGGATGAGGGTTGTCGGTGTTCGCAGGATGCCCAGTCGCTTCGTCAGGTCGAGATACTCGGCGGCGTCAATCTCAATATGAGTGACATGAGGAATCTCATGGCTCACGATCGATAACATGTCACGGGTCTTTCGGCACGGCTGGCAGTGCGCACTAGAGAACTGCAGTAGTGTGACGCCCTTTGGCAGTGGCCAACCGAGATCACGTGCAGTGATAACTCCGAAGTCAACCAAGCGGGCTCGGCCGTCCATTCGGATACGCCACAGTCCAAAGAGTGTCGCACCACCGAGAACTGCCATCATGAGGACGACCCCGGACGCCATCACCGGGTCACCCGGCGACCGAGGAGGTAGATCTCGCAGCCCAGGCAGTATCCGAACGCCGCATTGAGGAAGGCCGCCGCCATCGCCAGACCCACGCCTACCTGGGCTACCTGGGTCACACCCGTCACGAGTCCGATACCGGCCGCCGCAACAAAGATCATTCCCACGAGTTGCGCGAATCGCGGGGGTTGGGAGTCCTCCCACTGCGGTGTGGTGGAGAGTTTCGGACGAATGAATGTGCGAAAAAGCCAGCCATAGGGCTGGAATCGTGGCCCGAGGAAAGCCCCGCTGGCAAACACCAATCCCTGAAAAATAATGAGTCCAGTTGATATCGGAAGGGGAAGTGTCACCAGCGCTGCCGCAAGGACAACTGTGGTCAGTGCTGCCGCATATCGGGTACCCACGGCATCAACTTGTGAGGGCAAGACTGTCATGTGCGTCTCCTAGCGGAGGGTCAACCACGGATGGGCCACGGGACCGGCGGCACTGTCCTCGCAGGCGTCCACGGTTGTATTCGCGTGTATGAGATCGAAACTCGACGATCACTGGATCGGAGGTACAGACCACCCACAGGTGGTCGGTGGTGTACGTGGCGTGCTGGGCTGTTAGTTCAACTCAGCGTGGTCGTACGTGGATGCCCACAACAGGAGGTGGACGTCACCCGGCAGAAGTCAATCGTTCTGCGGCGGGTCAGCATGGCGGTACATTCGTCGCACACGCGGGAGCCCACATGTCAAATATACTAGTAACCGATGCACGTTGCCTTGCCACCGACCCCACTTCGGTCGAGTGGAGGTGGCGACTAGGTGCACATCTGACGTGAACACGCAATCATTGGCAGCATGACGGATCTGGAAATTGGTTGCCTGAGGCGGTTACGAAGATTGGCTTGTGGGAGGCCCACTTCGGCCAGTTCCCACAACCCCCGTCGCTCGTCGCGAGTGATGGCGCACTGTCGGTGGCGTATCAAATGAGACAGTGAGTGTCTAGACTGTTTCTTCGATCATGTCGGTTGTCATGGTGGTCTCCTTCACGGGTTTGTTGATTCAGGCCTCGGTACGGATCTTCGGTGTTCGTGGCGGCTTGTTGAACCGTTGCAGGTGCTGGTGGTAAACCCGGTTCAGGGTTTGCTGGCGCGCATCCTCGATGTCTTCGTAGGTGCCGTAATGCACTGACGCGGGTGAGTGCCAGGCGATCCCGGAGCGAAGCATGTTCTCTTGAGGTCACTAGGTTTTCGGGTACTCAGCTTCAGGCGTTAGTGCAGGTGAGGGTGGGTCATAAACGGTCGTTTCCGCACGCCTATATTGTTTGACAACCCGTGAGTTCAGTTGGGAGCTCGACGAGTGGTCCTGCCAGTGCTGGTAACGGTCGAGCTGTCCGCGGCGCTGATGGTAATTCCGTTTGCGACGCTGGCCGGTGATGTGTTCGCGCGGCCGTGTGACCTGACGGGCGCGACGTCATTCATCGCCGCCGAGAGCGATTGGGCGTCGATGCATGTTTAGACCCGCCGCACCGCACAGTGGCCACAGGCCGCACGCCAACAAGTTCGGATGACTCAGACTGAGGGTGGTCCTCGCAGGGGCCGCCCTCAGTCCTCTCACCGCCAGAGCCGTCCAACGATCCAGAGTCGTGCGCGCCAAGGGCCGACCCTGCGTGGTCGGGGCCGCCGAAAATCATAGACGCGGCTGTCTGTGTCGCTGGCAGCACCCGAACTCAAAAGGTCCACCACGCGGCCTATTGGTAGCCGCTGCTCCCATCTCCGACCTAGGCGGGTTGGCGACGCAGTCCAAAGCACAATTAGCACCGGATCCCCGCCCTCCTTGAGCTCTAGTGGCAGCCAGGGGGTGGGATCGAGTCGAGGGCCGTACAGGTTTCCCTGCTCGTACTCGAACCGGTATCCGGGCAACGCAATTGGAATCCGTTCAATCCGCGAGACAAAGCAACTCTCGCTGAGAATCTCGACCTCGAACGCCGCGCCGTCACCGACGTTCTGAACCTTGACGCGGAAGTCTGCCCCCTCTCGTTGGAGAGTCAGGAGCCAGTCGGGCTGGGGTCTGTGGCGCCAGATGCGCATTTGCGTCAGCGCCCACGATGCCGCCCCACCGACCAAGGCCGCAACTGCGACCATGGCAACTATGGTATTTCAATTGATCCCGACGTCGGTCACTGACCAAGCGAACCACAGTCGGTCCATCGTTTGGCCCGTATCTTGGCTAGACCCCTACACCGACACAGCGAGCGGGACCAAAGCCGACCCAATCACCATGGCTGCCGAGCAAGATCACCCTATGGCCCCTTTTGGCCTTACCATGACTGCACCCGGAAAGAAGACTTCTAGCCTGCGTCTCCCCAACTCGCGGTTACCACGCGTAGCGCATCGGCAGGGTTGACACGCACACGGCCTTGATGCGCGAGAGCAACGTTCCAGTCATGTTCGTCCGGGGCGTCGCGGAACATCCCCGCGCCGGGGATTGCTCCACTTCCGTATCGGCGGTAGACGTCGGCTGCCTGGGCGTCGATCAGACCGAGCAGCGCTAGCGCCCACAAGTCGTAGAGATCGCGCGATGCCCGGCGATCCATCCACGCCAGCGTCTTGGCGGCAGCGAACGCCGACGGAGTAAACACCCGCAGCTTCGCTGGGCGTGCATCCGCATAGCGCTGCAACAACTGTTGCTTGTGGGTTGGCCACGATGGCAGATCGATCTGCTTCATCATCTGGATACGGATGACCACTCCGTAATCTGTACGCAGCACCGCAGACTTAGCGCCAGTTGTTGCTGACAGGCGCGGTTCCCAGGCAACTGTGCCGTGCGTGCGGGCCAGTGCCTTCTCGATCGTATTCTCGATGTCCTCAGCGGTTGATCGACGAGCCCTCTGCGCTATG
>JBDNHE010000080.1:0-11376 GCA_041688945.1 Gemmatimonadota bacterium | reverse complement strand
CTTGATTCACCGGTTTCAATCCACGCCCCCGCGCGGGGGGCGACCCCGCTGTGCGACCGCTTCGATGTTGCTCGCCACGTTTCAATCCACGCCCCCGCGCGGGGGGCGACCACCCGTATCACACCTACTAGGAGACAGACCATGTTTCAATCCACGCCCCCGCGCGGGGGGCGACGACGCGGGCCAGCGCTGACCAGGATGACGTAGAGAAGTTTCAATCCACGCCCCCGCGCGGGGGGCGACTCGCTCTCGTCGTAAAAGGCCTGATCGGGAAACAGTTTCAATCCACGCCCCCGCGCGGGGGGCGACCAGGACCGCGACACCCTCTTCAATGTCCTTCCTGTTTCAATCCACGCCCCCGCGCGGGGGGCGACCGATTTGTTGCGTGCGCCCTTCCCGTGTCCGGGGTTTCAATCCACGCCCCCGCGCGGGGGGCGACAAACAGCTCCCAAGCCTGATCCAGTCGCGTGCAGTTTCAATCCACGCCCCCGCGCGGGGGGCGACGGCGCCGACTTCTCGACCCACGCGGCGATAGAGGTTTCAATCCACGCCCCCGCGCGGGGGGCGACGCTGACAAGGTAAGTGTATGGCTCTCTTGCACAACGAGGTCCGAAATCGCGAACCCTCGCCTGAAATAGGAGGAACGCATTCTCCGAAAGCCGGGAGTGGGACGGCGACCCAGTTACGAAAGCCCGCAAAGCGTATTCGCGAACTCACCGGGGACCGCGTGGTCGCTTAGGGTTCGCGCTATAGAACCAAGGGCCCGGTCAAATCGATTGTCGGCTTGGTGCCGTGGTGCTCCACAGTCCCCCGACCGGACCGCCCCAAGCGGTAGACTCGGATGCTGTCCTCTTCCAGTTCAACCTCGTCCAGGAGTTGAAATCGGAGAGTCTCAAGCTGAGTTGGATCTACTTCGCATTCGAAGACTGAATTCTGAACCCGCTGCCCGTAGTCGAGGCAAACCTGAGCCACTCGCCTCAACCGACGCCGCCCAGCCTTCGTAGTTGTTGACACGTCGTATGTAACGAGGACGAGCATCGTTCTATCTCCAGAGAAATGGTGGGTAGCCATCGAGCTCGCCCCGGAGATGCTTGGCAAGCAGACGAGCCTGAATCAGCGGGACCAGGCCGAGGGTCATTGACTCGTTAGTAAACGGGTGCCGGACCTCCGTCGCCTTTCGCCCCTGGTACTCTGTCAGAAAAGTCTGCCGTGCGCTGTCCCGCATCGTGCAACTTCCAACCTCATCGACGGCGAAGTCCTTGGGCGCCACCTGGGCACGATTCACGAGCTTGAGGACCACCCTGTCAACGATTACCGACCTCAGCTCCTCCATCAAGTCGAGCGCGAGGCTCGCTCGTCCCGGACGATCGCTGTGGAGAAAGCCAACCTGCGGATCGAGCCCCGTCGCCTCGCACGCGGCACGCAGATCGGAGGCAAGCAACGCGTAGCCAAACGAGAGCATCGCGTTCACGGGGTCCCGCGGTGGCCGTCGATTTCTCCCCGAGAAATCAAAGGCTGGCTCAGTCGTGAGCAGAAGGCTCGGAAATGCGGTGAAGTAGCGACGGGCGGCCTCGCCTTCGATGCCTCGCAACCCATCGAGGGATTCCTGCACCTGCAGTCGACGAAGGCAGGAGCCAAGCGCATCTGCTATTGGTGCGATACTCTCTGCTTGGTCCGGATGATCTCGTGCGGCTCGCCGCAGCAGGACGCGAGTGTTGTGGAGCTTTCCACTCACCATCGCTCGGGCGATCGAAAGAGGCGCTTCGGCGTGCTCCGACGCACGAAACTGGGCCTTCCTGAGAAGCACATTTCCCGACCGGGGCCCCTCGAGCCGGGCGATAAACCGCCCCCTGGGGGTCATGTACGTCACAGCGACGGCGTGTTCTGAACAGAGCGCAAGTGCAGCGGGGCTCGCCGAGCTCCGCCCGGTGATCACGACGGACTGAAGCATGTGAATGGGGACGCGAAAGGGGGATTCCCCATCCCGCCGGACGACAAGCGCCTTTCCCTGCTTGGCTAGGTAGGCACCGTCACTCGTGATGAAAAGTGTGTTCAGGTGGGTTCGCGGTGCCACGTCAAGTACCGCCGTCCAAGGCGTCGTTCAGGTATTCGACGGCCGATCTGGATCCGGGTCCAGGCGGCATACAGAGCTCCAGAAGAGAACACTGGTCGCAGCGCCTGTCTCGTCGCCGCACGGGTACAGTGCCTGCCGATATGAGATCGCGAAGCTGGCCCGCAGTATCGGCAACGAGAACTCGGAGTTCATCGTCGAGGAGAATCACGGTGCGACGCTGCCGGCGTCCGTAGAAAAGAGCACCCTCCTCGACCCGTACCTCAAGCATTTCCTCAAGACAGATCGCCTGTGCGCACAGCTGCACTTCGTCGGCCCGGTACTTCTTCGGCTTGCCACGCTTGTACTCGACCGGATACGGCAGCCACAGCCCCGGAGTGCCGCGAAGTCGGACTCCACCTCCGCCGCCGACCCGCCGGAACTCGACCACGTCCGCCTTCCCCACAAGACCGAGGCGATCAGACCGCAATGGGACGGATCGGCGCACGCGTACATCCCCCCTGTTCTCGCCAGCCCCTCCATCGACCGTCTCATGGAGGTTCGAGCCTCGAACGGTCAGCGTGTTGTCCGCCCAGAGGCGTGCGACATGGATTAGCGCAGCCTGACGCTCACAATAGATCATGTGTTGCAGGGCGGAGATCGGCAGGAGGTCGTCGTGCTCCAACACGGCTCGCTCCAGTCAGGGTGACTTGTCTATCAGCTCGACCCCACCGGGGAGGTTGTCATCATTGACCGAGACGTCGTAGTCACCGAACCCACGCGCCGGACCTTCGCCGTCACTGGCCCGCTCGATGCTGAGCAGGTCGAACAGTCGGTGAGACGGAGCACTCCCGAGCTTCGAGTCGTGCTGGAAAACGAGGAGCTTCCGGGTCGCCATACTGCCCGCTGGCCGCGCCGCAGACTGGTCGAACTGGAACGCGCTGGCGAGAGCCTCCCAAAGGAGTTCCAGGTCGTCGTCGTCGAATCCGGTCTGATCTGCGAGGAACGGGTTGATGAAACCGTGGGCGACGTAGAGTCCATAGGGGATGGTGAACTTGCGGCCCATCGTTCTCTCCTTGTCGCGATCCCTGGCGTTGGTCACCGAGCTGCGAGTGATCGCGTGCTCGAGAGTCACCACTGGATCGACGGATCGTGCAAACGAAAGCTGCACAGGCCCGCGAACCTGACCGCAGTTGACCTCGGTGCTCATGACCGCGCCGAACGTTCGAATATCGAAGAAGTTACTGCACATGAAGCCGGTGATCTCGCGGGCCTTCTTGACCTCCTTGGGGAGTGACTTCGCAGGCTTCTCTCCAGCGGCCTCCCAGGCTTCCTCATGCAGTTCATTCAGGACGGCCCCGTCGGAGAAGTAGATCCGGTGCGGGCTCGTGTTGCCGCGCGTCATGCCAACATAGTTTCGAATCTTCCGCTTCAAGCAGACGTCGGTCACAAGGCCGTGTCCGGTTTCAGGGTCAACCCGCGGGAGGTTTCCGGCGTCCGGGTCTCCGTTGGGATTGGCGTCCCTTGCGTCAAAAATCATCACGAAGTCGTGGCGGTTCATCAGGTGCTACTCCGGTTGGGAAGGTGAATTAGTCGTTTTCCGACGTTTTGGACGGTGTGAAGAATGCCTGCCGCTGGTGGTAGTAGCCGATGGCGAAGGCGCCTTGCTCGGAGAGGTCGAAACTCCTGGGAAAATTTTCCGCGCCAGAAAGAATCGCCTGAATGAGCCGCTCGCGATTCACCCGGTGACCACCCTGCAACTTGGACAGGTGGTGTTGGTAGGTGCGAAGCAACCTCGGAAAGACCACCCCCGGGGTGGCGGACGCCGAGCTGTAGAACGAGTCCCGAATCGTCTTGTTCAGGGTCCCCCCCAGTGCGTCTTCCTGGGTCTTCTCAAGAGCGGCGAAAAGCCGACCGAGCAGGTAGGGTGGATCGCTCCTTGAATCATCGAGTGCCATTAGAAGTCCTTTGTTCAGGTTTCGGTTCAGGTACCCCTTGAGTACGCAGCACCGCAGGTAGTCGACCCTTCGATCCGCATGAATACGGCGGATGACAGCTGCGAAGAGTGCGTATGGATAGCGAGCCCCTTCGACAATCGAGTGGATGAGCGCGCCTTCGATCAGCGGTGGGATGTTCTTGGGCTCTCGCGCCGTCTGCTCCAAAAGGTCCCGAAGTGAAGGAAACTCGGGGTCCCCCTTCCGCTTTCCGCGCGGGGGACTGGGCTCGAGCCCGATGTCCCGAAAATGGGCGCCAAGCCGCTCATACAGAGTAGAGAGGGTGTCCCGGTAGATGAATCGCTGGGACACTCGCCCCCCGTTGGGGGACAGGCCGAGGAGATAGAATGGGACACGCCCCTCTGGGCCCGACTCCCCCATGCCACCCGCGCTCCTACCTCGACGCAATGCCTCAAGAAACCCCTTCCGAGACGCAAGCACGGCATCGTCCTGGGTCTTGTCGTCCACAATTCGACCTCCCTTCCCCAAGAACGCCATGAACGCGTCCTCGGCGGGCGTCGGTCGGCCGGTCCAGAACACCACCGTGGTGTCACCAAGAGTCAAACGATGACGATCTCTCGCCGGGCCGTCCAACAACGCGTTGAGTGCCGTTGCGTACCGGAATGCCACCTCCTCGGACACCGGTGCATTGAAGCTCTGGGACAATCCATGGGACTCGTACGCCGCGTCGTTGAATCCGACGAGCGCAGCCCCCGCGCCCTGAGCTCCCGCAACGCCCCGGATTTTGTCGTGGGTCCGCGCAACGGGAGCTCTGGCACCGGACACCAGGCACTGTCCGATCAGAGCGTCCGGATCGGTGCCTCCCTCCTTCGCCGTCCACCAGCTGCCCAACTCTGGTAACTGATGCACAGCGCGGGCCGCCCCGAGGACGGAGAATACGCCGAAACCGGTCGTGGCGGCATCAGCCAGCACGTCGGATTGACCTCCGTCCTCCGGTTTCCACTGCTCCAGAAAGCGGCACACACTCGAGAACGCAGGCAACCCGACCTCCGCCTCAAGATCCGTGTGACGACGGCGAAAGGCGTCAAAACACTCGGCCGTTCGCTCGGGGTTGGAATCGTCGGGCGTAAAGCCGAGCATGTACCGTGATTGATCCCAGAGGAGGTTCGGGTTGATTCCCGGTCCTGAAGGCTTCGCACCACCAGGAACCAGCATCTGGCGTGGCTTCGGTCTCTTTCCATCGTGATCCCGGGCATCCTCGATCGCGTGCAGCCTTCCGTCTGGGTGTATGACAACACGGAAAGTGATCTTTTGGAGGCTGAAGCCGGGTTGCGCTATCGCGTAGCGCTCGTCCTCCGCAAGCCGGCCGTAGAGTTCGTTCAGGGCGCTGAGCAGCATCTCAGGAACCCTCCCCACGGGGCAGCGGGGGAACCGTGATCACTCCGTCCCGCATTCTGGCCTTGAAGAACCTCGGCACGGCCTCCATTCGGCGTCCCCGATTCGACTCGACGACGTTCCCCGACTCCGACTCGATGTAGTCGATGTCGTGAAGCATGTACCCGAGGTCCTCCCCCTCTTCGAGAACATCCGGGTGCGGCTCGGAGAACTCTTCAACGAGCTCGAAGGACGCAGGAAACTCTCGACTCCCGAGGTACGGATGGTGGAAGTACTGCCCCTTGCCCGCCCGTCGCTTGAACATCTCGATATGCTTGGCTTCTGGCGCACGATTGTTCTCCGGGTCGAGGACCTCCACGTGTGCAGCGATGCCGTAGCGGACGTCTCGGAGAAGAAGCGAGGCGCGTTGCTGACGGTTGCCCGCAACTTCGACCCCGAGGGTTCCCGCCCCCTTCTTCATCACACTGGCCACTCCCGTCGCCCCCTTTACCGGGATCGTCCCGCTGACCTCGTTTCGCCGAACATTGGTGCGCCGGATTGGGGCCAGGACGTGAATCTCGTCGATGATCCACCTCATGGCCGGTTTCCAGTAAATCGCCTCGATGATCCCCCGAGCGGCGCTGGGGGTCATGACGTCGTAAGTGACACGCTCCACCTTCATCTCGGGACGGTTGAACGCGGCGTATGGGCCCCAGACCTCAAGCCGGACTCCGAATGCCATGCTGTCCTCCTCAGAACTGTAGCAGGTGGGAAGGATCGTTCTTCAGACTCAAGCCAGTGAGGCAGTCGTAGTAGCGGTCCGGGAAAGCGAGTACCGCGTAGTCGTCGTGGATCATCTCGAGTCCATCCTGGAGAAGTCGATCGAATGCCGTCTGCGTGATCTGCACCGTGTACCTCTGAAGATGGCGAAGGAGTGTGACAGTCGGTCCCGGGTAGCTGGCTCGAAGGGCCTCCACCAGCGCCTCTCCCCGGACTCCCCAGGGAACGATCACCGGCCGGCCACTGTCTTCGATGAGACGAAAGTCCCGGTCCGCAGATCGGAATCCGAAGACGAACGGCATGGGCGTTGTTTCGGGCTCGGGTTTCCGGCGATCCAGACTGAACCTGTCCAGGATCTTCTTCTTGTCCCACCGATCTGACTGCTGCCAGTAATACATGCGGAAGTATTGTTCGATGGCGTCGGGCGCGAGCGGGTCGTCATGAAGCTCAAGTACCTGACTCGCAACGTCCGCCGTTTCTCGCACGAATCCTTCGCGACCTCCGTGCTCCGATCGGAACACAACTACACGCCCCGTGGCCTGACGCCCGTTGCGGTTGCATCTGCCCGCCGCCTGCGCGATCGAGTCGAGCCCCGCCATCGACCGGATTACGAGCGGGAAGTCGATATCGACCCCAGCCTCGATCAGGCGCGTGGACACAACCCGACATGGGAGTTCGGCTTTGAGTCGCTCATGGATCTCGGCAAGCATCTCGGAGCGATGCTGGGCGCACATCAGCGCACTCAGATGATAGGCTCCCTCAGGCTCCAGCAGATCGAACAGCTCTCGGGCGTGGTGCCGCGTATTCACCACGCACAATCCCTGATCCACTGCCTGCAGCCGATTCACGACATCCGCATCCTCCGTCACGCCAGGCAGAACCTCGATCTCGACGCGTCGGAGGGCATCGAAGAGCAATTCGGGATTCGAGACGATCTCGTTGGTCGAGTCGAGAGGAAGCCCGATCGGAAACTCTTCCGAGATCCCCACCGCGGGTTGGGTCGCTGTGCAGAGCACCACGGTCGCTCCGTAGTTCGAGACAAGCTGCTCAAGGGCGCGGAGGCAGGGTGACAGATAATTGACCGGGAGGGCCTGCGCCTCGTCCAGAATGATGACCGAGTCGGCCAGGTTGTGAAGCTTACGGCAACGCGAAGAACGATTCGCGAACAGGGACTCATAGAACTGCACCCCGGTCGTCACGATCACCGGCGCATCCCAGTTCTCCGACGCGAGCCTCGACACGAACCCTGCCTCGTCAGGATCCAGGTTGCTGTGATGCTCGATGACCGGATCTGCGAATCCACGGGAAGTTTGGCCGAAGGCACCTCGGAAGACCTCGGCGTTCTGCTCGATGATGCTCGTAAACGGACAAACGTAGATGACGCGCCGCTTGCCATGCCTGAGCGCGTGCCTGAGCGCGAACGCCATGGACGAGAGTGTTTTCCCCCCACCGGTTGGTACGGTGAACGTGAAGAAGCCCGGAGTTCGGGTCGCTGCGGAAATCGCGTCGGCCAGTACGATCCCACGCAACCGATTCACCTCGGTAGTGTCATCGGCGATGCGAGTCAGCGTCGCCGTCAGGGCCGTTTCGAGGTCACTCAGCACGGATCCGGGCCAGGCCGGGCGCGAGCGCCGTCTTTCTGGTGACATGAACCCCTCGGTGTCGAGATAGTCCGCGTCCACCAAGCAGGAAAATACCATTCTGACAAGGAAGGCCAGTGCAAAGGAGTCCTCCGAGTCCTCGTGCATTGCCGCATGAACAAACGCTGGGAGCCCAGGCACTTCCTGGTCGACCAGACACTCAGGAGCCGCGAACGGCTCGATCTCCTTCCTCAGCCGGGAAATGAGGGCGCTGCGCTCGCCGAAGCTGTCCGCGAGTCCGGCATGGTGACCAGCTATGGTGAACGCAATCATGTGGCCAGGAATCCCGAGGCGAGTCGCCGCCAATTGGGCCCCGGCCGTCGAGTGGTCGATCCGGCCCTTCGAATCAGCCTGATGTGAAGCCGAGGACCCTGCGGAGGTCAGGTACCGCTGGAAGGCCTCCGAGTATTTTCCGATGTCGTGCCAGAGTCCCGCGAGACGCGCGAGTTCGGCACCACCGAATGGAGCGGCCCGCTCCGCGGCACCCGCAGCCACTGCTTCCAGGTGACCGACCAGCGACTGCCAATGCTCGGGTCCGTGACCCTCAAGTGTGTGGGCGAAGTAGTCGATGACGGTGCTCCGAACAGCGACCTAAATGAGAAGGGAGCTTGGGATGAGGCTGCGTCTGCATCTTGGTTCGTCATCCTCTAGTACGCAACTTATGCAAGGAATCGCCGATTCCCCCCGCCGCGGGAGTCGGAAACGAGGGCAAAGCCCGAAGTCTCCGAGGATCGCCGCAGGCGACCGGAGGAGCACCCGTCGTCCGCGCAGCGTCAGCTGCGCATGGACGCGGGGTCGACTCAGGCATCTACGCCCCACGGCGCTCGTAACGCGGGCCGCCCCACTTCTTCAACAGCGTTCTAGGACTACTCCGGGGTCCGGGCCAGGCGGCGCGCCACCAGCATCAGGGCGGCGATCGCCAGAAAGGCTGACCCCGCCAGAACCGGAATCGAGATCCAGCCGAACACCGCTACGTAGCGAGCCGAGCAGGGTGCGCCACTCCCGCACGCGACCAACTCGACCTCAGGGTTGAACTGCTCAAAAATGTGGAGCGCCGAGATTCCGGCGCCGACCAGAGACACGGGAAGAACCAGCTTCCACCCTCCCAGATATCCCCTGAATGCGATCACCCCAAGCACGGGCACCAGAGGGTACATGAAGCCGCGCTGGTACCAGCAGAGCCGGCAGGGGACGAAGCCCACGACTTCGGAGAGATAAAGGCTGCCCAGCATCGCGGTCGTCGCAATCGCCAGGGCCCACTGGTAGGGCTCGACCGGCTTGGGGAAAACCCGGCGAAGCAGAACCCCTCCGCCCCGACTGAAACTCATTGGCGGAAAGATGACTGCGCCCAGAAGACAGACCATCGCCAGTACGGCCAGGCCCTGGATCACCCCCGAATAGATGGCGATGCCGGTGGATCCCATCAGGACTGCTCGCTGCAAAGGGAAATAGCTGCTGCCTTCACCCGACTACTCCGCGGCCCGCTCGGCCATGTGCTGCCCCACCGTCGACACCAGCCACCGGAGTCGCCCCTTCGGCACCTCGTGCTGAAGGTCACCGTCGCGGATGAAGCCGCGAGCGATCGGCTCGCCATGGAGCGCCAACGTCACGCGGCCCTCATATTCGGTGTTCTCAACCCGGCGGCCGGACAGCAGATCGTCCCATGTCTCCACGGGCAGGTCCAGCACCCGCTTCGAAACGCGATCAGCCCACCGCACGATCAGGTCGTTGCTGGGACGCGGGACTACACCGGAAACGTCCATGGCCCGGAGCCCCAACGCAACCACACGCCAGCGCGCGCCAGTCTCCCAGGATTCAGCCGGCCAAGCGGGCAGGTTGTGCGCCCACAGGTTCGTGCCGCGGCGCATCCACGACGCACCAAACGTCTCGGGGTCGATTCCCAGGAGTTCAACCAGGACCCGCTCGGAGTTGGCGATGTCCTGTTCGACATCTGCTTCCGTGAAATCCTCGCCCGGGAAGGCTTTCGGAACCGGCGTCCATCCTGGCGACAGTGCGCGTCGGCCTTCTGTCTCGGGCACTCCCTCACCCACCGCCCCTGCACCTTCAACTCCATCCGAACCGTCGTCGGCTCGAATTATCCGGCACATGAACAGCCCGCCGGAATTCAGATGGTGTGGGTAGATCCGAACAGCGCCCTCAAGCCGGGGGTCGTACTCGATCTCGCCAAACCGAGTGACTCCGCGTGCGTGCGGCACATCGAGTTCAATCCGGTCCACCTCGACCGGCGACTTCTCAAGCACCTTGGTCAGCACGGCCTCGTTCTCGAGCGGATCGAAGGTGCAGGTGACGTAGAGCAGCGTTCCGCCCGGACGGGTCAGCTGGATCGCACGCTTCAGAATCTTGGCCTGGGTCTTGGCAATCTGCTTGGCGAAGCCCTTGGAACGGCGGGGCATCTTTCCCATGCGTTTGCGCAGCGTTCCCTGCGCTGAACAGGGAACGTCCACCATGACTCGATCGAACATCGGACCGGTCGGGAAATTCCGAGAGTCGGCCGCCATCACCATGATGTTGGTGTGTCCCATCCGGTAGATGTTGCCCAGCAGGGCCCGGATCCGTCCCTCGTTGATGTCGGCACAGACTACCGTGCCCTCGCCGCCCATGTGCTCAGCCAGGTGGGTCGTCTTGCCTCCAGGTGCCGCGCACAGGTCCAGCACGGTGTCGCCCGGTTGCGGGTCCAGAATCGGAGCCGCCAGTCCGGTGGCCGACTGCTGCATGTAGAAGAGGCCGAGCCAATGCTCCAAGGAGTCCGAGATCGGGCCTGGTGTCTGGTCGGTGACCTCCAGGAATGCCGGCATTCCTTCGATTGGACGCGTGGCGAAGCCGTGAGCAGCCAGTCGTTTCGCAAGCGCCTCGCGAGTGATCCGAAGCAGGTTGGTCCGGATCACGGTCGGGTCAGGCTGGGTCAGCGCATGCTGGAATGCCTCCCAGTCGTCGATCACCTCTCGCAGAGCCTCGATCGGGTGATCCGGATGGCCGGGCTCAAAGAGGGCGCTGCCACCCGAATTGCCTCGGCTTCCCCGGGGTCCTTTGCCCCGCCCGTGCGACCCGCGCCGCCCGCTCATCCGCCCACCGTAACCGTCCATGCCGGGAAGAGCTGGCTCAATCCACCGGTGATGAACTCGATCGCCACTGCCGCCAGAATCAGCCCCATGAATCGCGTGGCCACATTCATTCCCGTGCGGCCGAGCAATTTTGCGATCGGATCCGCAAGGAGGAGAATCACGAAGATCAAGATGCAGACCAACGCGACCGCGACGATCGCCGCGACGTGCTCCATAACCCCGTTTGTCTGTGTGGCCTGCAGGATCATCACGGAAATCGAGCCTGGTCCTGCCATGAGCGGCATCGCCAGGGGAACAACCGCGATCGACTCGCTGTCCGACTGCTCAGCCTCCTCGGCTTCCTCGGGGCTCTGCTTGGCGGAGTGCATCTTGGCCTGCAACATCGACCACGCCATCGAGAAGATCAGCACGCCACCGGCCACCCTTAGCGACGCGATCGATATCCCGAAGAAGGCAAGCAGACCCTTACCGAGCACATACGCTCCGACAAGGAT
>JBDNHE010000079.1:0-34978 GCA_041688945.1 Gemmatimonadota bacterium | reverse complement strand
GGACCCATCGGACTGCAGGACCATGGCGATCGGGTCTACTTCCGCAACATCAAGGCGCGAGTGTTGAACCCATGAGCGCGCTGAGTCGCCGGGACTTCCTGGCTGCCCTGGGCGGAACGGCTCTGGCCGGTGGTACGCTGATCGGGGCGGGTCCTCTGGCAGCGGAGCACCTCGCCGGGTTGGGCAGATCTCGCCGATACGAGGGCGTCGGAATTCAGCTGTACACGGTTCGTTCGATGATGTCGGAGGACGTGACCGCCACCCTCGCCGCCATTGCCGGGATCGGCTACACCGAGGTCGAGTTCGCCGGACTGTTCGACACGTCGCCTCGGCAAATGCGGATGCTTCTGGACGACCACGGGCTCACCGCTCCGTCTACCCACCTGGGGCTGGAAGAACTGCGCGGCGACCGGCTGAGATGGAATGTCCAGGCGGCCCTGATCCTGGGCCACGAATACCTGACCTGCCCCTATCTCGGCGGTGATTTCCGTTCCGCTGACGGATTCAGGCAGGCAGCTGAGCTCCTCAATCTGGCCGGGGACGAGGCCACCAAAGAGGGACTCAAGATTGGCTACCACAACCATGATTTCGAATTCGAAACGCTGGGCAATGGCGAAAACGGCTACGACATCCTTCTGGCTGAGACCGAGCCCGATCTGGTCACCATGCAGATGGATCTGTTCTGGACGGTCAATGCCGGAAAGGATCCGCTTGCCATCATGCGCGCGAATCCCGGCCGCTTCACTTCGGTCCACGTGAAGGACCGCACCGCCAGCGGTGACATGGTGGCCGTGGGCGACGGCGTGATCGACTTCGCGACCATTCTCGCGCAGGCCGCCGAGCAGGGTGTGCACCACGCGTTCGTGGAGCACGACCAGCCGGCCGACGCATTGACCAGCGTGCAGACGTCGTTCACCAGCGTGGACCGAATTCTGAGGCAGATGAGGTAGGCAGACGGGTTAGGCAGCCGATGACCGGCTGGCGTCGGGGTCAGGACGAGTAGAGCAGCCCGCCGGACGAACCCGGTGAGGCGAACGGCACACGACAGGAGCACCGATGTCCAAGAAGTCTCAGGAAGATTACGACGTCGTCATCGTGGGCTCCGGCGCCGCAGGGGGGATGAACGCCTTCATCCTGGCGGCCCACGGGCTCCGCGTTCTGGTTCTCGAAGCCGGTCGCGACTACGACCCCGGGACCGAGACCCCGATGTTCCAACTTCCAAGGGACGCACCCCTGCGGGGCGGCGGGACGCCTGAGAAGCCCTTCGGGTTCTATGACGCCACAGTCGACGGTGGCTGGCAGGTGCCCGGCGAGCCCTACGAAGGTGGCGAAGGCAGCAACGAGTTCATGTGGTGGCGTGCGAGAATGCTCGGTGGCCGCACGAACCACTGGGGTCGGATTTCGCTGCGCATGGGCGAGTACGACTTCAAGCCGCGGAGTCGGGACGGCCTCGGATGGGACTGGCCGATGAACTACGAAGACCTGGAGCCTTACTACGACAAGACCGAGGCGATGATCGGTGTCTACGGCTCCAACGAGGGGCTGGAGAACACGCCGAATTCTTCGCCCGGAATTCTGCAGCCGCCCCCCTCGCCCCGCGCCACTGAGCTCTACACCCAGAAGGCCTGCCGCGACATCAACGTCCCGGTCATTCCGGCCCACTTGGCGATCCTGTCTCAGAAGCAGGACTACGAGCGCCTTCCGCAGTATCTCTTCCCGAACAATCCGCTGGCCCAGCGCGTGACCCGCGAATCGATGCAGGCGCGCGCCGCGTGCTACTTCGCGACCCCATGTGGTCGAGGTTGCTCGATCCGGGCCAACTTCCAGTCGCCCACCGTGCTGCTGCCGCCTGCCATGGCGACCGGCAACCTGACCATCCGGACCGATGCCATGGTTCGCGAGGTCACGATCGACTCACGGGGCAGGGCGACGGGGGTGCACTTCATCGACAAGACCACGCGCCTGGACGAGCACGTCTCGGGCCGCGTCGTGATCCTTGCCGCCAGCGCCTGCGAGTCCGCCCGGATTCTGCTGAATTCCAAGAGCAGCCTCTTCCCCGACGGACTGGCCAACGGCAGCGGCACGGTCGGGAAGTACCTCATGGACACAGTAGGAGCCGGTGTCGGTGGTCAGTTCCCGGCTTTCGAGAACATGCCGGCCCACAACACCGACGGCGCTTCAGCCATGCATCTGTACATGCCCTGGTGGCTGTATCAGGAGCAGGCCGCTGGCCAGTTGGACTTCGCTCGTGGGTACCACGTTGAGTTCGGCGGTGGACGCGGAATGCCGGGACCCGGCGCATTTGGCGGGATGGAAGGCATCACCAACGGCGCCTACGGTCAGCGCTTCAAGGAAGAGAACCGGCGCTACTACGGATCCTTCATGTGGTTCGATGGCCGTGGCGAGATGATCCCCAACGAGGATTGCAACTGCGAGATCGATCCGAATGGCGTCGATCAGTGGGGCATCCCCACGCTGAAGTTCAACTGGAAGTGGTCCGACCATGAACTGAACCAGGCGCGGCACATGCAGAAGACCTTCGCCGAGATCATCGTGGCGATGGGTGGAAACGTGACCAGCGCCGTCCAGGAGGATGGTGCTCGCGCGATTGCTCGCCCAGGACAGATCATCCATGAGGTCGGTGGAGTCCGGATGGGTGCCAGGCCGGACGATTCGGTCCTGAACGAGTTCTGCCAGACCTGGGAAGTCGACAACCTGTTCGTCACGGACGGCGGGGCGTTCGTCAGCAATGCCGACAAGAACCCCACGCTGAGCATCATGGCGATCGCCTGGCGGTCGTCCGACCACCTGATCGATCTGTTCAACCAGGGAGCGTTCCGATGAGCCGTGACGGAGAAGGTGCCCATGGGGCGGGCGATTCGATGAAGGCATCGGACAGGGGGGAGGCCCCCGGGTGGAATATCGACGAGCCGGCGGGCACTGACATGGCCGGTTCGGCCGAAAACACACCCCTCGACGACATCGTGTCCACTGACGGCAACTCGGCCCCGGTCACTCGCAGCGGTGGCATCGCCCTACCCTTGTTTGGAAAGCCGTCGAAGTCTGCGGCAAGTGAGCGCTCAGCCGTCGGCATGGGCCGTCGCGAGGCCCTCAAGATCATGGGCCTGGCAGCCGCGGCCGGAGCGAGTGGCGTGGGAGTCGCCGGCTGTGCGCCGGACGACCTGGGCCCTGACGGCACCGGTGCAGATCTGACCGCCGGACAGCCGACCGCAGGGGCGACCAACCCCAACGCTCGCGGCTGGCCGTGGGATCCGGACCTGGTGGCACCGACCCGCCCCTGGGATCTGCTCCTGACCGAGGACGAGCGGGCGGGACTAGCCGTGCTCGCCGACGTGATCATTCCGGCCGATAACGTCTCGCCAGCGGCCAGTCAGGTCGGTGCCGTCGACTACATCGACGAGTGGGTGAGCGCGCCCTACGACGGGATGAAGCGAGACCTGGTGCTGGTGCGGGGAGGGCTGGTCTGGTTGGATCAGGAATCCGAGAACCGCTTTGGCGCAAGCACGCGGTTCCGCGCTCTCACCACGGAGCAAAAGCACGCAATCTGCGACGACATCTGTTATCGCCCTGATGTGGCGCCCGAGAACATGGTCGGCTACCGCTTTTTTTCGAAGGTGCGGGACCTGACCGCCACGGCGTTCTATACATCGGACGAGGGAATGCAGGACATCGGGTACATCGGAAACATTCCGCTGCCCGAATGGGGACCGCCGCCTCCGGAGGTTCTCGCCCATCTTGGTCTGGAGACTGGTGAATGACTGCTGACGGTATCCGCCGCGACCGCCTTTTCCTGGGCAGCTGTATCGCCCTGATCGCCACCTCGGTCGCCTTCGCCACGGTCGGCGCAATCATGCTTTCCCTGAAGCGCGACTTCGTGCTGACCAATGCTGAGGTTGGCTGGATCGGAGGAGCGGCGCTCTGGGGTTTCGCTGTCTCCCAGCTGGTCTTTGCGCCCCTGGCGGACAGCATCGGGATGCGGTTCTTGCTGCGCATGTCCTTTCTGGGGCACCTCTCCGGCGCCCTGATCATGATGTTTGCGCCCGGCTTCCAGATGTTGTTTGTGGGTGCGCTGGTGATCGCGATGGCCAACGGGCTGGTCGAGGCGGCTTGTAACCCGCTGGTCGCATCGCTCTATCCGGACAACAAGACCGTCAAGCTGAACCAGTTCCACGTCTGGTTCCCGGGCGGTGTGGTACTGGGAGGCCTCGGGGCCTTCGCTCTCGATGCTGTCGGGATGGACGCGTGGCAGATCAAGCTCGGTCTGATTCTGATCCCCACCCTGATTTACGGAGCCATGCTTTTGACCGAGCCCTTTCCGGAGACTGAGGGTGTTCGGGCGGGGGTAGGGCTTGGGGGAGCATTCAAGGCGGCATTCACCACGCCGCTCATGTGGATCATGCTGATCGCCATGGCGATGACCGCCTCGGTGGAGCTGGGTCCCAACCGCTGGGTTCCGGCGGTTCTTGAGGCTGGCGGGATGGCCGGAATTCTGGTCCTTGTCTGGATCAACGGACTGATGGCCGTGATGCGTTACAAGGCCGGTCCGGTGGTTGAGCGCCTTTCGCCGACCGGCATTCTCCTGGCCTGTGCCGTTGTCTCCGGGCTTGGCCTGACCTTGCTGTCGTACTCCGAGTCAGCGGCGACCACCTGGATCGCGGCTACCGTGTTCGCGATTGGTGTCTGCTACTTCTGGCCGACCATGCTGGGCGTTGTGGCCGAGCGCGTTCCGAAGAGTGGTGCCCTGGGCCTGGGCCTGATGGGCACCGTCGGGATGGCCACGGTGGGTCTGGTAACGGCGCCTCAGATGGGGGCGATTGCTGACCGGTATGCGCACGACGAGATCCCCGTGGTTGCGACCACCGAGTTCCTCGGCTCGTACTCGATTGCCCAGAGAATGCAGGGGATGGACAACCCCGATATCGCGACGGCCGTCTTGGCAGCGGCTGACGTTGTTACCACACATGCCATGTCAGGCCAACTGCCTTCCCCGCAGACGGCCAACGCCTTGCGGGCCGTCATTTCAGCTGATGCCTCAGTCGAGTCAGTCGCGGGAGCACAGGCCATTCTTGGACCGGCAGACAATTATGGCGGGCGAATCTCGTTCCGCTACGTGGCGCCCCTTTGCGGCTTCCTGGCCCTGATCTTCGGGGCACTTTTCCTGGGTGATCGAAGCCGGGGCGGCTACAAGGTCGAGCGGCTGGAGGCTGAACACGCGTGAGTCATCAGCGTGTGAGGTATGGCATGGTCGGCGGTGGACCGGGCGCCTTCATCGGCGCGGTCCACCGCATGGCTACCAACCTGGATGGTGAGTTCGAACTCGTAGCCGGTGCCTTCAGTTCGGATCCTGCCAAGTCGATAGCGCAGGGTGACGACCTGGGGCTCGATCCGTCTCGGGTCTATGGCTCCTTCAAACAGATGGCCAAGTCCGAAGCCGCCCTCCCGGCGGAGGAGCGGATTCAGGTGGTCTCAATCGTGACGCCGAATCATCTCCACCATGCCGCCGCCCGAGCGTTTCTGGAGGCGGGCATCGACGTCATCTGCGACAAGCCGATGACCAACACGGTGGACGAGGCCGAAGACCTGTGCCGGCTGGCCGCCGATAAGGGCCGCCTCTTCTGCGTGACCCACAACTACACCGGCTATCCGATGGTCAAGGAGGCCCGGGCCCGCATTGCCGCCGGGGCGCTCGGGACCATCCGGAAGATTGTGGTGGAGTATTCGCAGGGGTGGCTGGCCACGTTGCTTGAGGCAGAGGGGCAGAAGCAGGCCTCCTGGCGGACCGACCCAGCCAAGGCCGGCGTCAGTTCGGCGCTGGGCGATATCGGATCGCACGCCCACAATCTGGCCGAGTATGTGACCGGACTCCGCGTCGAGCAGGTTTTCGGAGATCTGGGCACGGTGGTCGAGGGCCGGGCTCTGGAAGATGACGCCACACTGCTCCTTCGATTCACGGGTGGTGTGCGGGGTCTCCTTATGGCGTCGCAGATCGCATTTGGCGAGCGGAATCATCTCCGACTGCGAGTCTACGGGAGCAACGGTGCGCTCGACTGGACTCAGGACGATCCGGAGCGACTGCGGCTGATTCGGGGCGATGGTTCGGAGGAGATTCTCTTCCGCGGTGGAGACCTGTCCTCGGTCGCGGCGGCCCACACCCGAATTCCAGGCGGACACCCGGAGGGCTTCATCGAGGCCTTCGCCAACATCTATCGCAACGTGGGGCGAGCGATTCAGGCACGCGCGATCATGGCGAATGCGCCGGCTACCCATCTCGATTTCCCGACGGTCCAAGACGGGGCGCGGGGCGTGCACTTCATTCACGCGGCGGTCGACAGTGCCAAGATCGGACGCTGGGTGGACGCCAGTTACACGCCGCCGGGATGATGGCGCGTCTGGATCGGCTCGGATGCCTTGCGGCCAGCGCCGACACGATCTCCGCCCTACCCAACCAAGAAGTGGCGACCCGTTTCGGGGGAGAGTGAGTCGATAGGACCGTGGACCCGTCCGCCTCGTTGCGTCGCTCATCCAGCCGGACCACTATCCAGACAGCGATGCTGCCAAAGCGTCGTAAAGCCCTGAACCCGACTGAACCACACCCATGAGCGAATCCCCGCTGTTCACGCAGCACGACGCTGACCGCATCCTCCAACGAGCAGCCGAGATTGAGGGGAACGACGAAGGCCACGCCATGTCGGTTCGGGACCTTCGCGGGATCGCTGGCGAGGCGGGCTTCGGCGCAGGAGCGGTCGAACGTGCCATCGCTGAGGCCCTCGAGTTCGGAGGCCGGGAAGGCCGCCCCGCGCCCGTAGAGGTAGAGTACGAAGGCTTCATTTTCGCGAAGATGTGGACCCTGCGCACGATCCCTATCGAGCTGTCGTCAGACCAGATGTTGCGCGCCGTGCGGCTCTTTCAGCCGTATCTGGAAGGCCCGGCCCGGATCAGTCTGGAGGATCGAAGAATCAGCTGGCGAGATCGGAAGGGTGTCATCTTCCATCTGGAATCCAGTCGGGGGCAGACGGAGATCCGGGTCCGTCTCTCGAAGTTCGTGATTCGCCGTGAGCGCATGAAGGGCTGGATCCGCTCGGCTGCGGACAGGCTCGAAGCGCTCGTCTATCTGGTCGCGGCCCGCGACCACTCCGCACTGCCGTCCACCTCAAGCGACTGACATGCCCAGACCCCTCACGCTATTCACAGGCCAGTGGGCCGATCTGCCTTTGGACGTGCTCGCCGAGAAGGCGGCCGCCTGGGGCTATACCGGTCTCGAACTGGCCTGCTGGGGAGATCATTTCGACGTCCAGCGCGCCGTCACCGACCCCGGCTACTGCACCAAGAAGCGTGAGCAGCTGGCCCAGTACGGTATGGATGTCCATGCGATCTCGAACCACCTGGTCGGTCAGGCGGTTTGTGACCCGATCGATGAGCGCCACAGGTCGATTCTGCCGGAGCATGTCTGGGCAGATGGGGATCCCGCCGGCGTACGTGGGCGCGCCGCCGAGGAGATGAAGGCGACCGCCCGAGCCGCCTCCGAATTCGGCGTGCCCGTGGTAAACGGATTTACCGGAAGCCCCATCTGGCACCTCCTCTACAGCTTTCCCCCGGTCCCCCAGGACTGGATCGAGAAGGGCTTTCAGGACTTCGCGGATGCCTGGAACCCGATCCTGGATGTCTTCGACGAGGTCGGCGTGAAGTTCGCGCTCGAAGTCCACCCCACCGAGATCGCCTTCGACATCCCTACCGCCGAGAAGGCGCTGGAAGTGCTCGACTATCGCGAGGCGTTCGGCTTCAACTACGACCCCAGCCATCTGGCCTATCAGGGCGTCGACTGCATCGGGTTCCTTGAGCGGTTCCGCGAGCGGATCTACCACGTTCACATGAAGGACGTGTGGTGGTCCTCCACGCCCACCGCCTCCGGCGTTTTTGGTGGACACCTCCCGTTTGGACATGCGGATCGCTTCTGGGATTTCCGTTCGTTGGGACGGGGCAGGGTGCCGCTGGAGGAGATCATTCGGGTGCTTAACCGGATCGGATACTCGGGGCCGCTCTCGGTAGAGTGGGAAGACTCGGGGATGGACCGGGAGCATGGAGCCGCGGAAGCGCTGCAGGTGCTGAAGGGGTTGGACTATCCGCCTTCGGGTCGCGCCTTCGACTCGGCGTTCAGCGACGACTGAGTTGCGATGGGGTCATCTCACATCGGCCAAGAAACCGTCCGCCTTCGCGGACCTTGAAGCGCGCGATCGGATCCGAAGTGTGGCTGGGCTTTTCATGCGCCTGAGCGTACGCGTCGTCACCCTGTGGCTCTGCCTGATCATGGTCGTTCCAAACGGCCAAGCCGCCGCCCAGGGACCCGACGCCGCGCTGGACTCCCTACAGCTGATGATTGGCAGTTGGGAGATGGTCACATTTGCGCCGGACGGGTCAGGAGGGTGGGCACCGGCTGAAGGAGTGAGTCCCGCCGACTGGTCGTTTGGTCCCGCCCCTGAAGGCGCAGCCGGGGGCATGGATGGCGTGGGACAGCTGGTACTGGCGGAGGGCGAGGCGGCCGCGGCGCGGATCGAACTCCGACCAGGGACCAACGAGGCCCCCGTCGATTTGCGACTCGTGCTCGGTAGTGCGGACCAGGTCCAGTATGTGGGCAGCTTTATAGCGGGGGATCAGGTCGTTCTGTTGCGGGCGGATTCGGCCCGGACCGTCTCGACACCGGAGGCCCGCGGAGGCCGCATTCCGACCGGCGTACGCCTGATGATCGAGGCGCGTGACCGGTTCGTGATTATCCTGCTGAGGACCGGCGGGCCTGGCCCGGCACCTTCTGAGTATCTGCTCCTGGAGTTCCGGAAGCACCAGACGGACTGATTTCATCCGCACTCCTGCGGCCGGCCCTCGGCACGAAGCCGTTCACGACTCCCACCCTTACGAAATCCCACCTCCCGCCGTACCCTGAGTCCCCCGATCAATGCCGGTCGGCGGGTGTGAGACGCGTTTTTGGAGGATGTGAGATGATGAAATGCTCTGTGAGAAGCGGGTTGCTTCTGGCTGCGCTCGGGCTGTGGCTCGGTGCTCCGGGAAGTGTGGATGGACAGGAGCGACGGTTCCCTGATCCCTTTCCCTCGACGTATCAGCCGTTCCCGTCGCAGACGACGCTGATTCAGAATGCCACGATTCTGACCGGCGACGGCCAGCGCATCGATGGCGGTTCTGTATTGATCCGGAATGGCCGCATTGCTCAGGTCGGGACCAGCATCTCGGCACCGAGCGGCGCGACCATCGTGGATGCTACCGGGATGTGGGTTACGCCCGGCATCATCGACACGCACTCCCATCTGGGGAACTACCCTTCCCCTGGGATTGGATCGCAGCAGGACGGAAACGAGCTGACCTCGCCCAACACGGCCGAGGTCTGGGCCGAGCATGGAGTCTGGCCGCAGGATGCCGGATTTGGTCACGCTCTGGTCGGCGGAATCACCTCGCTTCAGATCCTTCCTGGCTCCGGGAATCTCTTCGGCGGGAGAGGCGTCACGCTTAAGAACGTTCCGTCGCGCACCGTCCAGGGAATGAAGTTTCCCAATGCGCCCCACGCCCTGAAGATGGCCTGCGGTGAGAACCCCAAGCGGGTGTACGGTTCTCAGGGGATTTCCCCGGCTTCCGCCATGGGGAATGGCGCGGGATATCGCATGGGCTGGATCGCCGGCACCGAGTACCTGGCCAAGTGGCAGGCATGGTGGGACGGCGGTTCGGTTCCGGCTGACATGCCCGAGCGCGATCTGCAACTTGAGACCCTGGCCAGCGTGCTTGTGGGCGAAACGCGGATCCACAACCACTGCTACCGTGGCGACGAGATGGTCAACATGATCAACATCGCCAACGAGTTCGGTTACCAGATCGCTTCCTTCCACCATGCGGTCGAGGCCTACAAGATCCGCGACTACCTGGCCGAGAATGGCATCTGCGCCTCGATGTGGGGAGCTGGCAATTACGGCTTCAAGCTTGAGGCCTATGACGGCATCGAGGAGAACGTCGGGTTGGTTCACGAGGCGGGTGCCTGCGCCATCGTTCACTCCGACTCGCCGGTTGAGATTCAACGACTGAATCAGATGTCCGCGATCGCGCTCCGGGCTGCGGCAGAAGAGGGAATCATGATCCCCAAGGAAGAGGCCATCGCCTGGATCACGCTGAATCCGGCCCGGGCCATGGGGATCGATCAGGAGACCGGTTCGATCACGACGGGCAAGGCAGCCGACCTGGTCATGTGGAGCGGAGATCCGTTCTCCGTCTACAGCCATGCCCAGCACGTCTACATCGATGGCGCGCTCATGTACGACCGCGCAGCCCCTGACCCGATCATCTTTGGTGACTTCATGCTCGGTATGAATGGGGAGGTGGGACGATGAGCCGCCTCAGCCTTCGGGCCGCCGCCCTTGCGGGTGTTGCAGCCCTCGGAATCGCCGCAATGCCGACAACGGCACAGACGGTCGCGATCACCAATGCGGAGATTCACGTCCGCGGCGGACAGATCATCCCCAACGGCACGATTGTGATGCAGAACGGCCGGATTACGGCTGTCGGGGCCAACGTTTCGATCCCGAACGGTGCTCGCCGCATTGATGGCACCGGCAAGATCGTCACACCTGGCCTCATCGACTCCAGCTCGCAGGTGGGGCTGGGTGAGATCGGCGGCCAGTCGCCGGGTACTCAGGACGCGTCGACCAGCCTCAGCGACCTGGGCGCGACGTTCAACCCGATTCGGGCGGTCAATCCCGAGAGCACTCACATCCCGATTACGCGCCTGGGTGGAGTCACATCTGCGGTCGTTCGCCCCGGCGGCGGCCCGCTCTTTGATGGCCAGGCAGGCGTGATCGCCCTGGATGGCACCCGCGTGAGGGACATGATTCTACGGGAATCGGTGGCCGTGTACACCTCAATGGGCGAGAGCGGCTCGGGCGACGAAGGTGGCGGCTCACGGGCCGCACTGCTCATGCGCCTTCACGATGCGCTCTGGGACGTTCGCGCCCAGATGCTCAACGATGATGAGGAGGCCATGGAGGGCGGGGACGAGGACGAGGGCGATGACGACGACGAGGACGTCGATCCGTTGCATGAAGGCGGACGCTCAAGCCTGACCGAGCGTCAGCGGGATGCGCTGGTCCCCATGATGCGGGGCGATATCCCGCTGGTGGTGACCGTGAATCGTCTCAGCGACATCTATATGGCGCTTGAGCTTCAGGCCGAGTTCGGGTTCCGGATGGTGTTTCAGGGCGGCGCCGAGGCGTGGCGTGCGGCGGACGAACTGGCTGCGGCCAACGTGGCGGTGATCGTAAATCCGACCGGCAACCTGCCGACCTTCGATGGACTCGGCGCGACGATGGAGAATGCCGGAATCCTGGCCGATGCCGGAGTCACCGTGCTGTTCGGTGGTGGGCGTTCAATGACGCATATGGCCGGACTGGCCATCGCGAACGGAATGTCGCCAGCCGCGGCGGGCGATGGACTCACGATGGCGGCGGCCGAGGTCTGGGGCATTGCCGACCAGACCGGGAGCATTGAGGTCGGCAAGCGAGCCGATCTGGTGATCTGGTCGGGCGATCCTTTTGAGCTGTCGACCTCCGCCGAGACCGTCTTCATCGGCGGCCGGGAGATCCCTGAGGATTCACGTCAGGAGCAGCTGTTTGATCGGTATCGGAATTTGGCTCGGTACCGGACTATCGGCAGATAGTCGAACCGCTTGACCCAAGTCGTCCGGCCGCCCGCACCATCGGGGCGGCCGGACGCGTTTTGGGGCGGCTGAAACGGGCGGTGCGAGGTCCCTTGCTGCAACGAACGGCGTAGCACGGGGCCCACCCACCCCAACCACCCGCCCGCCCTGAAAAATACGCCGCCCAACGGGCGGCGGAATGTTCGGATCGGCCGATCTGCCCTCTTCAGGGGGCGGGTCGGCCGTTTCGGTTCATTCTCCATTCCGGGGTGTCCCGGGCTGGGTGACCCGCGCGACCCTGCGCCCACCGCGGTTACTCCTACACCGCGCGCTTGCACACTCAAAAAGGCTTTCCCATGCTACAGGGCCCTTCCTCAATTCTCCGCATAGCGGAAAGGAGGCGCCGATGTCTTCGGCAAGAGAGTTTACGACCGACAGGATCAGAAACGTCGCAGTCGTAGGGCATGGAGGGGCGGGCAAGACCACGCTCATCGATGCCCTCTGCTACGTCTCGGGACTGTCTACGCGACACGCTGACGTCTCCGATGGTCAGGCCTTCACGATGTACACGCCTGAGGAGGCGGCCCACGGGATCTCGATCCAGCTGACACCCGCACACGTCGAGTGGCTGGATACCAAGATCAACCTGCTCGACACTCCCGGTTACCTCGACTTTACCGGTGAAGCCCTGGCCGCTGTCCGCGTTGCGGACGCGGCCCTGATCGTTCTGTCCGCGAATGGCGGCGTGGAGGTCGGGACGGAACGGGTCTGGGAGTACTGCGAAGCCTGCGGGATCCCTCGCATGCTTTTCGTCTCAATGATGGACCGCGACAATGCGGACTTCGAGCGCGTCTACGCCGACATCAAGACCCACCTGACGGACAAGGTGATCCCTGTTGAAGTGCCCATTGGCCAGGGCGAGGACTTCCACGGGATCATCAATCTGTTCTCGCAGCGGGCACACCTGTATCGGCAGGGCACGCGGACCGGTGAATACGACGAGTCCGACATCCCGGAAGAGTTCAGATCCAAGTTCGATCAGTGGGAGACGGAGCTTCAGGAGACCCTCGCGACGTCGGATGAGTCTCTCCTCGAGAAGTATCTGGAGGGCGGCCATTTTTCCCGCGAGGAGGCCATCGAAGCCATGGCCCGCGGCATGGCGCGTGGCGACTTCGTGCCTCTCTTCTGCGGGTCGGGAAAGACCTGCTACGGCACCCGGGCGCTGATGCGGAAGATGGTCGAACTCTTTCCGAATCCGGGTGAGTCGGGCGGCGAAGTCGCGCAGCGGGTCAACATGGATCAGGCCGTCGAACTGCATTCGCACGACGACGAGGCATTGGCCGCCCTGGTCTTCAAGACCACCACCGAGCCCCACATCGGTGAACTGTCGTACTTCCGGCTGTTTTCGGGCGTGCTTACCAATGGTATGGAACTGGTGAACGCCTCGGACGGCCAGACGGAGAAGCTGAACCATCTGGCGATCCCGCAGGGGAAGGACCGGCGTGAGGTCACGCACCTGCATGCCGGCGACATCGGCGTGGTGGCCAAGCTGAGGCACACCCACACCAACGACACGCTGTCGATGCCGGACCGGCCGCTGAAGCTGGATCCGATCGACTTTCCCAGTCCGGACATTTCGGTCGCGATCAGAGGCGCCACCCGAAACGACGAAGACAAGCTTGGCGAGGTTCTGCCGCGCCTGCACGAGGAGGACCCGACCTTCCATGCCGAGTTCAACTCTGAACTCCACCAGACAATCGCCCACGGGCTGGGTGCCCTGCATCTGGAAGTCCAGATTGAGCGGATGAAGCGGAAGTACAACGTCACCGTGGAGACCGAGCAGCCGAAGATCGCGTATCGCGAGACCATCACTGCACCCGCCGAAGGGCGGGGACGGTACAAGAAGCAGTCCGGAGGTCGCGGTCAGTTCGGCGACTGCTGGATTCGTTTGAAACCGCTGCCCCGTGGCTCGGGACAGGCCTTCGTGAATTCCATCAAGGGTGGGGCGATCCCTGGAAAATTCATTCCGTCCGTGGAACGCGGGGTCGAAGAGGCTGCGCAGAAGGGAGTGCTGGCTGGATTCCCGCTGGTGGACTGGGAAGCCGAAGTGTACGACGGCTCCTATCATACCGTGGACTCGTCCGATATCGCCTTCAAAGTGGCGGGCTCAATGGCCTTTCATGATGTGGCGAATCAGGCCGGCCCCCAACTTCTGGAGCCGATGATCGAGGTGACCGTCACCACGCCCGAGGAGTACATGGGCGACGTCATGGGCGACATCTCGCAACGTCGCGGAAAGGTGTCGGGAATGGACACGCGTGACGGACGCACGGTGGTGAAGGCGCAGGTGCCCGAGGCCGAGCTCTATCAGTATGCCGCGGCCCTGCGTTCCATGACGCACGGGCGGGGACACCACACCCGGTCACCCGGCGGCTACGAGCCGGTACCGGATCAGTACGTCAAGAAGATCATTGCCGGCGGCGAAGAGGCATGAGGCCGGCGGGCGCGACGTGGAGTCGCCCCCCGGTCTCTGTTGGATCAGTTGAAGGCGGTGGCTGAAACCCCGCGGAAAGGCTAGATCTTCCCCTCTCTGGGGCACTCTCACGCAAAGTGACTTTTTTGTCCGCTCTTCTCTACACCGCCTTTTTTCTTTCCGGCCTGGCCGGGCTGATCTACGAGACCATCTGGGGCCGCTATCTGGCGCTCCTGGTCGGTCACGGGGCGTATGCTCAGGTCGTGGTGCTTGCGGTCTTTCTGGGAGGTCTGTCCGCGGGTGCGCTCTGGGTAGGGCGCAGGTCCGAACGGATCCGCCGACCGCTGATGGCGTATGCCGGCGCCGAGCTGCTGATCGGCCTGTTTGGCTTCTTCTTCCACGATCTGTTTTTGGCCCTGTTGGGTGTTGCCGAGGGGAGCCTCTTCCCGCTGGTCGGATCGGGGATGGCGCTGACCGTGCTTCGATGGTCGCTGGCGGTGCTCCTTCTGGCCGGCCCCAGCTTCCTTCTGGGGACCACCTTTCCGCTGATCACCTCAGGGCTGATGCGGATGCGGCGCGACCGACCTGGCCGGCTCCTCTCGCACTTCTATTTCCTGAACAGCCTGGGTGCCTCACTCGGTGCCTTGCTGGCCGGGTTTGTGTTGATCGGGGCCTTGGGGCTGCAAGGCACGTCGGTGAGCGCGGCTGGCCTGAACCTGGTGGCGGCCCTCCTGGCGCTGACAGTTGCCCGTGGCATCGAATTCAGGACGGCGGGGGCAGCCCCGTCCGAAGCCACCGAGTACACGAGCACTCAGGATGAGACTGCCGTAGCCCCGTCCACACCTGGAATGACCGAGCACGCCGGAAAGATCCTGCTCGGTGTCGCCTTCGGCACTGCGGTTGCCTCGTTCATCTACGAGATCGCCTGGATCCGGATGCTCTCGCTGGTGCTGGGCTCAGCCACGCACTCGTTCGAGTTGATGCTCTCGGCGTTCATTCTGGGCTTGGCGATCGGGGCACTGATCATTCGCGAGAAGGCAGATCGCTTGCCAGATCCGATGCGTTCTCTGGCGTGGATTCAGTGGGCGATGGGCACGGCGGCGCTCCTGACACTGCCTCTGTACCTCGGCTCCTTTCGCGTCACGGAGACGCTGCTGGCGGCGCTTCAGGCCACCGACGGGGGGTATGCCCTCTTCAACCTGTCCCGCTACGGCATGGCCCTGGCGGTCATGCTGCCGGCCACGATCCTGGCCGGAATGACGCTTCCGCTGATTACGATGATGCTGGTCCGTGGTCCGCTCGGTGAGCGGTCGGTGGGCTGGGTCTACGGCGTGAACACGCTTGGTTCGATCGTCGGAGCATCGCTCGCCGCTCTGGTCCTCATGCCCCTGCTTGGGCTCAAGCTCCTGCTGGTTGTGGGAGCTGGCCTGGACATGCTGCTCGGGGTGTATCTGCTTCGCAAGACAGCGGGCCGATCCGACGCCACGGCGGAGGCCGAAGCGTCTTGGCCAGGGTTGGGCCGGCGGGCGCGGCTCAGGCGGTCCAGCGGCGGGCTGATCTTCGGGGGAGCTCGAATCGGAACGGGGCCGGCTCTGGTCGGAAGCATCCTGCTGGTGGCCGGTGTGGTGCTGGCTTCACCCTTCGAGCTGACGGTGCTGGGCTCCGGCGTTTTCCGGACGGGCCGGGCAGACGGTGCCCAGGAAGTCGTCTTCTGGAAGGACGGACGCACAGCGTCAGTCGGGATTCTGGACTATTCCGATTCGCGCATCTTGGCCACCAACGGCAAACCTGACGCGAGTCTGAGCCTGCGCTGGCTCACCGCCGACGAAGGGACGGGGCGGCAGCCCATGCAGTTTGATGAGTCCACTCAGGCGCTTCTGCCGCTGATCACGCTGGCTCACGCCTCGACAGCCCGCACGGCCCTGGTCATCGGGCAGGGGTCGGGGATGAGCTCGCACTTCCTGCTTGCCAGCCCACTGGTGGAGGAACTGGTCACGGCCGAGATCGAACCGGAAATGATCGAGGGCTCGCGCGCCTTCTATCCTTTCAATCGTCGGGTCTTTGACGACCCTCGTTCGGGCTTTGTGCTGACCGACGCCCGAGCGCTCATGGCAGCCGATCGCACCGAGTGGGATCTGATCCTCTCCGAACCTTCCAATCCCTGGGTCAGTGGTGTTTCGAACCTGTTTACATCGGAGTTCTACGCCCAGGTGGCCGATCGACTCGCTCCGGGCGGGGCGTTCGGGCAGTGGCTGCATCTCTATGAGATGACAGACGACCTTCTGCTCACGGTCTTTTCGGCGATGTATCAGTCGTTCGGTGACTTCCGTGTCTTCCGGGTGGGCGCGGGTGACATCCTGGTGGTCGCGACCGCTGGCGATCGTCTCCCCGATCCGGACTGGTCTGTGGCGGAGCTTCCACTGATTCGGCAGGACCTGGCGCTGACGTATCCGCTGCTCCCCGACTATCTGTCTCGCACAGGCTTTCTTTCACGGGCCGCACTGGCGCCACTCCTGGAAGAATGGGACGAGGTGAACTCCGACTTTCACCCGTTGCTGGATCTTCGGTCCGAGAAGACGCGCTTTCAGGGATTTACCGCCGCGGGATTGGCCGAATTGTCCCAGGTCCAGTTCAGTCCCTCGGACCTGTTCGAAGCCGCCCGCCCAAGTATGGCTGTCGCCACAACCAACCCCATGCCCGAGATCCCCGCACTGCAGGCGATCGAGCTGGCAGCCCGACTGGACAGCGATGCGGCTCCGGCCGCTGGCGATCGGCTCTGGTCTGACTTCAGGAATGCTCGCTTCAGTGAAGCCTCGCTCGGCGCCATCATTGAGGCGGATTCGCCTCCCTCGGACTGGCGATCCTGGCTGGATCTGGTGAGCGAGGTCGAAGCGGCTCGGGCCGGGGGGCGCACCGGGTGGGTGGACGAGGAGTTCTGGACCTGGGTCCACGCCTATGCCGACCGCTGGCAGGCTCCGGCCGGCGTGAAAGCCGCACTTCGGTTTCGAAGGGCGCTCAGGGCAAGGGACTGGGCGGGCGCCGCCCAGGAGGTCCGGGTGCTTTCCTCACCGCAGTCTCGGGCGTCTGTATGGGTCGACCCCGGGTTCCTTCGAGACGCCGGCGTGGCCGTGCTGCTGGCCGTGGGCCAGGTGCCCGAGGCACGTTTTCTGGAGGAGCAGCTGGCGCCCTTCGTCAGCCGCGCCGATACAGACCTGCGATCCCGGCTCCTCGAGTCCTATCTGAGCAGGGCCGAGCGCGGCTTTTCACTCGAAATTCCCGGCAATTGATAAGGCCCGTGGATCACGCGTAATTTGTCCCGTCTGAAGGCGGGCTCGGAAACCCTGGAGGAAGTGTGTCTGGCCACAACAAATGGTCCAAGATCAAGCGCAAGAAAGGCGTCAATGACTCCAAGCGCAGTGCCATGTTCACGAAGTTCATTCGTGAGATCACGGTAGCCGCCAAGGAGGGCGGGGGAGACGTGCAGTTCAACCCGCGTCTGCGCCTGGCGGTCGACACGGCCAAGGGCAACTCCATGCCGGCCGAGAACATCGAGCGCGCTATCAAAAAAGGCACGGGCGAGCTCGAGGGTGTGAACTACGAGGAAGTGACCTACGAAGGCTATGGTCCGGGGGGCGTGGCCCTCTACATCGAATGCCTGACTGACAACCTCAACCGCAGCGTGGCCGACGTTCGCCATGCCCTCAACCGTGGGAATGGATCGCTGGGGACCAACGGCTCGGTGGCCTGGCAGTTTGAGCGAAAGGGTCTGATCTACGTCTCGGCGGACAACGCCACGGAGATGCAGGTGTTCGAGGTCGCGATCGAGGCGGGCGCCGAGGATGTGGCTACCGATGACGGTGAGTTCGTGGTGACCACCCAGGCGACCGCCTTCCACACCGTCCAGGACGCCATCACGGCGGCCGGAATCGCGATCAAGGAGGCTGAGCTGACCATGGTCGCCGCCAACGAGATTGCCGTTGCGGACAAGGATGCCGTAAGCCTGCTCAAGCTCCTCGACACTCTCGAGGACCTCGACGACGTGCAGAAGGTCCACACCAACGCCGACATCGACGAGGCGGCGATGGCCGACGCGTGAGTATCGTCCTCGGCATCGACCCCGGCACGGCGGTCACCGGCTATGGCGTCGTTTCCCGAAGCGGGAACGGCGCCGTGGTGCTTCTGGAGTGCGGCGTGATTCGTACATCCGCCGGCCGGCCCCTGCATGAGCGTATTCGCGATGTCTACGACGGTGTTGTGGCTCTGATTGAACGGCACCAGCCGCACGCACTCTCCGTGGAAGACGTCTTTGTTGGCAAGAACATCCGTTCGGCCATGACCCTCGGGCACGCCCGGGGTGCCATTCTTCTGGCCGCCTCGATTGCGGGCATCGAGATCGCCGAGTACACGCCGGCCGAGATCAAGAAGACGGTGGTGGGTACCGGCCGGGCCACCAAGGACCAAGTCGGCTTCATGGTGCAGAAGCAATTGCGACTGAAGGTCCCCCCCACCCCGCATGACGCGGCGGATGGCGTGGCGGCGGCGCTCTGCCACTGCATGACCGGGTCGTTTCCCCGATGACCGCAGGCCTGCTGCTCGCCGCCTGCATCGGGGTGCCGGTCGCCTTTACGCTGGTCATCTTCTGGCAGATTCGGCCGCTGGCGGGTGCGCTCCTGATTCCCTATCTGACCTGGGGCCTGTTCGCGATGGGTCTGAACCTGTCGATTGTTCGTCGTAACCCTGATCATCGGCACAACTGAGCGAGCATGATTTCAAGACTGAAGGGCATTCTGATCACCCGCGAACCTGACGGGATCGAAATCGAGACCGGAGGCGGGGTCGTCTACGAGGTGGAAGTGCCGCTTACGGTCTTCGAGCGCCTTCCGGGGCGCGACAAAGCGATCGAGATCCGCACGCTGCAGATTGTACGTGAGGATTCGGCCACGCTGTACGGATTTCTGGAGGCGCACGAGCGCACCCTGTTCAAGCGACTGCTCTCTGCATCGGGGGTGGGCGCCAAGCTGGCCCTGGCCATGCTGTCGACCTACAACGCACCTCGGCTGGCCCGGGCGCTGGTCGAAAAGGACATCACGGCGCTGACTCAGGTGAGCGGCGTCGGAAAGAAGACCGCTGAGAGGCTGGCTCTTGAATTGTCCGACAAGGTCACCGATCTGGCGCTGGCGGCCGACACGGGCGGGCCCATCACCAAAGGATCCGGTGCGCAGGAGGCCGTCGCGGCCCTCGTGGCACTGGGCTACTCATTCAACGATGCCGATACCGCGGTCCGTTCAGTGCTTGAAGCCGGCGCGGTTTCCGGGGCTGACGAACTCATTCGCAAAGCACTCAAGCAGAAGGGGCGGTAATGACCACTCACTCGTTTACGGAAGGCCTGGCTGACCGGACTCTACGCTCGCTGACCGCCGGTTTGCTACTCGCTACAGTGGCGGCCTGTTCGATCGAAGAGCGCCCCGACGCTAATCGCACCTTTCCAGACCGTGCTGCGGTCACCGCAGGTCAGAGTGCACCCGAGGTCGAGTACCTGACCACTCCGGAAATGGCCTCAATGGGCTTTCCCTTCAGCGAGGCGGTCCGGGTCGGCGGGATGCTCTTTCTTTCGGGGCAGGTGGGCAATCGGCCTGGCGAGACGGCGGTTGTGTCCGGCGGCATCGAGGCGGAATCGAGGCAGGTCATGGACAACATCAAGGCCGTCGTGGAGCGCTACGGGTCTTCGATGGATCGCATTGTGAAATGCACGGTCATGATCGATGAGATGTCCGAGTGGGGCACCTTCAACGAGATCTATGCGACCTACTTTCCCGGACCCAAGCCGGCACGCTCGGCATTCGGGGCGGACGGCTTGGCACTGGGTGCGGCTATCGAGGTGGAGTGCTGGGCGATGGTGGGCGGGTAGGGGTAGGCCGGTCCCGCTGATCAGCCTCCGGTAAGCTCCCGGATCCGGACCGCGAACTCTCGAGCCAGATCGTTCGGGATCGGGATCGTCAGGTTGTACTGGGCCACTTTCCACTGATCGCCATCTCGGACCAGTGCGCCCGAACCACGGGTCTCTCCGTAGTTGGCATTGGTCAATCGCTCATCGAACCAGGCCGTGTTGCCATCGGCCGAGACGGTGACCCACCGCTCGGTCGGCACGTAGTGCCAGCCACGGCCGCGCGAGAAGGAGCCGCGAGCGTAGCCCTTGAACTCCTCGACGGTCCAGCGCTCGGTCGCGTCTGTCCCAAGAAAGACGCCGTCTGCGGTGAAGGCGCCGAAGTAGGCCAGGGAGTCGGCGGTGGAGGCAGCCCGATGGAAGTTGTTCAGCGCCAGATGGACCGCGCTCTCGGTCCCCGGGCGATCCTCGCCGAGGTGTCCGATTTCCATCTGCGCTGCCTGCGGGGACGCGACGGTAGGCAGAAGGGCGATCGCAAACGCGGCGAGGGCAAGCGCCCGGGCGCCGCCGGCGAATCGGTTCGGCATTGAAGTCTCCATCAGGGGTAGGGCACAAGAGTGCGCGCTGCGGCTGGAACGCCGGCCTACCGGCCATCCCCCAGAGTCACACGGGCACCGATCTGCATGCGCCATTGTGACTCAGGTGTGCTGGGGATCCAAGCGGTAGAAGGTGTAAGTCGACCGTCCTGATCGCGTTGTGGCAGGACACCGCCACCCCACCGAGCAGGGAGCGGACCTTGGCCTTCACAGGCCACCTGACAGAGCTCCAGAAGTGGAACCAATGGGCTCGTACGCTCAACCCGCCCCCATTCGCTATTTACCAAACTCAACAGGTTCAGGACGTCTGCCGACAGACGTACATCTGAGGACCCCACATCAAATGTGTGAGCGATTCGGAGATCGAGCTGGTGCTCCCAGGGACTCCGACAGGAATTCCGAGCGAGAGTCTCACCTTGATGACCTATCAGACAAGGATCGTTCGCAAGGGCGGACTCAAGCAGGCCTCGAGTCACAAACGAAAGACGCGCCCGCGACAACTCCAGGGGCTCCGGCAGATAAATTAGATCGTTGTTCCTATCCAAAGCCCCTCCCAACCCGGGATATCCGTCGCCGTTTACGTCTCCCGAGTACACGTAGGAGAAGGGCAGTCCCGACTGCCCCGTGTAGAGCAAAGAGATCTCCGTCTTGGGAAACGATGGCAGAGGAGCCCCGAAAACCGTCGCTACGAATTTGTGCGGGCGATCGAAGTTCGATGCCTCCAGTGGAGGGTTGTTGACGTTCGCGATAGAGGCGTTGTTCCCCAAATTGGAGAGCATATCTCGATAAACCAGGCTGACCCGATCCCACGTTCGTGCGAACGAGTAGCCGAGTTGGAACGTCAACCGGTCGTTAAGATTCCCACGGAGCTCGGCCGTAAGAGAGGCGGCAACATTCTGGCCTTCATTCGTCACAGCCAAAACATGGTCGTACTCGTTCGCGATTCGCGAGTAATAGCGTCGCTCGTCCCCCGCCAAACGCAGAAGGTCCGGCCCAGCGCTACCACCGCTGGCGAGATTGATGTCCTCCAACCCAACCTGATTAAATGCCGTGTTGAAGAGGACACCGACCGATCCGGTCAATCTGTCGGAAAGTTCCCGGTCCACCACGATCGAAAACCGTAGATCCTGCGGGTAGACAAACGTCGGATCAAAAACCACCGCGTTGCGGACGGTTGCAAAGGGCCTGACCTCGCCCGCCGGTCCCTCACACCCCGCGGGCCGCGCACCAGGGACGTATGCTGGCACCACCCTGGACGGTCGCGGATCGAGCGTCCGGCGACCCTGGCACACCTCCACAAAAGAACGCAGGCCATTGTCGTGGAAAGCGTTGGAAAGCCAAACATAGGGGATCTGACCAGAGAAAAGCCCTGCGCCACTGCGCACCTGAGTCTTCCGCTGTCCCGAACTCTGCCAGTTGAATCCCCAACGAGGTGAGATCAGGAGCTTGCTGGACGGCAATACTGAACTGTTGTACCCAAAAAACGCCTGCAGATCGATGTTCTGGTCGGGCCGGCCCAGCACAAACGGCAGGTCGAGCCGGAGCCCGAAATGCATCGTAAGCCCCTTGCCAGCATTGATCTGCCGTTGGACAAAGGCACCGACCTCGGCCACATCGAAACCGATCGCAGCCGATTCCCCATCCGCCAACACTGTCTGTTGATACCTGAACGGGGCGTTCGCCTCGACATCCGACATCGACGCAAAGAGGTACTCCCCGTTGGCACCCGGCAGGAACTGGTTGGAAATGCTGAGCCAAGATCCCGAAACGCCCATCGTGACCACGTCATCCCCAACTGTCATGTCAACACTGTTCGAAACCCGCAGGCTGGTCTGCTCCAGGTCGTTGACCTGGGCGAAGAACTGCCCACCCATTCTCGAATAGCGAAGGTAGCTGGCGCCTTCGATCGAACTGATCAGGCCCACCTCAAACTGAGGATCGCTGCTCGATGGAATAGTCCGATCAACACTACGGTGGAGGGTAAATGCCAATTCGTTGGCAAATCGCTCACTGAGCCGTCGAAAGTACTGCGCGGAAACAATATGACTGGTCGATTGCCTGGAGACGGCGTTCGACGAGAACTCATATGGTTGGAAGGCTTGGCGATTAGGGTCGTCGTCGTTCGACGCATGCGCGAAGATATGACGCATGGTCAGCCTGTCTCCTCCGTCGAAGTTGAAGTCGACCCGGGTGAAGGTGTTGGCCAGTTCCCTCTTGAGCGGGTAGATCCCGGCTTCACCGGGGTCAACACCGAAGTTGCTCTCGAAAAACTCTGAAATTTCTCCCACGGACTCTTCCGATATCCGGACGAGTGCTGGATCATCTCGGAACAGGTTGAAGCCGTTGGGGGGACGGCGCTGCCGCTCGAATTCGCCCGCAGCAAAGATGTGGACTCTGTCCCGCACAATCGGGCCGCCAAACGATGCCGCGATCAGCGATCGGTCTACGGTCGACGCATCCACTGGCCCCGTTGGAAGAGAAAGGTCGCCAATCAATGCTTCGTTCCGATGCACGGCGTCTACGCGGGCGCGCCACTGATTCGTCCCGGAGCGCGTGACTGCGTTCATGACACCCCCCGTAAAGCCGGTGAGCCGGACATCATAGGGCGCGACCAGGATTTCGTACTGGGCTACCGCGTCGATTGGAATGAGCTTGGCGCCAGCCTGGCCTCCCGGCAGCCCCCCGGCCGTCAACCCGAACATATCCTTGCTGAACTGCCCATCGACGAGTATCGCGTTGTACCGGTCGTTCTGACCGGCGATAGAGAATCCACCACCCTCAGTCGTCCTGACCAAAGGAGAGAGGACGGTCAGTTCCATGATGTTGCGAGACAAGACTGGCATCGCGTCAATAGTGCGCTGGTCAATTCGAGTCGCGGGTCCGATTTGGTTCACGCCAAAGACGGCGGCGGGATCGACAGAAACCTCAATTCCTTCAATCCTCAAGGCTTCCTCACCCATCACAACTTCGATCGGAAAAGCATCGCCTGCCTGGAGTTGGAGTCCCGCTACCTCCCGTTCTCCGAACCCCAGAGCACGGACCCGCAACGTATAGGGTCCGCCTGCCTGGAGTTGCAAAATCAAGAACCGGCCTTCTGGGCCGGTGAGAACCTGTCGGGTCGCCCCGGTCCGCTCATCCCGGACCTCGACGATCGCACCAACAACTGCCGATCCGTCCTCTTGAAGGACGTTCCCTCTAAGTGCGGCCGTCGAGCGTGATTGTCCCGCGCTGGGCTGAGCCAAGAGCGTGGCTGCGACAGCCGCGAGACCGACGCGCGCCAACAAGATCCTCCTTCCCACGTTGCTCACTGGCCGCCTCCACGTCCCTGGGGGGGAAGACGCAAGGGCATGGCTCCAGAAGTCGTAACGGCGGCACTGGCTGCCGAAGGTTCCAAGGAACATCCCCATTTGTTGCAGGCCTGAACTCGATAGAAGTAAGTTCTCCCCGGCTCAACACCGCTGTCGACCCAGGTCGTGTCGAACGAGGCGAACGTCCCTCCCGGGGTTCGACGGACTTCAGTGTACGAGCCCGAGGCCTCTGGACCCCGTGTGATCCTGTATCCTTCACGACCGCCCGCGTTGCGGTTCCATGCCACCTGAATCGAAGTTGCTGACAGGGCTTGAACGACGGGGCCTGCGGTGGGACCAACCGGTTCGGCAGTCACGCGCACAGGAACGGTTCTTTTCAAACCGTTGACCACGGCCGTGAGGTCGAGAGTACCCTCCAACCTTACAGTGCCATTAGTGGTGGCGAGTCCGCCGACGGCGGCGTGGGAGTCAAAGCCGATGGGGAATCGTACCCGGGCGAGAATGGTGTCGGACACCTGCCAGGAAACACGGAACCGATTCGGCGCCATGAGAGCTCCCGCCGTGTCATACAAGTGCAAATTGGCGTCGACTCCGCCAAACGAGCTCATCAGGAGACCCGAATTTACGAGATCATTTCCCGCGTTGTCCGTGATCTCAATTCGGGTAAGCCCGGGCGGGCGGACGTATACCGGAACGCCGGTTGTCGCACGTCCGAGTGTACCGACGGCGCCCCCTCGTCCTTCATTTATCCCAGTCACCACAAGTTGACCCGTCTCATCGGTGCCGACAGAGACTGGACCGACCGCATTCCAGTGCACGTATCCCGGCCATTCGCCGGGGAACTCCTCGCCATTCTGATCCCTTACAACCGGCGTGAACGTCGCAGTCTCTCCGACCTCAACGTGAGCGGAGTCGGGTTGCACCGTGACGCGGTCCACCCAGCGCGGTCCAAATCGATCGGAGCAGCCACTGAGGACCAAAAGAAGGGCCAATGTGAAAGCCAGACGCGTCGTCCATCCTTCGGATCGGTGTAACGCGGAAATCGACATGGGGCCGGGTCCTATGGGGATGCGTAGACGCCTACGAAGCACCTACAGTGTGTGAGCCGCGCTTCGCTCTTGCAAGCTATCCGTACCCTGCTTGCAGGTGCGGACAGAGAGCTTCTTGCAGCCGGGCCGGAAGGCGTGACGACCGGCCCGGCCAATCCAGATCGATACCAGCATGTCGGGCGTCCCCGACACGCTGGCTGGAACGTCAGGTCGCGCAAAGGCAACATCCTGTCACATCGCACTCCCCGAACGTCCCAAACACCTCCGCACAAGCACAGTCGCAAGCCGCGTCCTGCTCCTGAGCATTCAGAGAATCTGCCAAAATTGAGCAGGCATAGAGCTCACCGGGGCTGTTGCAGGCTGATGCCGCCGAGAGATAGTTGCCTGAAAAACCGAGGGCCCCGAAGGCCGCCACAATGGCGAGCAGGACCATCATTCGTCCTCGCACGTTCTTCATCTTGTTCACCTTACGTTGAAGTTGAATCGCCGGCCCCAGCTAGTCTGATTCTGGAGACAACCCGGTTCTGAGCCCCTCCCATTCCCTGGAACTAAACCTGACACAGACAGCACCCAGTGGCCGTGTCGCATTCACCCATAAACCCGAAGACTTCGCTGCAGGCGCAATTACACACCTCGTCCTTCTCCGCGGCGGTCAGCGATGAGTTGAGCACCGCACAGTCATAGAGTTCACCTGAACTGTTGCAGCTCGATGAAGCGTAGAGATAGCTCCCGGAGAAGCTCAAGCTGGCTGCGGCGAGAATTGCCGCGGCGAATGCGAAGACCTTGTTGTTGGACCTCATTCCTTGCCTCCTTGTTGGGGTAACGTCCTTGTTGGGGTAACGTCCTTCCTACCACGCACTGCAGTCGAAGATTCCGTCTCCTCGCTCCTCCCCTGCGAGGGTTTCCAAAAGTGGTACTAGTGAATCGCGAACCATGATTTCATTCAGTGCGCCACCGCGGGCCACTCGGATTCGGCCCCTATCGATGAGTATCATCTGTGGCAGCGTGTCCAAGCGGAAAACACCTCGCCAGCGCGTGTCCGCGAGGATGGCAATCTCCGGGGCGACCCCTTCCGAAAGCCCCCGAAACGTCGACGAATCGGTCCCAAGACCGATTCCGAGCGGGGCGGCTAGTTGACTCGCCGCTGAGGTCGCACCGAACGTCTCCTCCATTACCTGAAGCGAGCCTGCACATTCCTCGCAGCCGGCGTGGAAGAAATAAAGGACCTGGGGGACACCTTCTGGGGCACCGATGCAACGTGCCTCTCCTCCAAGGGTTTGGACCGGCACCATCGGATACCAACGTCCGGGTAGTGGCCCGTCCGAAGTACTCACAAGGGCCGAATATGACGTACGGAGGCTTTTCGCCTCCAGCGTAAGGGCGACCATCGCGACTGCGCTGAGCGCCAAGAGAACAGCTGGGAGTTTCGTTTTCATGATCGCCAACCCTCCCTAGTTCGATTCGACTAAGCTCCCTTGTTGAAGATATTCACTTGACTCTGCCGGCTGTCAAGGAAAACCGCAGCTACGCCGTAGGCCTTCTAGCCAGAGCCCCGCGACGTCGCCTTACCGTCCACCGGCGAGCCGACTCAAACGGTCGGTATCGGCAACACCTCGAATCACGCCGTTCCGTCCGACGAAGCTGGGGGTAGCCGCTAGGCCCAAGGATCGAGCCAAGGCGATGTCCCGCTCCAGCCGATCCGATGCCTGCGAACCCGCCCGGCAGCGATCGAACTCGTCGAGGTCACCAATGCCGACCCGATGACCTAAATCACGCCAAGACGTGCCTCGTCCGAGATCAACATTGAAAAGAAGGGAATGCATCGCTCTAAATCGCCCCTGCATCTCCGCGCAGATCGCGGCGATTGCTGCCGCCTCAGCCTGCGGGTGGAGAGCAACCAACGGCAGATGCCGGTATGCCACACCGATCGTTGGATTGGTGTCAAGCAGAGCTGAGACGACCTCCGATGCCCGGCCGCAGTAGGGGCACTGATAATCAGCGAATTCAATCAGACTCACCTCCGCAACACCGTCGTCCAGCCGAGACGTTGTCGACCGAAGCTGCTCCCAGTGTTCACCAATCGCCTTCTCCGCAGCCCGAGCACCTCGCCAACTCTGGTAGCGATCCCCAAGTGGCCCGGTCCTCCCAACTAGAACGGCGCCAATCCCGACCACGAGGACCCCCAATATGAGGAAATTCGCGAAACGCTCGGACAGCGAACTGTGTGATTCGGCGGCCATCGATTTTTCCTGTTGCGGTTGCAGGATTCCAGCGAACTCCCTACGCGTCGTCGCAGCTTTTCTGCCTAGTTTCCGGTTAGACTGTTGGGTCAAGGGCCCGAGAAACGCAATGGGTCTATATTCAGACGCTCCGGCGGGCGTGAGTTGTCCCAGCAACGACCCGGGAGAACTGCTGCGTAGACTTCGAGTATTGGGATGAGTCAGCCTCGCTCGTGACGCGAAACGCTCGTCCCGCACATCCACCCCAAACCGAAAGGCTACCGCGACCTGTGACAGGCATGTTCGACGCCGAAACGTCCGCAGATAGCTCTCAGTGGTTCTTGAGCCATGTGCATGCGTTCTAAGTCAAACAGACGAGTGTCAAAGAGCCGAGAGGTGCTTTCGTGCCGGATGCGGCAGGGCCGCGACCTTCGCCTTGTGGGTGGAGCTGGGGACATGACGGCTCCGAATCGGGCCGAGAGAGCGTCAGCAGCCGAAGGCCGAGTCCGGGCCATCGTCCAGTCCATTGCGCTGCGCCAATTGGGAGGTCACGTCGGCTCGCATCTCTGAAATCACGAACATCCCACGGGAAGGAAGGGTGCCAGAGAGAGCCCACGGCGGAGCTGTGCGCCGATCCAACGCGGAGTGATAGGCCTGATGAAATCCGCGCGTGAGGCGCGGTGAATCGTTCTGCGATTTCCCTGATGCTCAAAGGCACCAGGTCGCGATGCATAATTTTGGGCCGTGAGATGCCCCCGAATTCTGATCCGTAAACGCACCTGTTCCCTTGCTCGGACCCCGCGGCGGCGCGACTCTCTCACCCATGACCGAACGCACCGAAATCACCACCCCGGAAGTCCTCGCCGAAGAGGAGCAGGCCGAGAGCACGCTCCGGCCTCAGCGGCTTGCCGAGTTCATTGGGCAGGAGAAGGTCCGCGAGGCCCTTTCAATTGCGATCGAGGCCACCACCAATCGGCGGGAGGCCCTGGACCACGTCCTCTTTCACGGCCCTTCCGGGCTCGGCAAGACCACGCTCGCATCGCTGATGGCGCGGGAACTGGGCGTCAACATCAAGACCACCTCGGGACCGGTGCTGGAAAAGCCCGCCGACCTGGTCGGGATTCTGACCAATCAGCGCGAAGGCGACATCCTCTTTATTGACGAGATCCATCGTTTGCGTCCGATCATCGAGGAGTTCCTCTATCCGGCGATGGAGGACTGGCACATCGACATCCGACTGTCTGACGGGCCCAAAGCCCAGACCATGACGATGCAGATCGAGCGCTTCACTCTGATCGGCGCGACCACCCGATTTGGACTGCTTACCGCGCCGATGCGGGCACGTTTCGGCATCGTTCAACGGCTCAACTTCTATCCGCCCAACGAACTGGCAACCATCGTCCGGCGCTCGGCCAAGATCCTGGGACTGAAGGTCTCGAAGGATGGTGCCGAGGAGATTGCCAAGCGCTCCAGGGGTACCCCCCGGGTCGCCAACCGCCTGCTGCGTCGGGTTCGCGACTTCGCCGAGGTCCGGGCGGACGGGCATGTGGACATCCAGGTGGCGAGAGACGCCCTGCTGATGCTCGACGTGGATCAGTACGGGCTGGACGAAATGGACGGCCGCGTCCTTCGCACACTGATCGAAAAATTCAGCGGGGGCCCGGTCGGATTGGCGTCGCTCGCCGTCGCGCTCGGAGAAGACACGGCGACACTGGAGGAGGTCTACGAGCCTTTCCTGATCCAGGAGGGCTACCTGATGCGGACGGCGCGCGGACGTCAGGCCACAGTTCGGGCCTACGAGCGCTTCGGCTACACGCCGCCGACCGAGATGACGGGCGGATCAGCCACACAGAACTCCCTGTTCCGCGAAGAGTGACCGACCTGGCCCCAAGGGTGGGACGTCGACGGGCAAGACCGAATCGTCGAACCCCTCTGCGCTGGTGACCGGGATGCCTGTTCCGCCCGCTGGCACGCGCGTCTCGCATTACGAGTACCAACTGCCCGACGGCCACATCGCGGCATGGCCTGCCGAGCGCCGTGACCAGAGCCGCCTGATGGTGGTGCCACAGGCTCACGGCGCGGCATCTCCCGGATCCATCCAGCACCGCTGCTTCGCTGACCTGCCTGACCTGATGAGGGCGGGTGATCTGCTGGTCGTCAATGAGAGTCGGGTGCTTCCTGCTCGACTGTTGGGCACCCGCGCTGGAGGTGGGGCGGGGGAGATTCTGCTTCTGAACCCGGCCGGGGATGATCGATCCGTCGATGGTGAGACGCGCCTGTGGGAGGCGATGGCGCGCCCGGGGCGAAAGCTCGGTGAGGGAAAGCGACTCCAGATTGCCGACGACTTCACGGTCGTGGTCGAGGAAGTGCTGGACGAAGGGATCCGCCGTGTGCGCCTGGAGACGGAGGGCTCGGTCCTGGATGCGCTGGAGCGGCACGGCCACATCCCGCTGCCGCCCTACCTGGGTCGCGAGGATGAAGCCGCGGATCGGGAGCGCTACCAGACCGTGTATGCCCGCGAAGCGGGTTCGGTCGCGGCGCCCACGGCCGGCCTGCACTTTACGCCCGAACTGCTGGCACAGCTTCAGGCGATGGGTGTGGATCAGGCGGCGGTCACACTGCACGTCGGGGCCGGGACGTTTCGCCCCGTTGATGTCGAGGACCCGTCCGAACACCCCATGCATGCCGAGGTCTACGACGTGCCCCAGGCCACCGTCGACGCCGTAGCCCGATGCCGCGAACGGGGTGGGCGCGTCTGGGCCGTGGGGACGACGGTGGTGCGAACACTCGAAACGGTCGCGCGAGATGTCGCCGAACGCTCGCGGCCCGTGGATTCAGTCCCGGCCGACTCCGCCGAGGCGGCGACCGCGCCGGGGAGTGGGACGACGGAGCCGGCCCTCGTCGCTGCGAGCGGAGTGACCCGCCTGTTTATCCGCCCGTCATGGGACTGGCGGGTAGTCGATGGCCTGATCACGAACTTCCATCTCCCTCGGTCCACCCTGTTGATGCTGGTCGCGGCCCGACTCGGTTATGAGCGCACGATGGAGGCCTACCGGGTGGCGGTGGACGAGGGGTACCGCTTCTATTCGTATGGCGATGCAATGGTGATCCCACCCGTGGAGTCTTCGACTTGACCTACCGCAGCACCTCGACCCTCAGGACACTGCTTTACGCACTCGTCCCAGCGCTGACCCTGTCCGCATGCGGGGCCGACGCGCCGGAGTTCGATCAGAGTCCAGACGCGATCGCGCCCGCACCTGTGGTCGAAACGACCCTGGGCGAGGTCCCCGCAGGGCTGCGTGTCGACCGACTCCGGAACGCCACGGTGCAGTTGCCGATGCTCCCGGGGATCCGCGTCATGCTGCGCGATGGGAGCTTTCGGCAGGACAAGCCACTGATCCTTGTCACCCTGGACGAGGGATCGTGGCTGACCGAAGACTTTGACAGTGACGGGCAGTACGAGGCCGGCGTTCTGGTCCGTGTTACTCAGGGTGCCGCGACGATTCCCGTGCAGATTCCCCACCTTGTGCTCTTTGGATTGGGCGGAAGAACGCTCGCACAGGAGGCAGTGCTTCAGCTTCCACCGAACACGCGGATTTCCCAGATCCGGCGGGCCGGAGTGTTCATTGAGATCGACGTGGTCGAGGAGATGCCCGGTGACCGGCGCTGCTGCCCGACCGGGCGGAAGACGCTGCGTTTTCGGCTGAACAACGGGGAGTTCGAACCGGCCTGATTCAGCTACCTTCGGCCCCGCCCGCGCGGCAGGTCAGCGTCGTCCGCGACCGCCCAGGTTCCCCAGCCGGTAGTTGAATCGAATGAGCAGGTAGCGTCCGAGCGCCTGGGTGCGCGACTCGCTGATGGAATTCGGGGAGGTGTCGAAGTTGACCACCTGGCTTTCATTCATGAGATCGACGGCGGAGATCTCGATCGAGCCCTTTTCGTTCATCACGAAACGGGACAGCGACAGGTTGAGTAGGGCCACATTCTCGACATCGCCAAACACATCCGGATCGTAGCGCTGCCAGGCCCAGTCTCCCCCGACCGTCCAGTTGTCGCCCACGTACATCGAGCCGCGCAGCGTGTACGACGAGTTCATGTAGGACTGGTCCAGGTCGTCGTTCAGCGAGTACTCCACGTCGCTCAGCTGGAACCGCGCCACGGCTGAAAGGTCGAACCGGTCCTTGGTCCGATTCTGAGCTTGGAACGACACGGTGTTCCCCAGAATGCGGGCCCGGTTCTCGTCTCCGTTGACGAACTCCGGGCGCCGGGTAAGGCTGGTGGAATAGTCGATCGAGAGGTTGATCCCCAGAGGACGCACAGGGCGGCCAAAGTTGATACCGCCACTTGCCGACCAGCTGGTCCCCGCGTTCACGGGCTGCAGCGTTTGAAAGCCCCGCTCATCGATCGTCCGCGAGGTGACGATGTCGTCCCCGGTTCTGCTCAGACGCGCATAGGTGAAGACGTTGAGAAAGCTGAACGGGTCAAAATAGCGCCAGTCGCCGTTGACCGAGTGGGTGTACTCGGGCTGCAGGTCTGGATTGCCCATGTAGACGTTGGTGGGGCTGGTGTTGTCCTGGAACGGCTGAAGCTCCTCCATAGAGGGTTCACGCGTTGCCGTGCTGTAGCGAAACGAGACGTTCTGGGTTTCGCTGAGCTGTACCCTGAGGTCGGCCGAGGGCAGCACGCGGGTGTAGCCGTTCTCGATGGCATCGTCACGTCCGTCGATCGTGCCCTCCAGGCGTGACCGCTGCGCCTGGAGTCCGATGACGACCCGGGACTTCTCGGTGTTGCGATTGAGTCGAAAGCCACCGGCGTAGTATCGGTAGGTCTGCTCCAGGCCGGAGCTGAGGCGGGGATTCAGGATGGGCGATCCCGAGCCGAGGTCAAAGACGCTCAACCGCTCCTCTTCACGCAGGTCACGCCGCTGGGCAAAAACCTCAAGTGTTCGACCGGAGCCGAACGGCTGCGTGAGGGCCAGGCGCTGCGTGTTGGTGAAGTTGCGCCCCGTCTGATTTCGGGTCTGCAGGATGTCGGTGATCGACGCGGAGTTGGGTCCGAACACCTCGATCATCGAGGCCAGATTTCCCTGACTCTCGGGGTCCGACAGGTTGGCGCCGGCGTTGAATACAAGGCTCCGGCCGCTGCTGTCCAGACGCTTCATCCAGGTCAGGTTGGCGCTGCCCGAAAGCGACTCCTGGTTGGTGCTGAACAGCGAGTTCTCGGTGTTCACCAGCATGCCCGCGGCGTTGGTGGTGCTCCGGTCGGTCAGCTGCGTCTGGGCCTGGTCCGACAAATTGAGGCCCGCCCGCAATCTCATCTGATGGCCCACCGAAAACTGCCGCTGGCCATCGAGATTGATCCGGTGGGACTGGGTGTCGCTTTCGGTGGTTCCGTCATTGGCGATGGTCGAAGCGATGTTCGATCCCAAGAGCTGCTGTTGCAGGCGACTGGTCTCCTGTTCGCGCAACAGATCGCTGAAGAACCACGAGCCTCGGAGCCAGTCGTCGTCGGTGAACTGATGGCTGCCGTTGAGTCCGATCGAACCCGACCGGGTGAAGCCACCGCCGCCCCCGCCACCTCCATCACCACGACCACCGCCACCGCCCGCGGCGGCAACCGATGAGAACCGAGCACGGCTGACGTTGTTGAGGCTTCCAATCAGGGCCAGCTGGGTGGAGGAGGTGAACCGGTTCAATCGAAGCTGCTCGTCGTACCTGACATCGTCCTGCGCCAGAGACAGGCCGGCTGGCGATGTCTCGCTGGCGCCCAGAGATCCGGCAACGTTGCCGAAGTATCCACGCTGAGCGCTCTGCGTGAGCCGCAGATTCAGCGTCATCTGCTCGTTCCCGTCGGGAATTCCCGTGAACTCGGCCATGTCCGATTCTTTGTCGAACACCTCGACCCGGTCGATGGCGTCGGCAGGCAGGCCCCGCGTGGCAATCGTGGGATCGCTCCCGAAAAACTCGCGGCCTTCGACCAGAACCTTCTCGACGACTTCACCCTGCACCTCAATACCGCCGTCAGCATCAACCTCAAAGCCCGGGAGTCGTCGCAGGAGGTCTTCGACGCTGGCATTCGGCCGGGTCTCAAAGGCCGCCGCGTTGAAAATCAGGGTGTCGCGACGGTTCTGAAACGGAACGTGGTCCACACTGACCACCAGCGGCTCCATGCCGTATGCCAGAATGGCCATGGTGGTGGCGCCGAGGTTGACGTCTTGATCCACGACCTGGAACGGCGTGCGCTGCGTGACGAACTGCGAAATCTGAACCTGAAGCAGGTAGTCGCCCACCGGAACGCGCTGCAGGGTGAATCGGCCGTCGGCATTGGTGGTCGCGAAGGCGGTCAGCGCCGAATCCGGAAGGGCCAGCGCCACGACCATCGCCCGCTCAAGCAGGGTGCCCGTCGAGTCAGCTACCGTACCCGTGACTGCGTAGCGGTCCTGGGCCTGCAGCTGCGTGCTACCAACCGAAGCGATAAGGGCGGCGGCCAGCGCCAGCCCCTTGGTGAGGTGGTTCAACCTCCGCCTCCAATACGGCGAACCCGAGTCTGGACCTGCTGGCGAAATTCCTGGGTCTTCTCCTCAACTAGCGCTTCGAAATCTTCGGGCGAGATCGACTCGCCTTCGGTCGGCGGAGCCAGTGCCTCGATCGGCGTTTCCAGATCCACTTCGGTTGCCTGAATCAGGGTCTCACCGCGATCGATGGAGACCATGAGGACGACGCCGGGCAGGCCGGTGAAGACATCGGGCGCAACGAAGCCGGGAATCTCGACTGTAAACCAGGCCTCAATCACGCGGCCCTCGTGCTCGGCTTCGGCTTTCTGCACCACGTAGCCCAGGTAGTCACTCTCTTCGCCCAGGAAGCGCCAGCGAAGAGCCGGGACGTCACCCTCGATGCGGAAGTCCCGGGTGAGGAACTCAACGCCTCGCACATAGCGTCCGGCCATCGGATCCACCCAGACTGAATGCTCCTCCTGCGTGGGCATGGCCTGTGCGATCCGGTGCACCAGAGCTACGTCTCCGCCACCGCCCGCAAGCGCCCGAGCGTGTTGGGGCGCATCGCTTGCTCCTGGCCGGTCTTGTCGCTGCTCGATCTCCATGGGGGCGATTCGGGTCAGAACTGCCGTGCCATCAAAGGTGACCGTCAGCTCCGAATAGCGCTGCATCGTCGGGCCGCCTTGGGCTGCCCCGCCTGCCTGTCCTCCAGCGCTGCGCCCACCCTTTCGACCCGCCGGCGGAGCGTCAGCCCCGTCGCGCTGCGGTCGCATGAAGGCCGCCGCCTGGGTCAGGTCTCTGGTCACGGACCGTTCGTAGCGGATGGTCCCGGTCTGGGCCGAAAGGGCGGCAGGGACCAAGAGTGACAGGACGGCGAGTCCCGTGAGCGTCTTAGGCGACATCGGTTGGCTCCGTAAATGCAGGATGCGGCGATGCCCGACAGCCCCCGACGTGCGGGTCGCGTGCCAAGCCTCGCTTCATTGGGAGGATGCTGTCTGCCCCCGGTTCGTTAAAACTAGTGTGGTGTATCAAAAGTTCGCGAGTCACCAAGTGTGGTGTGGCACAAGTCCCGTTGTATTCGTGCGTCGCTGCATCAGCTCCAGCTTCGTTTCTCCTTCTCGCCATAGCGCTGCTATGACTCGGCGTCGCGCCTCCCTGGAGCCGCCCAGCGACACCCTCGGTACGGACACGGGACTTGTGCCACACCACACAGAGGGTCGAGGCGCCGGATCCTGCGAGGCGCCACGACGAG
>JBDNHE010000078.1:0-16157 GCA_041688945.1 Gemmatimonadota bacterium | reverse complement strand
GGGACATCCGCCTGAATCACGTCCCCGACAAGCCCGAGCTTCGCGAAGTGGAGGTCGCCAGGGTGGGAAGCCCCCCCGAGTTGCCATCCTTCCCGCTGATGCTTGAGGTGCGCCCCGGTGTCTGAGCCACTTCGTCTGGCGATCGATACTTCCGGGCCTGTCGGCTCACTCGCGCTCGGCCTTGGCGACTCGGTACTGGGCCGAGAGGTCCTGGGAGATCGTGGCACCCACGCCCAGATGATCCTCCCGGCGATTCGGGCCCTGATGATGCAGGCGGGCCGGGAGCTTGAAGACATCGACCAGATCGTGGTGGGTTCGGGCCCCGGGTCTTTCACCGGCGTCCGGGTCGCTGCGGCAGTGGCCAAGGGACTGGCCAGTGCCCTGGATCGCCCCCTCTACGCCGTTTCCAGCCTCCTGGCGGCGGCCCTGACCGAGACAACGTTTGAGGCCGAGGAGCCGTCACGCCCCGCGTTGGACACCCGGCCGGGCTCGGAGCCGGCCTTGCGGGGCGTCCTCTTCGATGCCCGTGGTGGGCGCCTGTTTGCCGCCTTCTACAGGGTCGATGGCGGCGGCATGACCGAAGAGCGCCCCCCCAGCTTTACGGACGTCGAGGCTGTGATCGCCGATGTTTCTCTGCACAGGGCGGTTCTGGCAGGGGATGGAGCCGTCCGGAATGCGGCCCGCTTCAATCTCGCCGGCCGCACCGTTCTTCCTCCGCCATTCGGCTTCCCCTCGGCCGACGGGCTTCTCCGGGCCATGACACGCGAGCCCACGCCGGAGCCGGTGGACCTCTCCACCTGGGAGCCAACCTATCTGCGAGCGTCCAGCGCGGAGCGAGAGCGCCGGTGACCCTCGTCTTCCGGGCCATGGAAGAGCGAGATGTGCATGCGGTGGCACTTCTGGAGGCCGAGTCGTTCACCTCGCCCTGGAAGCCTGAGACCTTCCTGACACTGTTGAACCGCCCCGGGGCCGAGATGCTCGTGTTGGCGGAGGGGGACCAGGTCGTAGGCTACGCTGTCCTCTGGTGCATCATGGATCAGGGGGAGATCGCAAACATCGCCATCCAGCCCCATCGCAGGGGCCAACGGCTCGGGGCGCGGCTCCTGAAGGAAGCCCTGGGCGTCGCAGCCGAAAGGGGAGTGAAGGACCTCTTCCTGGAGGTCCGCGAGTCGAATGCGGCGGCCCGCCATCTCTATCGGACTCGCGGCTTTCGTGAGATCGGACGGAGGAAGGGCTACTATGATCACCCGACCGAAGACGCCCTGGTGCTCCAGTACACCTTCGATTCGCCACAGGACCCTGAAGCCCCAACCTCATGACCAGCTTTTCCAGCCAGACGGGTCGAACCCAGATCATCGCCGAGGTTGCGCAGGCGCACGATGGAAGCCTGGGTAGCGCGCATGCCTTCATCGACGTTGCAGCGCGCGCCGGGGCCGACGCGATAAAATTTCAGACGCATATTGTAGCGGCGGAAAGCACCCCCCACGAGCCGTGGCGCGTGAAGTTCAGCCGGCAGGACGCCACCCGCTACGACTACTGGAAGCGGATGGAGTTTCCGGAGTCCGCCTGGAAGGAGCTGCGGGCCCACGCCCACGAGCGCGGCCTGTCCTTTTTGAGTTCGGCGTTTTCACTTGAGGCGGTCCAGCTTCTGCGTCGCGTGGGGGTGGATGCCTGGAAGATCGCCTCGGGCGAGACCCGGTCGTACGAATTGCTGGATGCCATGGCCGAGTCCAGGCTCCCGGTCCTGCTGTCGACGGGGATGAGTCCATGGAAGGAGATCGACGCGGCGGTGAAGGCGGTCCAGGCCCATGACCTGCCTCTGACGGTCATGCAGTGCACGTCCATGTACCCTACGCCGCCTGAGTCCGTTGGCCTCAATGTGCTCCACGAGATGCGATCGCGTTACGGGACCCCAGTCGGGCTGTCTGACCATTCCGGGACGATCTGGCCGGGGGTCGCCGCCGCAGCCATGGGGGCTGAGGTGGTCGAAGTTCACATCGCCCTGTCGAAGCAGGCCTTTGGGCCGGACGTCAGCGCGTCTCTCGACCCTGACGGTCTCGGCCGACTCGTCGAGGGCGTGCGTTTCTTGAACGACATCAACGACAGTCCCGTCGACAAGGACGCGATGGCAGATGAACTGTCGGGCCTCCGCCAGCTCTTCATGAAGAGCGTTGTGGTCCGGCGCCCGCTCTCGGCCGGCCATGTGCTGAAGGCCGCCGACTTGATCGCAAAGAAGCCGGGGAGCGGAATCCCCGCAGGGCAGCTTCAGGCGCTGGTGGGCCGACGGGTGGTGCACGATCTGCCGGTGGATCACCTGATACGGGGCGAGGATCTGGACCCTGTATGGGATGGGATATGAGTTCGGTGGTACGGATCTTCAATGCGGAGCCGGACGGCTACTCCCCTGCGGCTGAAGCGATGCTGCGGCAGGGGGGGGAACTGAAGTCCACCAACGTTGATCCGATCTACTTCACAAAGATCGCCGGCGAGTTTGACGTCCTCATCGTGCGACTCCGCCATCGCCTCGATCGTCCATTCCTGGAAGCGAATCGCCACCTGCGGGCGGTTGTCACGGCCACTACGGGGCTGGACCACATCGACCTTGAGGCCGCGGCTGAATTCGGGATCGAGGTGCTGTCGCTTCGCGGCGAGACCGAGTTCCTGAAATCCGTCACCGCGACCGCGGAGCATACCTGGGCGCTTCTTCTTGCCCTGCTGCGTCGGATTCCTGAAGCGGCGGCCGGCGCGGTCGCCGGGGATTGGGACCGCGACCGGTATCGCGGCCGTGAGGTCGCCGGGTTGCGCCTTGGCATTCTGGGGCTGGGACGGCTTGGCGAGAAGGTCGCCCGCTACGGTCTGGCCTTTGAGATGAACGTCTTGGCCTTCGACCCCTATCGGGACGGATGGGAGCCGGGAGTCGAGCGAGTGGATTCGCTTGAAGAGCTGTTCGAGCAGTCCGAGGTGCTCTCCATCCACCTGCCTCTCAATGAGGAGACGGCAGGGATGATCACCGCCCGGGAACTTGCCTGGCTCCCCAAGGGGGCCTTCGTTCTGAACACCGCCCGGGGACGCATTCTGGACGGTCGCGCCCTGGTCGATGCCATCCGCCATCGGGCACTCGCCGGGGCTGCAGTCGATGTGGTCGCGGGGGAGACGGCCCGGGATGGCGTTGTGGCCGACCCCATCGTTCGCTTCGCGGCAGAAGACCACCGTCTCATCGTCACTCCCCACATCGGAGGGGCCACCCTTGAATCCATGGAGAAGACCGAGATCTTCATGGCAGAGAAACTCCTTCGGTTTCTTGGCGTCGAGCCGGCCTGACTCGGTTACGCCACCTCACTCCTGATTCGCTCCGTCTGCCTGTCGATTTGATGACCCAGAACCCCGACATCCGAAAGATCTGCGTCGTCATTACGGCTCGGCCCAGCTACGCCCGTATCAAGTCGGTGATGGAGGCGATCGTGGCGCATCCGGGGCTGGAGCTTCAGCTGGTCGTGGGTGCTTCCGCGCTTCTGGAGCGCTACGGCCCCGTCGTGGATGTGATCCGGGCGGATGGCTTTGAGCCTGATGCGGTGGTCTACATGGTCGTCGAGGGTGAGAATCTGGTCACGCAAGCCAAGTCGACCGGGATGGGCGTGGTCGAACTGGCCACGATCTTCGACAACCTGAAGCCTGACGTGGTCGTGTCCGTGGCTGACCGCTACGAGACCATCGCGACGGCCATCGCCGCATCGTACCTGAACATCCCCGTGGCCCACGTGCAGGGCGGAGAAGTCACCGGCTCGATCGACGAAAAAGTTCGTCACGCTGTCACCAAGCTCTCCAACATCCACCTGGTCGCAAACGATCGGGCGCGCGATCGTGTGGTGCGCATGGGAGAGCCCGAAGACACGGTGCATGTCACCGGCTGCCCCTCGGTGGATCTGGCTGCCCGGGTTCGCGACGAAGTGTCAGTAGGGAGCTTCAACCCCTTCGAAAGCTACGGCGGCGTCGGGGACACCTTTGACCCGTTCCAGGGATACCTGGTCGTGGCCCAGCACCCGGTCACCACCGAGTACGAGGACGGTCTGGCCCAGATCACCGAGACCATTGAGGCGATTGAGGCCGTGGACATGCCGACCTTTTGGTTCTGGCCCAACGTCGATGCGGGTTCGGATCGAATCTCCAAGGGTCTGAGGCATTTCCGAGAGACGCGCGCGCTGGATCATGTCTACTTCTTCAAAAACCTGACGCCTGAAGACTTTCTGCGCCTTCTGACCGGCGCCCGTTGCCTGATCGGAAACTCCTCGGTTGGTATCCGTGAATCGGCCTTTCTCGGGGTTCCCGTCGTGAACATCGGCACCCGTCAGGGCGGACGGGATCGAGCGTCCAACGTGATTGATGTGGGCTACGACCGGACCGAGATCCAGGCCGCGATTGGGGAGCAGATCGCCCATGGCACACACCCCAGCGATAGCCTGTACGGCGTGGGGGACGCGGGCCAACGGATCGCAGAGATTCTAAAGAGCCACTCCCTGGGTGTCGCGAAGCGGATCACGTACTGAGATGCCGAATTCGCCTGCGGACTCGGAGCGCGCTTCCCATCCGGCAAAGCCGCGCGTTCTTGCGGTAATCCCGGCGCGCGGCGGCTCAAAGGGCGTTCCTCGCAAGAACATTCGCGAAGTCGGGGGTCGCCCGTTGATCGAGTGGACCATCGATACCGCGCTCGCCGCAATCGAGGCAGGCCTGATCGATCGCTGCATCGTGACCACCGACGATCCCGAGATCACCGCGATTTCGCTTGCGGCCGGCGCCGAGGTCCCCTTCAAGCGCCCGCCTGAGATTTCCAGCGATCAGACCCGGATGCTGCCCGTATTGCAGGATGCCGTGCGGCGCGCCGAGTCCGTCGATGGCCCCTACGACTGGATTTTACTGCTACAGCCGACCAATCCGTTCCGGACCGTGGATGACATCCGCGGGGCGCTGGAGGCCGGAGCCGGGGGCGAGTGCGATTCGGTGATCAGCGTGGTGCGGGTCTTTGCGGTCCACCCGATGCTGATGAAGCGGATCGACGATGGGATCCTGCTGCCTTGGTCCGTGCCGGAGCCCGAGGGCACTCGGCGCCAGGACTACCATCCGGCGGCCTACATGCGCAACGGCGCCATCTACCTGACCCGCCGGGACGTCCTCATGGGCGGCTCTATCTGGGGTGACCGCGTCCGGCCCTTCCAAATGCCCGAAGAGCGATCGGTCGGGATCGATTCGGAGCTGGAGCTCAAGCTGGTAGACCTGCTTCTGCGCGAACGGGCCAGCCGCTGATGTGTGGGATCTCGGGGCTGCTGGGGCCCCTGGCCCGGGATTCCGGGCCGATCCGGTCAATGGTCCGCGTGCAGCACCACCGCGGGCCAGACGCCAGCGACTCCTGGCTCGGCGAGCATCCTCCTGTAGCCTTGGGGCACAACCGTCTGTCGATCCTGGATCTGTCGGACGCCGGGCGGCAGCCGATGACGTCTCGTGACGGCCGCTACCAGCTGGTCTTCAACGGCGAGATTTACAACTACCTGGAACTCCGGGACGAGCTCGAAGGCCCGTGGCGGAGCGGCAGTGATACCGAGGTGCTGTTGGCGGCCTGGGCGCGCTGGGGCACGGCGGCCCTGCCCAGGCTCAACGGCATGTTCGCCTTTGCCATCTGGGATGCCCAGGAGCGCACCCTGACCTGCGCGCGCGACCGGCTGGGCATCAAGCCGCTGCACTACGCCTGGATCGGAGACAGCTGGGCGTTCGCATCGGAGATCAAGGCGCTTCTGGCTGCAGGACTGCCAGCGAGGCCGGACGAAGACACTTGGGCAGCCTATCTGGCGCACGGCGTCTACGATCACGGCCCCGCCAGCTTTTTTGCCGGCGTAAACTCGCTTCCGGGGGGTCACCATCTCAGCATCGATCACTCCGGGCGCAAGCCGGTCGCCGGGTCACCCGTCGCCTGGTGGGACCCGACCCGCGGACCTGACCTGGCCGACGCGTCAGACGCTGAACTGGAGGACCGTTTTCTTGAGTTGCTCGACGATTCGGTTCGACTGCGCCGCCGCGCGGACGTCCCGGTCGGTGTGAACCTGAGTGGCGGGATGGATTCGGCCACACTGATGACCGCGGTCGATCGACAGATCGGCAAAGGCGCGGCTGTCGAGACGTTCACCGCCGGATTCGGAGACCCACGCTACGACGAAGGCGACTTCGCCGATCAGGTGCCCCGGGTCGCCAACTGGGTGCGCAATCATGAGGTGATCAGCGCCGGGGATGTCTGGAAGGACGCCGCTCACCTGAATTGGCACCAGGAAGCCCCATTCGGCGGGATCGCGACCCTTGGCTACTTCCGCCTGCACCGTCGGGCGCATGAGCGGGGTGTCACCGTGTTGCTGGAGGGGCAGGGCGGGGACGAACTGCTGGCCGGCTACCGCTACTTCGAAACCCCGTTTCATCTGGACCTCCTCAAGGCGGGCCAGAAGGCCCGGTTGCGGACAGAAATCCGCGCGTCACATGCGTTGGGCGGTCCGACACCCGAGAGTGCCATGGCGGCCCTTCGGGCTCTGGAGACGGCCACGGAGACGGGAGAGGCAGGCCCCGCCCGCTATCAGGATGGATCGAGTCACCTGCGCACCGATCTACTGCAAGCAGATTGGGTCGAACGCGCTGGCACGGCTCCGCACTTCAATCGGCCCTGGCCGGACCATCTCAGAAACGCCCTCCATCGGGACCTGCGGCACACCAAGCTGCCACGCGTGCTCCGCATGAATGACCGGCTGTCGATGGCGTTCTCGCGAGAACTCAGAGAACCCTACCTGGACTACCGAATGGTCGAATTCTGCCTGGCGCTTCCCGCCAACCAGAGGATTCGGGACGGCTGGTCGAAGGAGTTGATGCGTCGTGCGGCCAGCCGGCGGATTCCTGAGCAGCTGGTCCGAACGCCCAAGCGGGCCATCGTGACTCCACAGCGTGAATGGCTGCGAGGACCGTTGCGGCCCGCCGTCGAGGCGCTTCTTAACGACGGTGCGTTCGCTGAACGGGGCATCTTCGACGCCCAGAAGTCGAAAGTGGCATTCGAAGAGTTCTGCGCCGGGGATGGCGGGAACGCCTTCTTCATCTGGCAGTGGATTTCGGCCGAGCTGTGGTGGCGGCGCTTCGTCGATTCAGACGATCGTCCGCTGGATGTTGCACTGGGGGTCCCCCCCCTGCGAAAAAGTTCGCCCGCAAATCCGGGCGCCCCCATGGCAGGATCGGACTGATGTGCGGTCTTGTCGCTCTCTGGGGACTCGGAGACGCCGATTCGCTCGAACGCATGACCGACCTCCAGGCCCATCGTGGGCCGGATGACCGAGGCACCTGGAGCAACCGCCTCTCGGACGGCACCTTTATCGGTCTGGGCAGCCGCCGTCTCGCCATTCGTGACCTGTCGCCGCTGGGCCATATGCCCATGGCGCTGGAGGAGGCCGGGCTGCAACTGGTCTACAATGGCGAGATCTACAACGCGGACGCGCTCCGCCGAGAGTTGGAGTCGGCGGGAGTTCGGTTCCGCGGCCATTCGGATACCGAGGTCATCCTCCATGCCATCGCGCGCTGGGGAACAGCTGCCATCGGTCGGCTGGAAGGCATGTTTGCGCTGGCGCTCTTCGACTCCGAGGGGCGCGTGCCGGGGCTGGGCGGGAGCGGTCCGGCTCTTCTGATCGCCCGCGATGGATTCGGGATCAAGCCACTCTATCTGCATGAATCCCAGGGCGGTCTGGCGGTGACCTCAGAGGCAAAGAGTCTTCTTCGACTGCCGGGCTTCAAAGCCGAGCCCGACCCCTTGGCCCTCCACCGGTACATGACACTGCTATGGGCCCCGGAACCGGACTCCATGTTCGCCGGCGTCAGCAAGCTCGAGCCGGGGCATTGGGCCGTGTTCAGGGGTGGGCGACTCAGGAAGGAACAATTTTGGGATGTCCCGGTGGTTCCTGGTGGCGTAAAGGCGACCGACCGGGAGGCTGCCACCGAGGCCGTTTCATTGGCTTTTGGTGAGGCGGTTCGCAGCCAGATGGTCTCGGATGTCCCCCTTGGCGCCTTCCTGTCGGCTGGCGTTGACTCGTCGGCGATTGTCGGGCGGATGGCCGAGAGCGCGGAGCAGCCGGTAAAGACCTTCACGATCACCTTCCCGGAGGAGCATCGGGTCGGGGAGACGACGCTCGACGATCCGGCTGTTGCCGCTCGGACGGCGGCCCACTTCGGCTGTGACCACCAAGAGATCGTGGTTGAGCCCGATGTCGCGGAGCTGCTTCCCAACCTGGTATGGCACCTTGACGACCCGGTGGCCGATCCGGCGGCGCTGACCGCGTACTCCGTCTGCACTCAGGCGAAGGACAGCGTGACCGTACTTCTGTCCGGAATCGGCGGTGACGAGCTGTTCGGTGGCTACCGGAAACACGCGGCACTGAGACTGAACCGCCTCTATCGCTCTCTGCCGAGAGGCGTTCGCAGCGGAGTCGTCGAGCCCCTGGTGAATGCTATGCCGGGCCTTAGGGGGTCCAGTTTGATGGGGCTGGTTCGGCACGCTCGGAAGTTTGTGCGCACGGCTGATCGTCCGGCGCTGGAGGCCTTCCTGGCCACTTCGGAATACATGGACACTGGAACCAGAGAGGGGCTCTACTCGGGCGGTCTGGCGGAGGCCACCCGTGGATCTGACCCACTCAGTCGACACAGGGCCCACCTGGAACACGTGGCTCAAGGCGGCGAGTTGGATCGGGCCCTGTACGTGGACATCAAAACCTTCCTCCCGTCGTTGAACCTCCTTTACAACGATCGAATGAGCATGGCGTGTTCGGTCGAGATTCGTGTGCCATTCCTGGACCGGCCCCTGACGGAGGTGGCCTTCGAGCAGGTGCGCGGCGATTGGAAGGTGGACGGGCACCTGCGACCGGTTACCAAGTCAATCCTCAGGGACGCTGTTCGGCACCAGGTCCCTGCTGAGGTCCTTCGGCAGAAGAAGGCCGGATTTGGCGGCCCCCACGATCATTGGTTGATGCACCAGCTCCGGCCGATGGTGGACGAACTCCTGAGTGTTGAACAGATTCGGCGGCGCGGTTTTTTCCGGCCAGAGGCGGTTCGACGGATTGTGGAGTCCCATCGGTCCGGGCGGGCTGACCAAGCCTACTCAGTGTGGCAATTCCTGACCCTTGAACTATGGATGAGAGCGTTTGTGGACGGTGACGGCCTCGGTCAGTCGGGCGTCTAACGGTCTCTCCACTGAAGATATCAATGAAACAGATGTTCCAGTCCGCCTCGAGCGGAAAGACCAGCGTCGTTGACGTACCGGCGCCAGCCGTGATGACCGGCGGTGTCCTGATCCGCACCGCAGCTTCCCTTATTTCAGCAGGGACGGAACGCACCGCGGTGAATTTCTCGAAGATGAGTCTTATCGAGAAGGCGCGGAAGCGGCCCGATCTGGTCAAGAAGGTGCTCGAGAAGGCGAAGAACGAGGGAATGCTCCAGGCGGTTGAATCGGCGTTCTCGAAGCTTGATCAGCCGATGGTGCTGGGCTATTCCTCCGCCGGAACGGTCATAGAAGTCGGGGAGGGTGTGACCGAGTTCAGAGTTGGCGACCGGGTGGCGTGCGCTGGAGGGAAGTATGCCTCACACGCGGAGATCGCCTCGGTCCCGGTAAACCTTACCGCGCCGGTTCCCGATGGCGTTCCTCTGGAGCATGCCGCTTTCGCTACGGTTGGCGCCATCGGCCTTCACGGTTTTCGGATGTCTGAGGCTGAGCTCGGCGAAACAGTCGTTGTCTTGGGGCTGGGGCTGATTGGGTTGCTGACGGTTCAGATCGCGCGGGCTGCAGGGTGCCGTGTCGTGGGGATCGACCTTGATCCAGAGCGGGTGGCACTCGCGATGACACTCGGAGCCGAGGCCGGGGCAGCCACCTCTGAGGATCCGGACGGGGTTGTTCGTGCCGCGACGGACGGGCGCGGTGCCGACGTGGTGCTGATCACTGCCGGGACCTCCTCCAACGATCCCGTGGAGCTAGCCGGAGAGATCTGTCGGGACAGGGGCCGGGTGGTGGTCGTCGGTGCGGTCGGGATGGATCTGCCGAGGCCGCCATACTACGACAAGGAACTGTCGTTTCGGATCTCACGGTCCTACGGGCCGGGTCGGTACGATCCGTCGTATGAGGAGGGTGGGATCGACTACCCGATCGGTCACGTTCGCTGGACCGAGAATCGGAACCTTCGCTCGTTCCTGCGTCTCGTGGCGGACGGGTCGGTTGATATCGCTCCGCTCCTGACCCACAAGCACCCGATCGCCGAGGCCCCGGAGGCCTACGCTCGGATCCTCGATCCGGGGGACAAATCGCTCGGGCTACTTTTGACCTACCCCCAGGGGCCGGACCTCGGAGAAGACAAGCCGGCCCGGACCGTGAAAGTGGGAACGCCCACTCCCAAGGTCACAGGCGAAATTGGACTCGGCCTCCTGGGCGCCGGCAACTTCGCTACCGGAACGCTCCTGCCGGCTATTGAGAAGGCGAGAGGGTATCGGATGGTGGGCGTGGTCACTCGGTCCGGCGTCTCGGCTCAGCACGCGGCTTCAAAGCACGGTTTCGGGTTCGCCTCGACCTCGGAAAGGGAAATCGTTCATCACGAGGACGTTGACCTGGTCGCCATTGCGACGCGCCACGATTTGCATGCCAGGCAGATCCGCGAATCGCTGGCGGCGGGAAAGTCGGTGTTCTGCGAGAAGCCGCCCTGTCTGACTCGGGACGAACTTGCTGAACTGGTCCGTGCGGCGGATGCCGCCCCGCAGAGCGCGATCCTGGTCGGCTACAACCGTCGTTTCGCGCCCATGGCCGTAGACCTGCGGCGCCACTTCGCCGACTGTGGCGAGCCGATGGTCGCTACCTATCGAGTGAACGCAGGGTTTATTCCTCTCGACCATTGGACGCAGGACCCGACCATCGGGGGAGGCCGAATCATTGGTGAGGGCTGTCACTTTATCGACTTCCTGGACCATTTGTTCGACAGCCGCCCGGTGCGAGTCTACGCCGCCGGGGCGCCTGATAAGGGGCGCTATCGGGATGACAACGTGCAGTTGACTCTGACCTTCGCCAACGGTTCTGTCGGGACCATTCTGTACACCGCCGCCGGAGACAAGGGGTCGGGCAAGGAACGAGTGGAGGCCTTTGGTGGTGGGCGGTCGGCCAGCCTGGACGACTATCGCGAGCTCACTCTGGTGAAATCCGGGAAGAGTTCTGCCACCAAAAATCGCCTGCGGCAGGACAAGGGACACGGCGCCGAATGGGTGGCCCTGAAGGAGGCCCTCCGCCAAGGGACGGGGTCGCCGATCGGTCTGGAGTCGTGGGTCGCGACCTCTCTGGCCACCTTTGCCGCAGTCGAGTCGCTCCACAGCGGGCGTCCCGTCGACATCGACGTGGAGGCCTTCATCGCCGATGCCCTGGCGGCCGACGATTCCGTAGAGGGGAAGGCGAGCCCGAATGGCTGAGCCGGTGACTGCCGACTCGCCCGGAGGAGGAATGGGCCGCGTCGTCGTCCCCCACTCCAAGCCCGGGGCGGGGATTGGCGTCGGAAATCGCATTCGCTACTGGAAGCGGATTTTCTCGGCCTATTTCGGCAAGCGCCAAAGTCATCTGACCTTCTGGCATGGTACGCCGGAGGTGAATCTGGAAGCCGATCCCAAGGTGGTAGACCAGTACTGGCAGGCATTCATCGTCAAGGCCGACTATCCCGGTCACCACGACGAGGCCGGCATCCCCATGCTGGACTACCACGGGCACGTCGGCCTGCAGTACAACCCCATCGCCATTGCCCAGTGGGGTCTTGGCAACTGGAACCGGTGGCGCCGAGAGGCCGATCCGGCTCGGCGAGAGAACGTCCGCCGTGCGGCCGAGTGGTGCGTGGCCAATCTGGTCCCCAATGAGGCTGGCCTGGCCGTCTGGCGCCATGACTTCGCCTGGGAATACCGGACCCCCCTCCCGCGCGGCTGGTTTTCGTCTTTGTCGCAGGGCCAGGGCATCTCGCTGCTGATCCGCGCCCATATTGAGTTTGGGGACGATCGCTATCTGGATGCGGCTCGGGCGGCGTATCGCTCGTTCGAGCTTGAGATGGAAGAAGGCGGCGTGGCCCACACCGACGCCGACGGGTACGTCTGGTTTGAAGAGACGGTGGTCGATCCGCCAACCCACATCCTGAATGGCTACATGTGGGCGGCATGGGGGCTGTACGATCTCGCGCTGCACACCGGCGACGAAGGACCCATGCGCCTGTTCCATGAGGTGGTCCGCACGCTTTGCGATCGCCTGGACACCTTCGACATCGGCTACTGGTCGCTCTATGACCACGCCGGAACTCCGGTCCCCAACGCCGCCAGCTGGTTCTACCACCATCTGCACGTGATTCAGTTGCGGATCATGTACCGGCTGACGGGCGAGCAGTTCTTTGAGGACTGGGCCGATCGCTGGCAGGGCTTCAGGGAGAGCGGCTTCAAGCGCCGCCTGGCCACGGCTCACAAATCGATCTTCAAGCTCCTCTACTACTGATGTCCGAGGGGCCGCGGCCGAGGCACATACTCCTTCTCCACCAGCTGTTTGTTCTGGGACGAGAGGCCGGCGGCACTCGTCATCTGGAACTCAGCCGACGGCTGACCGAAAAGGGACACCAAGTGACGGTAGTCGCGAGCCCGCTGAGCTATCTGACGGGTCGTGCTCATGAGGGCGCCACTGCGGTCGAGGATGCTGACGGCATTCGCGTGCACCGGGTGTGGACGTGGGCTTCCGAGGCTCAGGGCTTTGTGGGTCGTTTGGCCGGCTTTGTGAGCTTCATGGTGTCTTCGGTCTGGAGAGGACTGAGAGTGCCTGATGTGGATGTGGTCTGGGGGACGTCTCCGCCTCTCCCTCAGGCGCTGGGCGCGCTGGTGATCGCTCGCATGCGCCGCCTGCCGTTTGTGCTCGAGATCCGGGATCTCTGGCCTGACTTTGCGGTCGAACTGGGGGTCCTGCGCAATCCGGTGATGATCGGCGTTGCGCATGCGTTGGAGTGCCTCGTGTATCGGTCAGCTGACGAGATCATCGTCAACTCGCCAGGCTTTGTGCAGCACATTGAGCGGGTGGCCGGCTCCGATGTGTCGATCACGCTGGTCCCGAATGGGGTAGAGGTCGATGATTTCGATCCGGCGGCCAGAGGCGCTGGATTCAGGGCCGAGCTCGGCCTCGCCGCCGACGACGTCCTGGTTCTCTACGCGGGCGCCCACGGGATCCCGAACGACCTCGGAGTGGTGCTTGATGCGGCCGAGCAGCTTGCCGATCGGCCGGACATCCGAATCGCGCTGGTCGGAGGGGGCAGGGACAAGGATCGGCTGATGAGCGACGCGGCCGAGCGTGGGCTGACCAACGTCATCTTCGTGCCGCCCCAGTCGAAGGACCGGATGCCCGAGGTCGTGGCTGCGGCAGACGTCGCTCTGGCCATCCTGAAGCCGCTGCCTCTCTTCAATACGACCTATCCGAACAAGGTCTTCGACTACATGGCCGCCGGGCGCCCCACGATCCTGGCCATCGATGGGGTGATTCGTGAAGTCGTCGAGGCGGGGCAGGGTGGACTCTTTGTTCCGCCCGGCGATGCCTCACTGCTTGCGGAGGCGATCAGGGCGTATGCGGACGACCCAGAGCGTCGGCGAAAAGAAGGTGCCTCGGCACGGAAATGGGTGGCGGAGAACTTCTCTCGCGCTGAGCACGCCGACCGCCTCGCCCGTCTTATGGAACGCGCCTGACCTCTTCGCCTCAGGAGGGCACCGCGTTCGTGGAGAACGCCTTGGGCAGGGTCACTCGGTCATCGATCAGACGACCAGGCCGCGCTTCCTCAACTCTTCCTGCGCGCCTTCCACGTGGTCGTCAGCCTCCTGACCACGAAGCCAATCCACCAGAAGCGCCATCCCGTCGTCGAAGCCGACCTTGGGTGAATACCCCAGGCGGTCGCCAATTCGGGTGATGTCGGCAAAGCAGTGACGGATGTCACCCGCTCGGAACTTCCCAACCACTTCAGGCTCAATCTGGACGCCCAGCTGCTCCGCCATCCCCCGGGCAACATCAAGAATCGTACAGGAGCGGCCGGTGCCCACATTAAAGACCTCGTTCATCGGCTCCTCGGACTCCAGTGACAGCACGTTGGCCATCGCGATATCCGAGACGTGCACGAAGTCGCGACTCTGCAGGCCGTCCTCGTAGATCATCGGAGCCGCATCGTTGAGCAGGCGAGATCCGAAAATGGCCGCGACCCCGGTGTACGGATTGGAGAGCGCCTGTCGGTCGCCGAACACGTTGAAGTACCGCAACGCGACCGAAGGAATCTCGTAGGCCACGCCTATGGAGGTGAACAGCTCCTCGTGGTCGCGCTTGCCCACGGCGTAGACCGAACTGGGCTCCAGCGTCTTGGATTCCGCGGTACCCACGGGCAACAGGGCCTCACCATCGAGCGTGTGCTCCCACTCTCCAGCTTCCAGTTGAGCGCGGGTCCGCATCGGAGGGTGGGCCGGCTGGCCCTGCGCGTCGACGTAGGCGCCCTCGCCGTAGATGGACATCGATGAGGCCACGACCATGCGCTTCACCTGATCGCGGTGCTCCAGAATGCCTTCAAGAACGGTCGCGCCGCCCATGGCATTGATGTCGGTGTAGCGTCGGATCTCGTACATCGACTGCCCCACACCCACCGCGGCCGCCAAGTGGATGACGGCGTCGACCCCGGTGAGTGCCTTGCCGACGGCCTCCGGATCACGGACGTCACCGATCTGGAGTTCGGCCTCGGCCGTCAGATAGCTCGGCCGCCCGTTCGGATGAACCTGCGGATCCAGATTGTCGAGGATCCGCACCCCGTGCCCGCGCTGGAGCAGGAGGTCGGTCGTATGCGATCCGATGAAGCCGGCGCCGCCGGTGACGAGAATTTTCATGAAAATCAGCAATCGAGAGGACGCCCCTGTGCCGTCCGGGGATTCAGCACGGAAATATCCCCGAAATTCGGAAAGGGGGCAACGGAATGACGGTGAGCGCCGCCCTTCACCGATCGCCCTCCGCGTTGATCCAGCTTCGTGCCGCCGTTAGCCTTGCCCGTCTCTTCCGCTCACGGGGGCGGAGTGCCTTTTCGAGTCCACGCAGAAATGACATCCAGACTCAAAGTATTCCACGTCGTTGGTGCACGGCCAAACTTCATGAAGGTCGCGCCGATCCTCCGGGCCTTGGGCGCCGACGACCGGTTCACTTCGATCCTGGTTCACACCGGGCAGCACTATGACGAGGCGATGTCGGGGTCGTTCTTCCGTGACCTCGATATTCCGCACCCCGATGTGAATCTGGGAGTGGGCTCCGGGTCGCATGCCGAGCAGACGGCGCAGATCCTGGTCGGGATTGAGAAGCTGCTGATGGAGCATAAGCCGGATTTGGTTCTGGTCTCTGGAGACGTAAACTCGACGCTCGCCGCAGCGTTGGCCGCCGCCAAGCTGAAGATCCCTGTCGGGCATGTCGAGGCTGGACTCCGCAGCCGTGATGCAGGGATGCCGGAGGAGATCAACCGGATACTCACGGACCGCATCGCAGAGATCCTGCTGACGCCTTCCCGCGACGGTGATGAGAATCTGATTGCCGAAGGCACGGACCCGTCCCGGATCCACTTCGTGGGGAACGTGATGATCGACACGCTCTTCCACCTGCTTCCGAAGGCTCGAGAACTTGGAGCTCCGGCGCTTCACGGTGTGGAGCCCGGTCAGTATGGAGTTGTGACCCTCCACCGACCGTCGAACGTCGATGAGCCGGACACGCTCCTTGGGATACTGGCCGCCCTCAGGCAGATCGCGTCTGAACTCCCGTTGCTCTTTCCGATCCACCCCAGGACGCGCCAACGGATCGCCGATCTCGATGTCGATCTCGGCGATATCCGGCTCCTGGATCCGATTCCGTATCTCGAAATGGCGGGACTGGTTGATGGGGCCGCCGTCGTCCTGACCGATTCGGGCGGGCTACAGGAAGAGACCACGGCACTGGGCGTTCCGTGCCTGACACTCCGTAGCAGCACCGAGCGACCGGTGACCATCACGCATGGCACGAACACGTTGGTCGCCGACCGCAGCACGGAGTCGATTCTGGCTGCCTACGCTGCGTC
>JBDNHE010000077.1:0-3681 GCA_041688945.1 Gemmatimonadota bacterium | reverse complement strand
GCTGGTTCTGATTGCGGGTGCATCCGGCGTGGGAAGGAGTCATCTTCTCGACTGCTTTATCAGCGAATCACGGATCCGAAGACCTGGCATGTCCCTGGTGCACGGCTGCGGCACTCGATCAGCAGATACGGTCACCCTCAACGCTCTCTTGGGTGGGCTCCCTAGCGCCGAGCTTTCAGCGTTGTTAGACGAATGCGAGGATCCAGCTAAGCGCCTTCTGTCGGCGGCGCTGGAGGCGGGCATCAGCGGCGATCGAGAATGGAGCACTGCTTCCGTCAGACTCCTTTCGGCCGTCCGCGACCTCTTTGAAGCGAAAGCGGGCGCGGACGGTGTGTTGATCGCCATTGACGATGCCCAGTATGCGGATCCGACATCGCTCGCGTGCATTTCGGACCTCCTATGCAACCCACCCGCCGCCATGACCGTGGCCATGGTTTCGGACGGCAAGTCAGCGGCAATCGCAAGATTGGTGACGGAGGTAGTTGGTCGACTTGGGGCACTCCGCCGAATCCCCCTTCTGCCGTTGGGGCGCACGCCATCGACTCGACTCTACGAACAAGTCCGAAGTCCCTCCTCTCGCGACGACCCGGAAGGGGTATTTGAAGCCTCCGCCGGGTTCCCGCGAACGATCTGTGAGATCGCGAGACTCGGCCTCGAATCCACCTCGGTGGCTCTCCCCGGACTCGTCCACGAGTTGGTGAGGGCGCGCCTGACCCGTCTTGGAGTCGGTGCGTCTGAGATGCTCAGCCTCATCGCATTTATGGAAAGGGGCCTCCCCGTCACCACCCTTTCTGAGGATGGCAGTCAAGCACTCGCCACCCTAGAAGCTGAGGGCCTTATAGATGCGGCGGACGGGAGATTCAGGGCCGCCGGTTCGGTCGTAAGGGATGTGGTGATGGACCGCCTTACTCCCGCGGAATCAATGCGGCTGGCAGGTCTCATTCTCCGGCTCACGCGGAACCACGAGTGCTGGTTTCCGTCGGAGATGGTCCGACTAACGGCCGCCTTGGGTGATCCAACCAAGGCCTTCGCCCTAGCAATTCGGGAAGTCCGCCGGACTCGATGTAAGGGGGGCGCACTTGAGGCTAGAACGATCGCGTTCTCGGCGTTGGCCCTGGCACCCAACGCCGTGAGAGAACTCAGACTTCGGATGCTCGCCCATCGGCTCGGGCCGATCGGTTCATTCTCGGCTGAGTTTCTTGGTCTGGAGCAGGCCTTGAGTGAGCATGGCATGGTCAGCCGTGGGCTTGTTGCCAAGTACCTGAGCCTTCGGGACGAGGTGGAGATAGCGCCGATCCATCCTGAGCGACTACGAGGCGACCTTACTGGACTGGAGGAACGGTGCTGGGCCCATGGCCGCGAGTACCTCTCCCTCCAGACGGCGGACTTGTTGGCGCATTTTCTTGATTTTCAGCAGGACCTCGGAAGACTCAAGGAGCTGTTGGCGCGGGTCTCGGAAAGGGTACCACAAGGCTCCTACGCTCGGACAATGCGGCACCTAGTACTGTCTCGATCCGCTGCAACAGGGGATCTTCAGTCCGCCCAGAGGCATGTCGCAGCCGCCTTGACCTCGGCTCCCCAAGGGAATGTTCTCCTTCAACAGACCTCTCTGAACAGGGCGCTGCTAGTAGGCTACTGTGCGGGGTCTCTAGAGACTGAGTCCGGTCAGAGGCTCGTCGACCAGGCGCTAGAGTTCTCCCAACGAGCAGGTCCATCGGCAGAGCACTTCAAGTTTCTTGCGAATCTCGCTTCCTGGCAGATTGACATCGGCGATGCAGATCGCGCCGCGGAGACGATGGATCGTCTCAGATCAGCGTATGAGGGAAAGGTCTCTCAGCCAGAGACTCTCACGATGGAGTTACTGCTCGCGGAGCTCGGGCTTGAACTAGCTGCTGAGGATTCGGTTCACGAACACCTTGCCACCGCAGAACAGCTCATCGGCCAGAGCAAGAGAGCGGCTTACTGGGTCACGTTACTGTCAACGAAAGGCCTCTTGGCGTTGAGGCAGGGACGGATCGGTGAAGCCACCTCTTGTATGAAAAAACTGCGTACCTTCCCGTTTAGATACCTAAGATCGTCGGGTAGTGCGAAGGCGCGTGAACTAAGCATCCGACTTAGTTGGATCTCGACGCCCGACTCGGCTATCAAGGAGTGTGAAGAGGCGGCTGATGAGTATCTAGAAACGATGACGCCGGCCTACCTTCGGATGCTTCTTTTGGGAGCGGACCTTTCGGCTAGAAGGGGGCTCAGAGCACGGTCACGAGTTCTAGCCGAGAAGGGTCTTGGCTTGGCTCAAGCTCTTCGCCTGCCGACTCGGGCCGAGGCTTTCCGTGTTCTCCAGGCCAGGGGCTGACAACCCCATCGCCTCGCGCTCAGACGCGATCGTCGCGAAATGAGCCTCCAGTAGGTCTCCGCGGACCGCATGCGCCACGACGTTACCGTCAAACTGCGTGCCGGCACACTCTATCAATTCGCGGCGGACGGTCTCGAGGGGCAAGCCTTTTCGATACGGTCGGTCGGAGAGCATCGCGTCGACAGCGTCGGACACCGAAACGATCTTCGCTCCAAGCGAAATGTCGCCACCCAGTAGTCCGCCCGGATACCCGTTTCCATCCTCTCGCTCATGATGGCCACGCACCGACTCAATGACTTCCTTCGGAAAAGATGAAAGCGATGTTAGGAGCTCCACACCCTTAGAAACGTGGGACTCAATCATCCGGCGCTCTTCCTGGGTCAGTTCCGAAGGCTTCTTTAGGATCTCATCGTACACCGCATCGATCTTTCCGATGTCATGAAGGAGCGCGGCATTCTCGATGTTCCCTGCCCGCGTCTCCGGTAGCCCCATCGAGGCGCCGATCCGACTCGCCAACATCTGAACTCGCTGGGAGTGTCCCGAGGTATATGGGTCCCTCGTCTCGATCGCCTTTACCAAGGCTTTCAAGAGGTCTCTGTTCGCTTCCTGGAGTCTGAAATTCAGAAGGTAGGCATGTCTGATGAACAGCAGTGGAAATACTGCGATCACCAGACCAGTACTACCAGCCTGCGAATAGAGAAACGCGACAACTAGAGCGATGGGAGAAATGAGGAGGTCGTACAGGATCGCAGCACCAGATCGACCCGCGAGCTTCCTTAGTGTCGCGCGGAAAGACTTCTTCTGGCTCAGTGAAATTGCGCCAGCTACGAAGGCCTGATTGAGCGTCAGTAGGCAGAGGCTAAAAGCGGCGAACGGTAGAATCTGCTGGTTGAACGCGTACTCCAGCGCAACCAAGGGTTCGCCACCCAGCGATAGGTAAATCCATCCCGCGATCGCAGTCGAGAGGATGTATTGGAATACGTTGAACAATCCGCGGAGGAGACCCTTCCTCCGAAATCCGAACTCCGCGATGGTGCCAATGATCGCGATGAAGACAATCGTCGCCGCGGGGCCGAAGAGTGCGGTGCTCGCCAGCAAGGGAATGAACGTAATCGTGTGGGAACCACCCGATGCCCCCACCCCTGTGGAAACGGATTGGTGCTCGGAGACCAAGCCCAAGAGCACGAGGAGCGCAAAGCCCCACGTGTGCGCGTCGACAAACTGTAAAGTCAGCCCCCAATCCACGAACGGTAGGACGAACAGCCCTGCCGCGCAGATCGCTCCGACGTAGAGTGTGATGGGCTTCATTTGGAAGCTATCCCCCCCAG
>JBDNHE010000076.1:0-4379 GCA_041688945.1 Gemmatimonadota bacterium | reverse complement strand
GGTGAGTCGTCGCACTAGATCGTTCCTCCTGTGGGTACGCCTCTCGACAGCATACCGCAGTCGCGCATCAGCCTACCGCAGACGCGCACCAGCATACTGCACCCGCGCATCAAATACGTGGTCGAGGACACCGAGCGCAAATTCAGCCTGTTGCGACCGTCTCCGGCTCACGACTGCCCTCGGAGACCGCGGCCGCCATCATCTCCGATGTATAGACCTCGCTCATGGCCACCACTCCATCTTCGAGCCAATCGTAGTCCCCACCCAGCACGCTCATCGCGACCGAGTAAGCGGCGGAATCGTCGTTGCGGAACAGGCTGCGGAAGCTCGCTCCGATCCGCCTGCGAGACTGGCGGCAGAAGAGGTCCGCGAGTTCAGTGGGGGTTCGGTCCGATGGGTTCTTCTTCAGCATCTTCTGCGCGTTCACGCAGGCGCAGCTCATGACGAACAGTTCGGCGCCAACGTCCACAATTCGGCCCAGCACGGCCTGGCGCTTCTCGAGGCCAGGGCCGAAACGGGCCATGGCGTAGAAGTTATTGCGAGCCAGCTTCCGGGACGCGCGTTCAATCCAGCGCACGTGTTTGGCCAACGGACCGAACTCACCGTACTTGGGCCAGAAGCCCCATCCCAGGAAACGCGTCGGGAACCAGCCGGCGTAGTAAAAGCCGGCCTTCACTGCGGCAGCCGCTTTGGCCCCGAAGGTGGCGCTCGGGTCAGCGAGGGCGCCGGCGACCTTGAGGTGGTCGTCAACGGCTTCCCGCGCGATGAACAAGCGCATGATCTCCGACGAACCTTCGAAGATCAGATTGATGCGCAGGTCGCGGACCATCCGTTCGATCGGCCAGGGGGATTCGCCGCGGGCCTTGAGGGAGTCATGGGTCTCATAGCCACGGCCCCCGCGAATCTGGAGAGCTTCGTTTCCGAGAGCCCATGCCACCTCGGTGTTCCACATCTTGGCGATGGCGGCTTCCAGACGGATATCGAACGTCTTGGAGTCGGCCATGTTCGAGGTGATCTCGACCACCGATTCCATTGCAAAGGTGTCGGCGGCCATTTTCGCCAACTTCTGCGCAATGGCGTCGTGCTTTCCAATGGCCTGACCCCACTGAACTCGCTGGCCAGCCCAGACCCGGGAAACCTCGAGCGAGGCCTTTCCGGCAGCAGTGCAGAAGGCCGGCAAGGCGAGCCGACCCACGTTCAGCGTCATGAGGGCAAGTTTGAGGCCTTTACCTTCGCCCCAGACCAGATTCTCAGCCGGCACCTTCACATTCTTGAAGGTCAGAACGCCGTTGGAGAGTGCTTTCAATCCCATGAAGGAACAGATGTGTTTGACCTCCACCCCTTCCTGATCCGTCTCGACCACGAAGGTCGAAATGGGGCGCTTGCCGCGGACACCTTCCCGGGCGGGCGTGCGCGCCATGACCATGATGATCTTTGCGCGCGGTCCGTTGGTGCACCATAGCTTTTCGCCGTTCAGGATCCAGTGGGTCCCGTCCGCGGACAGCTCCGCGGTCGTCGCCATGTTGGCGGGATCTGAACCGACGTTCTGCTCGGTCAGCGCGAAGGCGGACAGCTCCCCTTTGGCCAGCCTGGGGAGGAACCGCTTCTTCTGCTCGTCCGAGCCAAACATCATGATCGGGCCGGGTACGCCGATCGACTGATGGGCAGACAGAAAGGCTCCGGTTGCCCCACAGCGTGACGCGACAATCTCGAGCGCGTGGTTATAGGTGCGTTGGGACAGAGCGAGGCCGCCGTACTCCAGCGGGATTTTCATACCGAAGGCGCCGATGTCGGCCAGGCCTTTCAGCACCTCATCGGGCACCCAGCCTTCGCGGTCGAAGACGTCGCCGTCGATGTGGTCGCGGGCGAAGTCGTGGAGTTGACTCAGGAAGGCTTTGGCCCGCTTTGCTTCTTCAGGGTCCTTCTTGGGCTCGGTCTGAAGGATCTCGAGCGCCAGGCCGCCGTTGAAAAGTCGCTTGGAGAAGCTCCGCTGATTCCAGTCCTCCTCGCGCGCGACCTCGGCGACCTCACGGGATTCGAGTGCGGTGGCGTGCTGGCGGCTGGGATCGTTCGCGGGCGTCGACATCGGGTCCTCCGGAGGTGCTTTACGTGGCGGGATGGCCACACCTGTAATCTGCTCAGGCGCAGGCGCGATGACCACCCCGGGTGGCTCGCGATCGGCCTACTCGATTTCGACCGTCAGAAACCGACCGATCTCTTCTGCCTGGTTGATCGCGTCCTTCTCACCGATTTCCATCAGCATCTGCAGATAGTCCGGCTGGAACATGATCAGGCTCAGGAAATCAGGGCTCTTGGTTTCGCGCGTACCGAGCCCTCGGGTGAGGAAGCGGAAGCTCTTTGGCAGTTGTGGCTCGAACTGACTGGCCAGCTGCCCCAGATCCTCGGAAGGACGCAGGACGAACAGCTCGATCGGTCGGAGCGAGTTGCGCTGCTCTTCGGGAAGCAGGCGGAGCAGTGAGTTCAGTCGCTCCAGCCGGAGTGCGTCGTGATCGAGCAGGTCCAGAAAGACCGAATTCAGGAGCACACCGGCGATCTGGGCGGGCGGGGGGTAGCCCTGGATCTGCTCCATATCGGCCTCGACCGAGCTGCTGTCGTACCGCGTCGAAATCGCCATTACCCGCCGGGCTCCGAGGTGCACAGCCGGAGACAGCGGGGCGGCCAGCCGGATTCCTCCGTCTCCAAACCACTCGTTCCCAATGGGCACGGCTGGAAAGAAGAAGGGCAGGGCGGACGACGCCATGACGTGTTCCACCGTCAGCGTGGTGTTTCTTGATCGGCGCTGGGGCCGCTCCCACTCCGGGATGTCTTCGCCCTGAACCCAGGTGATGGACTGTCCGGTGGTGTAGGACGAGGTAGACAGCGCGACGGCTCGAAGATGCTTTCGGGCCAGGTTGTACTGGATCCCGGTGATGTCACCATCGACGGTGTGGAGCACGTCGGTCAGGTATTTCCGAAGAGGATCCGTGTCGACGAGACCTCGCACTTCGATCGCTCCGCCCGTGCCACCGGAGACCAGCTTTCGCGCCCAGCGGATCATGTTCCAGCTGAGGGAGCGCAGGTCCGACCGGAAGACGTCTTCCATCCGCAGGTTCGACCAGAGCTGGTAGAGCTCCTCGACCGACTGCTCCAGATTCCCGTGGTGCGACGCGAGATGGGCTGCATTGATCGCACCGGCGGAAACACCGGTGATGTAGGGGATCAACAGATCAGGGAAGCTGTGGGCCAGACATCGCAGGAAGCCGACCTGGTAGGCCGCGCGGGCGCCTCCGCCCCCCATGACGAGACCGATGTCCTGGGGGCCCTTGTACCCGGGATTCCGGGCCAGTACGTGGTTCTGCGGTTCGTTCATGCTGGGGAAGATCGGGGAGGATGGCGCGTGAGTCTATCCGCAGCCATTCCCGGAGCCTAGCTTCGCGCGATGAAATTCCAGAAGAGCAGCCTCATCGTCATGGTCGTCTCCCTTGCCACCATGGCAGCACCGAGTTCCGCGCAGGTGGTCGATGTCGAGGCCGTGCCCCGGCCGGTCGGCCGCGTGGTTCGCGTATCCGAGGCCCCCCGAGTTGATGGCGTGCTCGACGAGGCGTTGTGGCAGTCGATTCCGGCGATGGACGATTTTATTCAGTCCCAGCCCCAGGCGGGAGCACCGGCGACCGAACCGACCGAAGTCCGGATCGCCTACAGCGACGACGCCCTCTACATCGCGGTCCGTGCCTGGGACTCGGTCGCGGATGGATGGGTGGTCCCGTCGCTGGAGCACGACTTCCCCGGACTGAGCACCCGAGACGGCGACATTCTGGGCCTGGCCTTCGACACGTTTCTGGACCGCAGAAACTCTTTCATTTTTCTGGTCAATCCGTTCGGCGCGTATCGGGACGGCCAGACCTTCAACGACAGCCGCGTGACCGACTTCGGCTGGGATGGGGTCTTCGATCTGGCGACCACCCGGGATGACGAGGGCTGGACCATCGAAATGGCCATCCCCTGGTCGACCCTTCGATTCAGTGGGGCGCCGGGTCCTCAGGAATGGGGATTCAACGTCCTGCGTCGGGTACGCCGGAAGGCGGAGGACAGCTATTGGGCGCCACTCGACCGGCGGGATCCCCTGCACCGGATGTCGAAGGCGGGAACGCTGGAGGGTCTGGATGACCTCAGACCGGGCAGTGGACTCCGAATCAAACCGTACGTGCTGGCCGACAATCGTCGCGGGCCGGCGACGGCGCCCGGTGGCGAGGGCAGTTCGTTCGAGATCGGAGGAGATCTGAAATACGGCCTGACCTCCACCCTTACGCTGGACCTGACCGCGAATACCGACTTCAGCCAGGTCGAGGTCGATGAGGCGCAGGTCAATCTCACGCGCT
>JBDNHE010000075.1:0-23716 GCA_041688945.1 Gemmatimonadota bacterium | reverse complement strand
GGACATCTTGCCGATGGTCGGCCAGTCGACCCAGATGAGCGTACCGGTGAGCGTCTCCTTGATGTGTTCCGCGCCCTCGGCGCTGAAGCCTGCGATGAGGATCACGGCCGCAGAGGCCACCACATAGGTGATTCCGATCACCGCCTCCTGCGGGACGGGCGAGTCCTCCATGCGGGTCATGGTGAACATTACGGCGGCGGCCAGGGTGAACAGAAACGCCCCCAAAAGGGAGAGCGGGCTGCCCACCTCCAGCCCCATGAGGAGCCCCACGGTGGTTCCCAGGGCGGCGATCTGCGCGAAGGCCAGGTCCACAAAAATCACCTCGCGGGCAATCACATGCAGCCCGAGATAGGCGTGAAGAGCCAGGATCACCAGCGCCGCCACAATGGGCGGGATCATCAGGTCCAGCATGTCATCGTTCTCCCGCTTGGGGGGTTAGTTGGATCCGAACGCCCGGGCCAGCCCGTCGACCCAGGTGTCGACCAGCGCGAAGTAGTCGGCCACACCCTCGACGCCGGGTGAGACCGGCACGATGACGGCGGTCGCGCCGCCGCGCTGCGCGACGGTTCGTACCTTGTCGGCGTCGAAATAGGCCGACGCCAACAGGACGTTGAGGCCGTCGTTGGTCATTCGGTCGATCAGGTGGGCCACATGACCGGGGGTGGGCGGGATTCCCGGCTTGGCTTCGACATACTCGGCGCAGGTGACTCCGAAGCGCTCCTCGAAGTAGGCCCAGTTCTTGTGATAGCAGATGATCTGCTTGTCCCGGAACGCCTGGCCGCGACCCAGCCACCCACCCAGGAAGCTGACCAGCGGGCGCCCCGCAAACTCCTGGCTGCCGAGGAAGCTCATCAGATTGCCCTCCAGCGCCATCTGCTCCAGGGTGGGGCCTCCGATCATCTCCACCAGTTCCGCACCAAAGAGCCGCCGGTGTATCTGCTGGGTGAAGCGGGCCAGCCCTGCATCGAAGATCGCCGCCCGATCCGGCGTGACGCGCTTCAGCCCCGTGGTGATGTTGCGGGCCACCTGCAGGGCTCGAAGAGGATCGGTGGTGACGTGCGGGTTGCCATAGATGTGGACATCACCCTGGCTCCGATCTATGGAGGTCGGGATGTCGAGAAGTCTGACTCCGGTATATGCGGTGACGTAGCCCCGACTTCCTTCCATCACTGCCGCATTGCTCGCGCGATCCAGAAGGATCGGAGCCCACAGCTCAAGGTCCAGGCCCGTCGTGATGAACAGGTCGGCCCGGCGAAGCGCCAGGGCGAAGCTGGGCTTGGGACGCACGAAGTGAGCGTCTTCGTTGGGGTCGGCGATGGACGTCGCGTCCACCTCGCTGCCCCCGATCTGGCGCGCGATATCGGCGTAGACCGGAAGCGTCGCAACAACACGCACGGGTGCCTGCGGCGGCGGGGTGGGTGGGGATGCCCCGATTCCCATCACCAGCATTGAGACGGCCAGTAGGGTCAGCATGTCAGTGCTCCTGTTCCAAGTGGGGTTCGACCGGAGTTGCGCGGCGAAATCATCAGTAGGTCTCGTGCTTGTGGGGGCCCATTGCGAAGGTCACCTGAAGCCACAGACGGCCATGCTCGTTCTGGGCCATGCTGCGGTTCAGAACATCGTATTCCAGCCGAAGGCGGACGTACTCGCTCTGCCACCAGGTGAGCGTTGCGGCTCCCAGCCAGGCGGTCTGTTCGGTGTCCAGCGGATTCTCGGCCCGGTCCAGCCGCGCACCCACCAGCCACTGCTGGTTCAGGCGGAACTCCGCGAGAGACCAGAGCCCCAGTGCGGAACCGTCTGCCGCAGCGACGCCTTGGGTGGGGACAAGCCCGTCCAGAATCATCGCGCCGCCTCGAACCACCAGCTCGCGATATCGGGACCGGGCCGGGGGTCGCCAGGTGTAGGCAGCCTGGATGCCGATCAGGTTTCGGGCGAATGCGGCCGCGTCGGTCTCGTACGAGCCGTTGATCCAGCTCAGCCCGAGGTCCAGATCGCTGGCGCTTCCCAGCTGCCAGAAGGCGTTCACATGGCCTAAGTAGCTCGGCTGCACGGATTCACCGAACAGTTGGCCATTCGAGCTTCGCGTCACCTCGAAGGTGGCGTCGTAGGTGCCGAAGCCGTGGATCGGAAGGATCCAGCTCAGCGACGCTCCGGCCTGGGAAAGTGACTCCTCTCCGATGTACGCCAGATGGGGAAGCGACCTGCTCTGGAACGGCAGCGCGTGGCCGTGCCATCGGTTGAGCGTGCCGAAGCGCTGGAAGAACTTTCCAAACTTGAGGCTGAGGCCCGCCGGAAGCCCGACCCACTCCACAAACCCCTCCTCGACCTCGGTGCCCCCGGGCTCCTCCTCCCCCCCTTCCTCGCTCTCGAAGGCGGAAAACTCCGGCCCCCCGGCATGGTGCACCAGGAATACCTTGGCACGCGAATAGGGATCGAGCGCGGACTGGAACGAGATCTCGAACTCGCGAGCCGCGAAGTTGTCCTGACCCGGATCGCCGGTATTCATGTGCGCCAGGATATCCGCGTTGATGCTGATCTCCGGATTCAACGCCTGCATTGATCGCTGACGGCCGGAGAACTGAGCATCGGGGTCGGGTCCGGTCACGGTGTCTGCCGCAACACCTCCGGCGGCCGCTTGCGCCGCCGCCCTCAGATCGGCCAGAGCGTCACGGGCCACTGCCGCCTCGGGTTCCCGTCCTGCGCCCTGAAGCCGACGGACCAGAGCTTCCAGGCTGTCGAGCCGCACCCTGAGGCGCTCGAGCTCAACGCGGACGGAGTCGGGCAGCTCCTGGGCCTGGGCGGGGGTCGCAGTTCCGACCAGGGTCAGGGCCACGACCGCCACTACTGTCGGTAGCAACTTGAATCGGGTCACCATTCATCTCCTCAATCATGCGAACCGTAGGGCCCTGCATGAGATCACGTTCCGGGGTCGCCCTCCGAGTGCGACGCCCCCCGTTACGGGGGTCCGCCGTCCAGAGGACAGGGATGTGAAGCGAAAAAGCCTCAGACCCGGGGAGGAGCCCGTGGGCGCGCGGCCGAAAGGCACACCAGAATGGGAGGATGAGCCGGAGCGAACGCGGGAAGCGTGCTCAGACGCAGCATCTGGTCGGGGGCGCCTTCCGGCGCCGTGCCCAGAGCGTGATTGGTAGCGACCTGGGTGCAGATCCGATGATCGTGGGAGACCGGGCAGTCGCACCCTTCGTGCGGGCTGTCGATGGTCACCGATGCGGCGACGAGGTCGGTGTCCAGAAGCGGAATCACGACGCCTACGGCCAGCAGCTGCAGGAGCAGCAGCGGGGCCAGCAACCGGAACGTCGTTCGCTTGGTCTGGGGGATCATAGTTGGACGATAGATGAAGGTCGATCCCGGTGTCAATCGGGCGGGATCACCCGAACGCCACCTTACATTGCCGCCCGCAGGTACTTCGCGGCCCGCCGGACCTGACCGTGTCTATGGAGCGAATCAACAAGTCCCACGATTCCTCGGAGCTGGCGACGCACCGCCCCGTCCAGCTCGACAGCCAACCGCTTCTGCTCCGCATCCGAGTCCTCGGGGCGCGCATCCAGGGTGTCCCAGGAGGTCCACCGCGGCTCATGGAAGCGCACCGGCTCGGCCCGATCCGGGGTCCACCAGCAGCCCGGGGGGAACTCAGACACCTCAGTGCACACCGGGACAAGCGCCTTCATCTGCGATGCGATGTGCAGGGTGCCCGCCGCATCCCGGCCCCAGTCGAGGGGGATCACCCCGATCGGGTCCCGGGCAACGAAGACCGTCCCCGCCTCGGGGTCGCTCAGCACGAAGGCGTAGATCCCGTTGAGCTCGCGCAGGAGCTCGACCCCGCTCCGGCGCCAGAGCGCCAGGATGACCTCACAGCCGGACGCCGTCGCATACCGGTACTCGCCGCTCGCATCGCGGAGCTCTCGGTGGTTGTATATCTCTCCATTCACCGCCAGCGACGTCCCGGTCCCCCCGTCGATCAGCGGCTGTGCTCCCCCTGCCGCATCGACGATCGCGAGCCGCTCATGAACCAGAATCACCTGCGCGTCTTCATGAACCCCGGACCAGTCCGGGCCGCGATGCCGCTGCAAGGTGGACAGGCGCATCGTCCGCTCTCGCAGCGCGGTGCGGTCGGACGCGTCGGTCAGGATCGCCAGGATTGAGCACATGATGTTCGTGAGTGGCAGGAATTTAAAAAGGCCCCCCGGAAGGATTCCGGAGAGCCAGCTTCGAGAGGCTGGATGACAGGTGCGCTACATCACAAGATCTCGAGGCCGGCGCCCGGATTGGGGCGGCGGTTGGGATTGAGATTCCATGAGTTGGTTCACGTGCGCATGCCGGATGATTGAACCCGCGAGGGACGATGGCAAGGAGGTGATCTGGATCCGAGGCTCGAGTCAATCCATACATCCGCGAGCCTTGTGTATGAAGCGGCCGCATCCCTATATTAAAGTCTATGAGATTTATGCCGTCTACCGTGGGTCCATACATACGGGAGCCCTTCACATGACGTCTGCCACATGACATCCGTGCCCCGTGCGGGTCGCTACGTGCTGCAGAGGACTGGGTACCGGGCCTTCATCCCGGCCCCCCTCCCCCCAACCCCGCCCATCGATCTCGGCGGTGAGCTGCAGCTGTGGCTCTCCAACGCCGACCGTGCGCTCGGCCGCCTGGACGGCTCGGTTCAGACGCTGCCGAATCCGGACCACTTCGTCTTCATGTACATCCGGAAGGAGGCGGTGCTCTCCAGTCAGATCGAGGGGACCCAGAGCTCACTGCACGATGTCCTGGCAGCAGAGGCTCAGATCGTCGACGAGGAGCTGCCTCGCGACGTCGGCGAGGTCATCAACTATGTCGGTGCGCTTCGCTACGGACTCCGGCGGATCGAAACGCTGCCGGTCTCGGTTCGGCTGATTCAAGAGATCCACGAGCGGCTCGTGTCTGGAACCCGTGGAGGCCGACTCACCCCGGGTGAAGTGCGGCGGAGCCAGAACTGGATCGGACCCCAGGGGTGCACACTGGCCGACGCGACCTTTGTACCCCCGCCGCCCGACATGCTCGCGGAATCGCTCGGCGCCCTCGAGCGGTTCATTCACGCCGACGATGCGCTGCCCCCACTCCTCCGCATCGGGCTGGCACACGCCCAGTTCGAGACGATCCACCCCTTCCTTGATGGCAACGGTCGGCTGGGCCGCCTCCTCATCACCTTCCTCCTGACCGAGCGCGGGATCCTTCAGCACCCGGTTCTGTACCTCTCGCACTTCTTCAAGCGCCACCGGCAGGAGTACTACGACCGACTGCAGGCCGTCCGGGACACAGGGGATTGGGAAGGGTGGCTGGTCTTCTTTCTTCGGGGCATCACTGAGGTCAGCCAGGAGGCCTCCGGTATGGCCGGTCGCATCCTCACCCTCAGAGAGGCGCACCGAGACGCGATCACCGAGCACCTCGGACGGGTCGCGGGAAATGGGCACCGGGTTCTGGACACGCTCTACGATCGACCCATCCTGACTGTGAACCAGGTGCAGGAGATCATCGGCACGACCTATCCCGCCGCAAACGCACTCGTATCTCGGCTTGAGGAACTCGGCATTCTCCGCGAGATCACCGGGTACGCCCGGAACCGTCGGTACCGCTACGAGCCGTACGTCGCGCTCTTTGCCGAATAGATGGGAGGATGAGGAGCCGCGTTCCAGCGCATCCCATTGGGGCGGCGGTTGATCGGCTCCAAGCCCAACCCGGACGACGGCCCGGCACGCCACCCGTTGAACTCTCGGAACACCGACCGTATAATTGTCCAGTTCGTGCTTCCTCGGCGCACACGTTGACCTCTCTACCGCACCTGGCATGCTCCACATCGCTCCAGCTCGGATCTACAAGGCGAAGGCCGCTTCGGCCGCGCCCCTCGGCCGAATGGCGATGTGTTGTTGTACCTCGATGTCGCCAGGTCGCCCGAGTAGCTAACTCCACTCCCGACCCCGCGACTCCCTGGTGAGCCGCGGTGATCGGATCTTGCGGCCGCCCGGGACATCCGGGGTCCTTCCCAGAAGGATTCCACCATGCCCGACTCCGCGGTGGCTCGCGATGGCAGCCCGCCATCCGACGCTTCACTCCACATACTCTACGAACATCCGGACTGGTTCCGGCCCCTCTTCGCCGAACTTGAGCGACGTGGCATCCCCTTTGTAGCAATCAATGTCCGTGAGGTGGACTGGGACCCCGATCACGCCCCGGCGGGCGCTGTGCTCTTCAATCGAATCAGCCCCTCGGCATGGCTGCGGGGGGCCGAGGCCGCGGTCCTCTCCACCGCGGATCTTCTCGCCCGCGCCGAGTCGGCGGGGCTCCGGGTTATAAATGGCAGCCGCGCTTGGGCTACGGAGACCTCCAAGGGCAACCAGATTGAGCTGCTGCAACGCCTCGGAATTCATGCGCCCGCGTCGCGGTTTGTCGACAGCCCCTCGGCCGCAGCCCAGGCGTCACGGGAGCTTCGCTTTCCCGTCGTGACCAAGCCGAATGTCGGAGGGAGTGGAGCGGGCATCACCCTGTGGGAGTCTCCGGATGCACTCGACGATGCAGCTGGCAGCGGTGCTCTGGATCTTGGCCTCACGGGGGTCGGACTCGTGCAGGAGGCGTTCCGCTCCGAGGATGGGGCGATTCACCGGGTCGAGGTTCTCGACGGCAGAGTGCTCTACGGCATTCGGGTCTTTGCTCCGGAGAATGAGTTCAACCTCTGCCCGGCGGATGCCTGCCAGACCTCCGACGGCGTCGAGTTGGCCCGTGGTGCCTGCGCTGTGGATGCTGCGGATCAGGGGCTGCGCGTCGAGGCCTTCACCCCGTCCCCCGAGGTCGTGGACGAGGTGGAGCGGATCGCATACGAGGCGGGGATCGAGGTTGGCGGCATTGAGTACGTGCTCGACGCCCGGTCCGGCGAGCGCCTCTACTACGACGTGAACGCGCTCTCGAACTTCGTGGCCGACGGTGTAGCGGTCCTCGGGTTCGATCCCTTCGTGCGACTCGTCGACTGGCTTGAAACCGCGGTCTCGTCGCAGGAGGCCCTTCGATGAGATACGGATTCTGGCTCCCCGTGTTCGGCGGGTGGCTTCGGAATGTCGAGGACGAGGGGATGGAGGCGAGTTGGAGCTACGCGAAGCGCCTCGCCCAGCGGGCCGAGCAGATCGGCTTCGACCTCACCTTGGTCGCAGAGCTGAACCTGAACGACATCAAGGGAGAGGATGCGCCCTCCCTGGAGGCCTGGTCGACCGCCGCGGCACTCGCGGCGACGACCGAACAGTTGGAGATCATGGTTGCGGTCCGACCGGCCTTTCACGAGCCAGCGCTACTCGCCAAACAGGCAGCCAATGTCGACCAGATCGCGGGGGGACGGCTGTCGCTGAATGTGGTCTCCGCCTGGTGGAAGGCCGAGGCACGGAAGTTCGGCATCGAATTCGATGCCCATGATGACCGGTATGCGCGCTCCGAGGAGTGGCTGTCGATCGTCGACCGCGCCTGGAAGGAGCCCTCCTTCTCGCATCAGGGCCGCTTCTACCGCACGGAGGAGACGGTAGTTGAGCCCAAGCCCGCGAGGGCTCCCCGTCCCACCGTATGGGCAGGTGGAGAGTCGGAGGCAGGGAAGGACTTCATCGCCCGAACCTGCGACGGATGGCTCACCCATGGGGACCCGCCCGAGGTGCTCGCACCGAAGTTTGAAGGGATGGCTGAGCGGCGCGCCGCGACCGGCCAGGACCCAATGAAGTATGGGGTCGCCGGATTCGCCGTCGTCCGCGACACCGAGGCAGAGGTCCAGGCCGAGGTCGCACGCATCACCGATGTGAAGCAGTCCGCACGCGGCTACGCCAACTACCATGACTGGATCGAGAACACTCAGCTCGAGCGGCAGGTGTCCATTGAGGACTACTCGGTATCGAACCGGGGACTGCGCACCGGGCTGATCGGCACCCCAGAGCAGGTCGCCGAGCGGATTCGTGAGATCGAGCGGGCGGGAGCCGACCTCGTCCTGCTCCAGTTCAGCCCGCAGTTCGAGGAGATGGAGCGTTTCGCGGAGCAGGTAATGCCGCTCGTCTGAGGGTTCAGAATCCCTGCGCCGCGCCCGCCGTTCTGACCCGGGAACCCAAAAAACCCGCCGCATCCCAATGAATCGGAGCCGCTGCGCGGACGTGGTGACGTCGTAGGTCTCGAGATGCCGAATCACATCCTCAAGCGCATCGAACCCCTCGTCGATCGTGAACTCGAAGCCGCGCACATCGGATCCGATGTGCACGGCCACCACGCGTCTGCTGTCGACCTGCCATACTGGAAGTTCACGGTGTGCGTGGCGAGGTCAACCCGGAACCGCCGAGTCAGAAGCGAAACGCCACTCGGCTCGGCTAGCCTTCAAGCATCAGCGGGAATGCGGTGACCAGCCGGATGGAGCCCTTCCGCATCAGAAACACATCCGCGCCGTCAAAAAAACAAAGCCGGCAACCACGCCGAGTAACGCCTCGTACTCTCGGTTCCGTTTGTAGCGTGCGAAATCGAATCCAGGCGGGGACGGTGCACCTTCGGGACGCCACGGCGTGGGGCGCGGAAGGAAGAGCGGCACGTTGTCCGCGTAGGCCCGGTACTGGTCGCCGAACAGTTCGGTCAGCAGTAGGGCTTCACCTGCGATGGTACGCCCGTAGACCCCGGCGAAAAAGGCGAGGAAGAGAATCGGAAACGCCCAATGGCCTCCGGCAATCGTGATCCCGAGACCCAGAAAGAACGTCCCGAAGTAGAGCGGATTTCGGGTGAAGGCGTAGGGGCCCGTGGTGGTCAGCTGCTTCTCTTTATGGATGAAGCCAGCCGACATTGCCCGGATGAAGAGCCCCAAGCCAGCCAGTCCAACGCCAATCAGCAGGAGCTGCAGCGTGGGCCGTGCGAACCACAGAAACGGAATGATCAGCAGCCAGACCGACCTCAGCCGGATCTCGCGCATGGTGATTGCCACCTGGGATCAGCCCCCCGTTCTGTCGTTGAGCACACCCCGGTGCTCGACCGAGCGCAGATGCAGGGTCATGGACTGAAACCCGGGCACCTCGGAGCGAAGATAGACAAGGTAGCGATTGGCATCGTCGGTGAAATAAAGCTCGGCCTTGCCGCCGTCTCCAAAGAGCCCCGACGTCTTGAACATCGGCTGAACCACGATCGTTTCGAAGCTTCCCGCCGACGTCTCTTTGGTCTCGCGTCTGAGCACCTTCACGACGACGGGATTCCCCTCGCCCTTGAAATAGGTATCGAAGGTGTACTCCTCGCCCACTACCAACGGGATCGTGCGCAGGAAGTAGATGAAGGAGATCTCGTCGAGTGGGGTGTCGCTGAGTGCGGTGCCAGTCTTGTCGTCGCTCTTGTCCGTACGGGCCCAGCGGCGCTCCTCCGGATAGATCTCGAACTCCCGGTAGCTCTCGTATCCGGGCTGATCGATCTCTCGGATGTACCGACGACTGGCCAGCGTCCGCACATCCATCCAGGAGTGATAGCGATCATGAAGTTGGACCGCGCCGAACATCATGCTCGCGTCCATTCCCATCGAGAAATAGTACGACGGGGCACCGCGAATCGAGTCCACACTCTGCACGGCCATCCACCCGGATCCGACACTCAGAAAGCCGAGCTTCATGTCGTAGTTCATGACCTCGCCCGGACGGAAAGGCACCGCCGGTGGGGCTGAACTTTCGAGCGTCACGGGGAGTTGAATGATCGGAGGTCTCCCGTTCTGCGCCTCAGCCGTCGTGGGCAAAAGCAGGGCCAGGCCCCCCACGAGGGACGCGACGAGACGGCCACGGGCCGAATTCATCAGGCCGCCTGCTCGTCGGAGTTCTTCCGGCCGCCACTGCCGCCACCACGACCGCCGCCATCCGGGCCGCCTTTACCGGGCCCGCCATCCTTATCGTTCTTGTCGCTGGCGCCCTTGGCTTTGCTACCGCCATTCCCACCGCGCCCCTTGCTCTTTCCGTTCTCGACTTCAGGCCAACGATGGCCACGCTCCTGCACCAGCTGCTTCAGCACTCGAGTCGCCTTGAAGCGGGACTCGCGAGCGGGCAGCGGATAGCGGAGCCGGATCGGGGTGTCCTGAACCCGACGCGCGAACGGGATCACGCGCTTGAGCAGCTGAAGGCTGGCAAGCCACGGCTCGTCGACGTCAGTGAAGGGCGCCGACTCCTCGCGCAGGGCCTTCTTGAGAACGATCACCCGATAGGCGCGAAACCCGGAGAGAGGATCCTCGACTGGAGCACCAGACCAGGACCGTCCCAGAACCCAGGGCGCGAGTCGACGGCCCCAGCGGCGTGACTTGGGGATGGCGTCGTCGCCGGCACCCTCGACGGTGGAGGCGACAATGTCCACGCCGCCCTCGAGCGTCTTGACCAGGTCAATGATGAATTCAGGGTTCTCCGAAAAATCACCCTGAAGGACGACCGCACAGTCGCGCTTGGGATAGGGCGCCTTGTCCACCACGTGGCGCAGGAGCCGATCGACGGCCGCTCCGTACCCAACGGGCGTCTTTGAACTCAGAATCGTAAGCGGGAGCGTGCTCTTGTAGCGTTCGAGCACCGCCAGGCTGTCGTCGCTGGATCCGTCGTCGAACACCACGATCCGGAATTCACGGCCGAACTCGCCCAGCACTTTGCGGACCTTCCAGAGCAGAGGGCCGAGCGTGCGGGCTTCATCACGGGCGGGAACGCAGACATAGATCAACTTGGACTCGCGCTTCGGGGTCGCTGACGGGACCGTCCCGCCAACCGAGAAGTCTCACATCAATACCGTACAGGGTGAAGTCCGGTTCCCCCGGGGGGCCGGGTTTTCCAGCGTTTGTGCTGCCAGAAGTACTGCTCGGGATGGCGACGGACCCACGCCTCGAGGGCGGTTGTGTGGGCCTGGGTCACTCGCTCCACGTCGGCATCCATGTCGCCGGTTGTTTCGGCCGGAATCCTTTCCAGATTGACGTCGTAGGCCAACGAAGGGAGCGGGCGGCGGATCGATACACCCAGAAAAATTGGAGCGCCGGTGCGAAGCGCGAACACGGCAGCGCCCTTGGCCGTGGCCGCGGGAATGCCGAAAAAGTCCACGAACACCCCGCCCTTTCGAGCGTTCTGATCGGCGACCAGAGCCGGGACTCGCCCCGCCCGGATCGACTTGAGCGCCAGCCGAGGGGCGGCTCCGCGTGGCATGACCGTCATCCCCAGCCGGCCCCGCGTCTCCACGATTTCGCGGTCGAACAGGCGATTGGCCTGGACCAGGGCCACGGCATCGACCGGTACGCCACGGACCGCGACGGATGCGCCGCCAATCTCCCAGTTGCCCAGGTGTCCAGTCACGATGATCGCGCCCTTGCCGGCCTCGACGGCCGCCATCAACCCGTCGATGTCTCCGTGCAGAGTGGTGCGCGCCAGGACGTCGTCCCGGTTGGTCGAGCCCATGCGGAAGGTGGCGATCATCTCGCGCACCATGTGCCGGTAGCTGGCTCGACCGACCTTTCGGCGCCAGGCATCATTTTGGTCGGGGAAGGCCAGCCGAAGATTCTCGTCGACCACGTCCCTGCGGATTCGCAGCAGCGTTCCGACAAACCCGCCCAGCATCCCGCCGAAGTCGTCAGCGACCCGCGCGGGCAGAATCGACAGGACGCCGCGCAGGAACCGGAAGGCGGCGTACTCCAGCCGGTGTTTCAGGCTGGGCGCCGAGGCACCCTTGGTCACGTCGGCTCGTTGTCTGCACGAAACTGAAGCTCGTGCAGCTTGCGATAGACCCCTTGGGCGGCCATGAGCTCCTCGTGGCGGCCACGCTCGACAATCTGGCCGGCCTCCATCACCACGATCTGGTCCGCACGCTGAATCGTGGACAGCCGGTGGGCGATCATGAAGACGGTACGCCCGCTCAGCAGCTTTGCGATGGCGTCCTGCACCAGGCGCTCGGACTCGGTGTCCAGAGAACTGGTGGCTTCGTCAAAGATCAGGATGGGCGGGTCGCGCAGGAGGGCCCGGGCGATGGCAATGCGCTGCCGCTGCCCGCCTGACAACTCGGTGCCTCGCTCGCCTACAACCGTGTCATAACCCTTGGGCAGGGCGCTGATGAAGCCATGGGCGTTCGCGGCTTTGGCGGCCTCTTCCACCTTGGCTTGATCAATCTCTGTGCGCCCGTAGGCGATGTTGGCCAGCACGGTGTCGTGGAACAGGACCGTTTCCTGCGAGACGATGCCGAGAGCTCCTCGCAGACCCTCGATCGAGATGTCGCGGATGTCGATTCCATCGATGGTGATCTTGCCGCCCTTGGTGTCGTAGAAGCGACCGATCAGGTCGACCATGGTGGTCTTTCCTGCCCCGGACCGACCGACCAGCGCGACGACCGATCCCTTTGGCACATCAAGATCGACGCCGCGCAGGATTGGCTCACCCTCGCGATACCAGAACTCGACGCCTTCCATCCGGATGCCTTGGTTGAGGCCGGGAAACGGCAGGGCATTGGGACGGGAGCGGATTTCGGCCGGAGCATCCAGGAATTCGAAGACGCGCTCGGCGCCGATCAGGCCCGGCTGAACCAGCGCCGGGAACTTGGCCACGTACTTCACCGGCGAGTACAGCTTGAGCGAGAAGCCCAGGAAGCCGACCAGTTCGGCTCCATCCAGCGCCCCGTCAACCACAACCAGGCGGGCACCGTACCACAGGATCATGACGGTTCCTGCGGCGGCCAACATTTCGGTGAGCGGGGCTGCGAGTGCACGCCAACGCTCGGTCCGTACGAAGGTCTTGAAGTAGTCCTGGGTCAGCGCGGCGAAGCGATTGCGCTCCATGGCTTCGGCGGACGAGGACTTCACCAACCGGATTCCCGACAGCGTCTCCTGAATGTGGGAGTTCACATCGCCGGCCAGATCGAGCACGCGTCGATCTCCACGGCGCAGCTTTTTAACCAGCGGCCCCCAGATCGCCATGGTCCCCGGGATCACGATGACCGCGGCCAGGGTGAGCTTCCACGAAATCGCCAGCATGATGGTGAGCGCGATGGCGAACTCGAAAAACGCCGAGATGATCCGGGCCGACTCGCGGGCCAGAAGCGTGCGCAGCTGCTCGACGTCGTGGGTGAGGCGCGAGACGATCTGCCCCATGCGGGTACGGCCGAAGAAGGCCATGTCGAGTTCGAGCAGGTGGTCGTAGACCTCGCGCCGGAGATCGCGGGTGACCCCCTGCTCTACCCGTGCAATCAGGTAACCGCGCCCGAAGTCGAAGATGTTCTTGAAGAAAAAGGTGATCAGGATCAGGATGATGATCCGTTGCACCGCCTCGAGCGGATCGCCGGACAGATCGACGAAGCGATAGACCGTCCCATCCAGCATGCGATCGAAGAGGCTCGGATCGCCTGAGAGTTGCGCGGCGACTCCCTCCGGCGGCAGGGCAACGGCCTCCGCCGCCGAAGCTGCGTCAGACGCCATGCCCGGGTTCTGGTCCACGAAAAGTGACTTCATGAACGGGATCAGCAGCACATAGACGAACGCGTCCAGCCCCGCGAATGCGAAGGTGGAGACGACGGCCAGCAGAAACACGCCCTTGTGGGGGCGCAGATACCGGAGAATGCGAGGGTATTCTTTCACGCCAGAAAGGTAGCAAGCCGGCGGGGGTTGGTGTTACTGGGCAGTGTCCTGAGCCTCTACCCGCCAAAGGCACAGGCGGGTTCGTTCCACTTCATTCCTGTGCCATAGACCGCGACCACCCGTTCCTCCAGGGTGCCGGAGGAGTTGCGCTCCATTGTGGTCTCGCGGTGAACATCGCGGGTCGAGTGGAAGCCCAGGCCGCGGATTCGGCTCTCCAGTCCACCCGGCACTCGACCGTACCGGTCCGTACTCAAAGTGTCCCCCACGGAGGACACGTGGTTGGATTCGGCAATGCGGTCCGCCAAGGCTTGGAACGGCGTTGAAGGATATCGCCCGGCTCTCCGCCCCCGCGAGCCAGACGCCCCCGCAATGGGTCGCTCTCATCATGCAGCCCCGCGCAGCCCCGCGTGAGCGGGCGCCCCCGCTCGTGATCCTCAATACGCCGGGCGACAGAACGCGCCATCGAATCTCCCTACTTACAATGTGCGAGTCGTGAACCGCCAGGACCACTGGGTCACGGATGACGTCTTCTGCAACAGAGGTGAAAACGGCCTCTGCGTGGCGATCAAGCCCGAAGTCACGGGCTGAGCAAGTGTGGCCGCGATGCAGATCAGCCCCGGACCGCTGGTCAGCGCGGCCGGGGCGTCAGCGTGGCCACCGGCACGATCATCTCTTCCGGGCTGATTCCGCCATGAAGGAATGAGTTCTTGTACCGGGCCTGGTACTCCCTGAGCTTGGTGGGATAGACGAAGAAGTGGTCGTCCAACGCCACCAGATAGGACGTCCCCAGCCGGCCTTCGGGCAGTCGGAGATCTGCCTGATCCGAGGTGACCATGGCCACTCCCTTTTTTTCCGTCCGTAAATCCACGCCGAACTTGTAGCGCAGGTTGGAGGTGGCGTCTCGGCGGGCGAACACGGTGGCGGGATGCTGACACAGGATCGATCCGTGATCCGTGGTCATGACGACCTTGTGACCGGCCGCGGCGGCCTCCTTGAGGACGGCGAATGCGGTGGAGCGCTCGAACCAGCTGCGGGTCAGACTCCTGAGCGCGGCCTCGTCCTTGGCCACCTCCATCAGGATCGGTGATTCCGAGCGACCGTGGGTCATCAGGTCCACGAAATTGAAGACCATGGCAACCACGGTCCCCGGCTTGCGCAGTGCCGAGCGCACACGGCCCCTGACCTGATCCCCATTCCGATCCGAGAAGATCTTCTCGTAGTGGATCGGCACGTCCTGCGAGGTCAGGTGCTTGAGCTGTCGCGCAAGCAGTGTGTCCTCAAAGGCATTCAGGCTCCCCTCGTCGTCGGTCCCATCCCACCACGCCGGGAAGTCCAGGGCGATCTGGTCCGCATACTGCCCGCTGAAGATCGCGTTGCGGGCGTAGGGTGTGGCGGTCGGAAGGATCGAGTAGTGATAGCTCTCCTCGATCTCGAAAAAGGGCGCCAAAAGCGGAGCGATCGTGCGCCACTGGTCAAAGCGCATGCAATCGAGAATCACAAAGAAGACGGGCTCCTCACTCAGGAGCGGAACCAGATGCTTCCGAACCACGTCGACCGACAGATTCGGTGCGTTATCGCGATTCTTCGGCTTAACCCAGCCGGGATAGTTGCGCACGACCCAGGGCCCGAAGTCGCTCCGCAACTCGACCAACATGGCGTTGACCGAGTCCATCAATCCCTGCTCGCCCGCCTGCTCCAGTCGGATGTGCCAGTCGACCAACTCGGTGTAGACGGCAGCGAACTCCTCGGGCGTGTCCGCCTCCTGTCGCTTCATCTGCAATCGACCAAAACGGGCGGCAAAGTCCTGGGCCACTCGCTGCTGCCGAATGGACGAGCCTTCCAGAATCCGGGTCACCACCGAAAGCACCTGACGCGGACTCGTAGGCTTGACCAGGTAGTCATCCACCCGCCGTCCGATCGCCTCGGTCATGGTCTGGTCCTCTTCGGACTTGGTGACCATCACAACACGCGCGTGGGGATCCTCGCGCCGCAGAATCTCGAGAACTTCAAGCCCTCGGCGCCCCGGCATCTGCTCGTCCAGCAGTACCAGGTCGTAGGAGAGCGAGCGGAGGAGCGCGAGTGCGTCGTCGCCATTCGAAATGGCGTCAACGTGATAGCCCCGGGCCTGCAGAAAGAGCACGTGCGGCCGAAGGAGGTCGACCTCATCATCGACCCACAGGATCCGTTTTCCGGTGCGACCTGACTCCATGCAGACTCCAGAGGCTGGTTCGGGTCGGCGTGTGGAGGTGATCCAGAAACACGCCAGCTCCGGCTACTTGGTCAGTTTCACCGGGCGCGAAAGGTAGGGCGGCAGCGCGGGCGCCGCATCCATGGGACCCCAGCGGTCGGTTTGCGTGTTGAACCGTGCGGCCCGGCGGATTATTCCGTTCGGTGTCCCCTGCTCTGAGTCGTCTGGACGAATGGATCCTGGAAGAATGCGAAATACGCTGATCGGACTGGTGGTGGGTGTCGTTCTTTTCGGACTGGTCCGATTTGCACTGGCGCCTCGCTTGCCGCTGCAACCGAAGGGCGAAGGGGGGTTCGGTGGTCCATGCTGCGTCTCTCCTCCTCAACGTAGCTTTCGCTACGCCTCGTCGTCGTTCCTGCCCTGAACACACCGAAGACCCCTTCGCGCGGCCGCACCCCACTTCTTCAACAGCCTTCTCGGCGCGATCGGGCATGGAATCGCCCGAAATTTTTGGCACCTTTCGGGGGTGGAGGGAGGGGGTGGTGGGCCGCACTTAGCGCCGCGGGTCCTACTGGCCGCCGACCTGAAACCGGTAGGTCGTCCAGGCCGCAATCGCCTCTCCACCCCTGCGGGCCGGGTTGAAGATCCACTCCGAGGCTTCGCGCAGCAGTCGGCGATCCAGACCGCCGTTGCCGGTCGGCGGGCGCAGGTAGGTAGAGTCCTGGACCACCCGACCCCGCGCATCAACAAAGAGCCAGACTTCGAAGGCCTTTCCCTTCAGGTCGGGGTCGGAGGGAGGGATGATCATGGAGCGGGGCGTGGCCGGGACCATCTGAAAAAGCCCCTCGTCCGAGGTGCCGCCGTCACCCTGCCCTTCCCCTGTCTCGGTACCCGGACCCTCCTCACCAGGACGCTCTCCCTGGGTCGCCGCATCGTCGATGGCGGCCTCGTCATCGAACTCGACTGGCTCCACATCCACCGAGGGAAGCGGGATCGGCGGCGGTATGATCGGCCGCGTGGGCGGCGCGAGCACCGTGATTGCCTGCATTCCACCGGCCGCCGCTATTTCGTCTCCGGCCCGCGGACCCGCAGCAGCGAAAGGCGAGTCGTGGATACGGGGTGAACGCCACAACAGGAAGAGCGCCACATGAAAGAGGAGTGACCCCACATACGCCTTACGGAAGAACAATCGGCTCTTACGCCGGCGTTCTTCGAGGCTGTACTCACTGTCGTGAATGGGGTCCATCATCGGTTCCCGGAGAGGCGGACTCTTCTGCACTGTTTTACGGCATCAGGGCACTCAATGTTTCCTGCCGTACGCCACATTGGTCAGCGCATATAGATTAGGGGCTTGCCCCTCGGAGCCCCAATGTCCTCATCTTCAAAAATGTCCCCCGAACCCGGTTCAGATGCCGGCTCGCCTGCGCCTCCATCCCCGGAGACCAGGCCCAAGCAGCGCAATGCCTACTATGAGCTGACCAAGCCCGGCATCGCGGGGTTCGTGGCAATCACAGCGGGCGTCAGCTACTTCGTCGGCGCCGCGGGCGATCCGGATATGGTGACGGCTCTGCACACCCTGTTCGGGACGGCGGTGGCCACGGGGGGCGCGCTGGCGCTCAATCAGTACGTCGAACGCGAAGTCGACGGCCGCATGAAGCGCACGCGATCGCGGCCCCTGCCCTCCGGCCGGATGGAGCCGGGACGAGCCCTGGCGTTCGGGGTCCTTCTGACCGGGGTTGGAATCGCGTGGCTGGGCGAGTTTCTTGGCCTGATTCCGGCGCTGATCACTGCCTTTTCGGCGGCCGCCTATCTGGGGGCCTATACACCGCTCAAATCGCGCAGCTATTCGGCGACCCTGGTCGGCGCCATTCCCGGGGCCCTCCCTGCCCTGATCGGCTGGTCGGCTGCCACCGGCTCACTGGGACTCGGAGGCTGGGTACTGTTCGGCATCTACTTCCTGTGGCAGTTGCCTCATGTGCTGGCCCTCGCCTGGATCCTGCGAGAGGACTACGAGGCGGTTGGCTTCTTCCTGGCGCCCCGCTCCGATCCAGAAGGCCGACGGATCGGGCGGCACATGGTCTATCACTCGGTCTCGCTCCTGGTCCTGAGCGTCGCCCCTGTGTTTCTGGGAATGACGGGATGGATCTACGGCGCCGGCGCCATCGCGCTGAGCCTCGGGATGCTCGGCACTGCTGTGCTGGCGGCCCAGGACATGACCGACAAGCGGGTCAGGCGGGTGTTTCTGGCGTCGATTCTCTACCAGCCGCTGCTTCTGATCTTCCTGCTGATCAACACGCTTCCGGCCTGATCCCCAGGGCACCTTCGGTCGGGTGAGAATTGCAGGTATGGAGGATCGGGCGTAGCTTTGCCTGAGGGCTCGGAACGCCGAGCCGGCGGACGAAGAAGCTCGTTTGAGAGGGGGGCGACCCGGCTAGAACGACCAGCGCTCCAGACGGATGAGATCGACAAGCCGGATCACCGGAACACCCATCGCCCCGCAGACATCTGGAATCTTCGGACGATTGAGGTTGTTCGACGGAAGTTCACCCGTGATAACGGTGCAGCTGGTTGCAGCGGACTCCGCCAGACCGATCACAAATGGATCGGCTCCGGATCGACCCCTTCGAGTATCGATGAGTTTGGGGTGGTCATTCAGGATACGAGTGACGGAGTCTTGAACCTCGTCATCAATCGGAACAAAGAGTCCTACTTGGGCACGTGCCCATTCGGTCGCTCCGTCGTGACGCTTCTCAAGCTCAACCAACACCTCTTCCGAGGCGCGAACTGAACCTTCCGAGATCATCCAAACATGACGGAGCGGCCCATCACGCGCTCCTCAATCGGCCCCAGGTGCTTCAGACGAACACCCGAATAGTTCGACACGTCGCTAGATGTGATCCGCTCTCCGTAATAGGACACTAGCACAAGGTGGACGAATGCTTGTCCCGCGTAGGAAACTGCCTTGATGTCTGGCGTCACCGGGCCGGATTTCCTGTCCTGCGACAGGCGCTCATACTCAACCGCGAGTTCGTTCCGTTTCTCTCGGTAGAAGGTCTCTGTCGTCCGGCCCAAGGTAAGAAGCCGTCGCACCACCACTTCTCTTGAGACCGAGAACCGACGGGCTAGAGATGCTATCTCGTCGTCTCGCCATCGTTGGTCGGGGCCGTGTGCTCCGACGACGGCCGATTCCAGAAAAGCCGAAGTGGGGACGAGGAACTCGGCCGCAAACGCGTTGCAAAAGACTTCAGTCCGATCTTCTTCCGGGGGCCGCGGCCCACCCTCGGTCAGGTCACACATTCCGTCCTGGCGGAGCAGTAGATGGCAGAGTTCGTGGGCCAGGGTGAAAACTCTAGGGTTCGGGAAGTCCTTGACGTTCAGAATAATTGCTGGGAACGGCCATTCCGCGAAGGAGAACCCTCTCATCTCTTTGGTCGAGACTCCAGTCGCCTGGAACACCAAGATGCCGAGACCCTCGAACGCGGCCTTCCAACCATTGAGCGCATCATATACTTGGGACCACCGATACTGCTCGGATAACGGGACCCCCACGAGCTCCTGCGCAGACATGGCAAGCGCGACCGGGTCGTCGTTTAGCGTGGCGGATAGCATGAACGGCTCTTGGAGGTCGTCCCCGCCTTCGGCCAAATTAGTGCGATCTCGCGACGCTCGACCGCCCCACGAATGGCCAGCCGTAGTTCCGTCGAAGCACCCACGAAGGGGTCGCCTGTCACCCTTCGGAAGTCCTTGAGCACCTGGAATCGGCGAGGTGGCTCAGGTAGGTAGAAGACGGCCAATGGCCGACCTGCGGCCTTCGCCAAAAGGCGGAGTTGTCGAAGAGTCGGATTGAGTTCACCTGACTCCCAAAGTCTGACTCGCTCGGGAGATGTGCCGGTCTTCTTGGCCGCCTGATCAACCGTCAGGCCAGCGTCTTCGCGGACCCAATTGATAAGTTCAGGATTTACTTTGGCCCGTGACATCTCTTCATCCTCTGCAACTCGTAAGGGGTCGCCCGCATCTACTTTCACGCTTCGGGCGGGGCCATGACGGAATGACTCGGACGTCCCCTTTTAGCTACTTACCGCACAGCGGCCAGCCCGCTTCAGCGCTGTCAGAGGCCATTCACATCTGGACACAGTAGCACGTTCGTGCTATGCTACACTCCGGCTTCGCCTTATCTCTCCAGCCCTTCGAGGTACCTGTGGTCCGCACCGTCATACTTCGCAAGATGGGTGGCTCCGTCGGTGCCACTATCCCCAAGGATCTGGCAGACCGGCTGCACCTCGATGTGGGCGACCAGGTCTTCGTGGTCGCCACCGACAAGGGCCTACTCATTACCCCGTACGATCCAACCTTTGAGAAGGCGATGGCTGTCTACCGCCGCGGGGCCAAGAAGTACAAGAACGCCCTTCGTGAACTCGCCAAGTAGCCTTCTCCCTTGCCGTCCGAACCCACCTGGCTCGATCGCCCGATTGTCGAGGCGCTTCATGCTGACCAGATCTTGGAGCATGGAGGGGGTCTTGGCATTCGCGATGAAGGACTGCTTGAGTCCGCCCTGACACGGCCGCAGCAGAAGTGGCATTACGAACCCGGCACGGACCTGGCGACTCTTGCAGCCGCGTACGCCTTCGACATCGCCAAGAACCACCCCTTTGTCGACGGGAACAAACGAGCCGCGCTCGTCGCCGCCTATACCTTTCTCGCCATCAACGATCTTGAGCTCGAAGCGCCCGAGCCCGAAGCCGTCAACGCTATCCTGGGCACCGCAGATGGGTCGCTTTCCGAGGAAGATCTCGCGTCGTGGATCCGATCGCATCTCATTCCTTGGCTAGACTGATCCGCAACACCCTTCAGGCTGGCGTATAACGTTTCGGGGTTGCCGACGTGGCCCCCTCGGAGCTGGGACGATGGACCACCTTCATGCCGGGAGGATCCGGTGAGACCCCGGCCTGATGAGGTCCTTGGCACTCCACAGCCCACGGCTCAGTACGGAACACCAGGAGTAGCTGTACGTATGCTATTCAGTCGAATCGCCGCTCAAATGAGGCATATCATGAGGTCCCGAACGTCCGCGCACCGCCCCAGCTTTTTGGCTTGCTCTCTCGTGTTGCTGGCGGTCGGCCCTCTCTCCGCGCAAGAACTCCCCAAACGGCCCCCGGATCGATTAGTCGCTTCCAATACCGGTAATCAAGAGCGGCCGCTGATCGCTGTGTCGTTTAGCTTGTCACTTCCGCACACAGAACGGATACGCCTCCTTTCCCCGCTGGGGCAGTGGGAAGTAGAAGGTGGGTGGGAATGGGATGGGCCGCTGACAGACGGTGTCTACCTGCTTTCGGCTTCGACGAGTAGGGAGCGAGTCGAGGACGCCCTGGAAGCGATCGTCACCAGCGAGGGGATCGTGGCCGCCCTTATGTTTGATTCGGATCTAGGGGACGCCGAGTGGCTAATGGCGTTAGAGAGCCGTCCTTGGAACCCGGTTCCCACCGTGGCTCCGGTGATTACGGTGGCCGCCGTCGATCCGTTGTATCAAGTGGCGATTGGACTCGTCCTTGTAACTTTCCGGGATGGGACAAGTGTCGAGGATAAGGTGGCCGCACTAGGCAGCGTCGGGGGCGGGGCCCCTGTTGGTGGATGGCCGATCCCCCAGGGGGGCGAGGGGGTCTACCTCGTACGCCTTTGCCAAGTGCTTGATGGGAGTTTGATTCTTTCTCAAGCCAAAGAACTCAGGAGAGACGACAGTGTCCAGCTGGCCGTGCCGTGGATACCCGGGCCACAAGGTGGATGACGTCCGGCATAGGCTGTTTGATTTTGATACCCTGCGGGCCTAGAGTCTCGCCAGTGATGATAGCTTATAAACTGGGAATGGGGAGTGGGTATGCGGAAGCGGACAGTAGTCACGTTCTTGTTTGCATCAATTGCTGGATGTGACCAGGCGAATGTGACGTCCCCGATCTCCAGTCTTCCTAGTTCCAGTCTTTCGATCGCTGCGACGGATACGATTCTGATCGATGGGGACACATACGTCAAGAAGGGAAAGCCCAACCAAAACCAAGGCGATCTGCCAGAGATCCGTCTGAGAGCTAGTGGGAATAACCGAGGCCTGCTCTCGATCGACAAGACTACGGTAGTCGGCGTAGTAGGAGAGAGGCGGTTCTATGAGGCAGAAGTGGTCCTCACGATCTCAGATAACGGTTCAAATTGGGGCTCTGGTGGGCGCTGGGTCGCGATTCACCGCTTGCTGGCGCCCTGGAGCGAACTTGGCGCAACATGGAACTGCGGTGTCGATCTTGACCTCGACAATCAAGCGGCGGACTGTAGCGCAACAGATTGGGAGATGGGGAAGCCGGGGCAGCCGGACGTGCATCCATGGCTCCAGCAGGCCAGTGACAGCGTTTTAATAACGAATGCCTCGTCGGGCGAAATCCGGTTCAACGTCACTGAAGACGTTGCCACCCTCCTCGCTTCCGAGGTTGGATTCGGGTGGATCGTCAGGAAGACCAATGAGGGTGCGTCGGGTCGGGTGGAATTCCACTCGCGAGAAACAGCTCATGGTGCCCGCCTCGAACTCGTGTTGGGCTCGGAAGTTCCGGATACTTCGGGCTTCCCGGCGACGCCACCGAATTCGATTCCCGCCGACGTTTTTTCAACGCTAGATCCGGCGTACCACATTCCGCCCGACCTGATTGAGATCGCGTTCTTGCCGGGACTCACGCCGGCGGAAAAGGACGCCGTTCTGGCGACGGTTGGAGGAGGCGTCGTTTTGGGTGGGACCCCAACGAACCCTTCGTTCGCCGATGGATTCTATCTGGTGCGCTTCGATTCCATCAACGGCGGGGCCGCGGTTCTTGACGCGCGTGAGGCCCTGGCGGCTCACCCATCCGTGATCACGGCTTTGCCACTCCTTAGGTCGGAGGCGGCTTGGAGACAGCCGAACGATGGGGTAGGGGACTGGTCAATGTGGTCGCCCGACCGCTCCGCTATCGGTGGTGAGAACTGGGCGCTCCAGCAGATTGGCTTGCCTTTGGCATGGGCCTGTGAGACCGGCGACCCGGGAGTCCCGGTGGGACTTCTCGACAGCGATTTTCCCCTGAATTCGGAACTGTTCGGAAACGTCACTCCGGTGGGCCCCTTCGGACCGCCACAAACTCCCCCGGTTCCTCCCCTTCACGGGAACTTTGTTGCGTCGATCCTGGCGGCAGAGGGCGGCAACGGTGCGGGGATGACGGGAGTCATGTGGAATGCGCAGGTGCTTGGTGCGCAGTATGGGCCCACCCTAGGAGGTGAAGTCGCTGCCTTCGAAGACGTCATTAGGCGTGGGGTAAGGGTTCTGAACCTCTCGCTTCAGACCACATTCAAGTCGGGATTCACTCCTTCCCCTCTCTGCCAACGTACGTGAGACACGGAGCACGTAAAGAATTAGAGTAGGGCGAAGGCAGAGAAATCCACAATGCTGGGACTCCGAGAACGAATGAAAGAAAATGGTAAAGCCCGTCCGCCCGTGGAGGGCGAGCGCAGCGAGGCATCCCCGGGTCCTCCGGATCCAGAGGTAGTCGACAAACCGAGTCGTCGCCGATTCAGTGCGGCGTACAAAGTGCGGATTCTCGAAGAAGCGGACAGGTGCACGGATCCGGGCGAGGTCGGCCGACTCCTGCGGCGCGAAGGCCTGTATTCGTCGAGTCTGACGGCGTGGCGCAAGGCAGCTCGAGACGGGACGTTGAAGGCACTGTCGAAGAAGCGTGGCCGCAAGGCCCAGCGGAACCCGCTGGCTGAGAAGGTCCGCCGACTGGAGCGACAGAACGCACGTCTTGAGAATGAGCTCAGGAAGGCACACCTGATCCTCGACGTGCAGGGAAAAGTTGCGGGGCTGCTGGGGATAAGCTTCGAAGACGAGAAGAACTCTTGAGGGCGGCCGGTGAGCTGGCCGC
>JBDNHE010000074.1:0-7807 GCA_041688945.1 Gemmatimonadota bacterium | reverse complement strand
GAAACGGACGTTGACGCCCGAATCGCCAGTCCCGGTGGCGGCTGGATTCCGATGAGGTGGTCGCTCGCCGCGGGTGACGGTGGGCAGATCTACGCCGTGGGACGGGATTACGCGGAGCAGGCCTGGCACCAGGAGGCACTCATCCGAAACGAGATGGTAGAGCTGCGGCTGCGCACGGCGCGCGAATTGCACGACGGCATCCTCCAGACCCTGACCGGTGCCAGCCTTCAGATCGCAGTCGCCCGACGTCTGCTACGTGACGACCCTGAGGCAGCCGACCAAGTGTTGGCGACTCTGGGCGAGGGGGTATCGGCAGAGCAGCAGGAGATGCGGCTCTACGTGGACGAAATGAAAGGCCGCGCGGCAATCTGGACCGACAGCACGCGTCGGATCGGAGACCGCGTCGCCGCCCTCCTTGATCGCCTCGGCGCCATCTGGGGCCTGACTACCACGATCGAAACCGACATTGAGGAAGAGCTCGGTGGTGAGGTTGGCCGCCAGATTCTGCGCATCATCCAGGAGTCCACGGGGAATGCGGCGCGTCATGGCGGCGCCCGGAACATCCAGGTCGCGATTCGGAAAGGGGAGGGGAGCGTGACCATCATCATCCGCGACGACGGCAGCGGGTTTTCCTTCCTGGGCGAGTACGATCACGACGCCCTGCGTGAGCAGCGTCTGGGTCCGCTCAGTCTCAAACACCGGGTTGAGGACGCCGGCGGCCGAATTGCGATCCTGTCCACACCGGACGGTGCCGTGGTCACCGTCGATCTCCCGGTCGTCTCGGAATGGAAGCCCGTATGAGCCTGAAGGTGCTCCTTGCGGACGACCACACCGTGGTCCTGGACGGCCTTCGGGCGCTCCTGTCACTCGAGGCCGAGGTCGAGGTGATCGGGGTCTGCATTGACGGCATCGAGGTCATGGAGGCGGTAGGGCGAGACGTTCCGGACGTCCTGGTGATGGATGCCGAGATGCCCCGGTGTGGCGGACTCGAGGCCCACGATCGATTGAGGGAATCCGGCCTGACCATCCCTACAGTCATTCTGTCGGCGGCTCTGGACGATCATGACGTTCTTCGGTGCCTGAACTCCGACGTGAACGGGATTGTTCTCAAGGAGTCCGCCGCATCGGTCCTGGTCGAAGCCGTTCGCGCGGTTGCTGCGGGGGGCCGCTGGATTCCTCCGGAGCTCGCGTCCAGGGCGGCTGCACTCGACAGACGCCTTGAGGGGCGGGAGGAGCTGACGCCAAGGGAGCGTGACGTTGTAGTGCAGGTGGCAGGGGGCCAATCCAACAAGCGCGTCGCCACCGCGCTCGGCATCTCCCAGAGCACGGTGAAGATCCATCTCCACCACGCCTTTGCGAAGCTGGGGGTGCGCAATCGGGTCCAGCTGAGCCTGCTGGCGAGAGAGCGCGGCTGGCTCTGAAGTACCCTCAAATGCAACAGTAAATACGCTTGCGTATAGTCCGAAGGTTCTATGGCGGCAGGGGCCAGCGGGGCGGAACGTGTAAGGCAAGTTCGACCGCCCCCTCAGGAGTCCCCGCATGAAGAAGCTGCACATCGTTCTCGCCGCCGCCCTCGCCCTGACGGCGTGTGGCGAATCGATTACCGAACCGCCGATCTCGGAAGATGCTCTGGAGACCACCATTCCGTCAGGCGCCGCACACACCGCGTTCCCCGAGGTGATCTTCCTCAGTGGCGTCACCGTTCGTACCTGGAATCCGATCACGCCGCCGACGCAGCCGGGTGACTGGCCCACGTCAATCTGCACCTCGATCCCCCTCTTCGGGCCGAACGACCCGGCCTGGACCGGCGAGCACAACAGCTTCGTGCTGTCGGGGCATCCGTGGACCAACGACTTCTTCCTGGCCCCTTGGATCAACTCGTGGAACAACCTGGCTTCGTCGGGTTCGGGCAGTCCCGCGCCGAGCCACAACTGGACCAAGTACCAGACCCCGGTCTTCGGGTCTGGTGACTACGTAGTCCAGCTCCTCGCGGACAACTGTTCGTGGATCTACATTGATGGCGCGCTGCTTGGCGTCCAGGACACGGACCTGACCAAGAACACCTATCCGGTGGAGCTCGATGGCACCCACACGCTGACCTTCGTCATCTTTGACGGCGGCGGGGCGGCCGGTGGAAAGTTCCGCCTTGAGTCGAGCACCTCCTACGTGGCCAACGGTGGAGACCCGGGTGACATCCAGCCGGCTCTGGTCGACACTGATGACGATGGCGCTCCGGACGTTCTCGACGCATTCCCGACCGACCCGACCGAAACGACCGACTCGGACGGGGACGGGCGTGGCAACAACTCCGACGCGTTCCCGAACGATCCGAACGAGCAGGACGACTCGGATGGCGACGGTGTGGGCGACAATGCCGATGCCTTCCCGAACGACCCGCTCGAGACCGTCGACACCGACGGCGACGGCCACGGCGACAATGGCGACGTGTTCCCGAACGATCCGCTCGAGTGGGCTGATTCGGACGGCGACGGTGTTGGCGACAATGCCGATGCCTTCCCGAACGATCCGCTCGAGACCGTCGACACCGACGGCGACGGCCACGGCGACAATGGCGACGTGTTCCCGAACGATCCGCTCGAGTGGGCTGATTCGGACGGCGACGGTGTTGGCGACAATGCCGATGCCTTCCCGAACGATCCGAGCGAGACCGTCGACACCGACGGCGACGGCCACGGTGACAATGGCGACGTGTTCCCGAACTCGATCCTCGACGCCACGGTCGCGATTGGCGGATGCGACTCCGGCGTTGCGAACCAGCTGATGCCGAACGGAGCCACCTTCGCTGACATGATTGCGGAAGCCCAGGCTTCGGCGCGGAATCACGGTGCCTTCGTCCGCTCCGTGAGCCAGATGGCCAACGATTGGAAGAAGGACGGCCTGATCAGCGGCCGCGATAAGGGCGCCATCACCTCCTGCGCGGCCCGTAGCAAGTAAGACGCCGCAGCAGTCACTGCTCGACCGCGACGCCTCCGGCCCATTCCAGGGTCGGGGGCGTTCGCGCGTCCGGGGACTAGCTGTTTCGTTCCCGGTTCGTATCGCGTTCGCTCTCGGACTGAATGCGGATCCGCCCATCGAGTGACTTGCCGCCCTCTGGCAGCGCCAGGAACGGGTTGATATCCAGTTCGGCGATCCGATGATGGTCTCCCACCAGTTGAGACAGCCTGAGGATGGTTTCGATCAAGGCATCTTCGTCGACCGGCGGAGCGCCACGATGTCCGCGAAGGATCGCCTTGCCGCGCAGTGACTCGATCATTTCCCTGGCATCAGGCCGCGTAACCGGCTGAACGCGGAAAGAGACGTCGCCGATCGCTTCCACGTGGATTCCGCCCATTCCGCACATGATGAGAGGGCCGAACACCCCGTCCAGCGAGACGCCCATTACCGTCTCCACCCCGCCCTCAATGAAAGGCGCGACCAGCACGCCATCGATCTGGGCGTCAGGACGGGCGCGCTGGACCTCCACGAGAACCTCACGGAAGGCGGTGCGAAGCTCATCCTCGTCGGCCAGATCGACCCGAACACCACCGACCTCGGTCTTATGGGCGATGTCTGGACTCAGGATCTTGAGGACCACCGGATACCCGACCTCTTCTGCGGCCGCGAGGGTCTCCGCCTCGTCCGTTGCCTTGATCGCTCGGACTGTGGAGATGCCATAGGCCTCAAGGACCTCGAGTGCCTCCGCCTCGGTCAGGTCGATTCGGCCCTCGGACTGTACTTGGTCCAGAATGGAGACGACTCGCTCGTGATCGACGTCGAAAACCTCAGGTTCGACGACCTCGCGTTCGAGCCAGCGGCGCCGTCCGTCCAGTGCCGCGAGAGCACGAGCCGCACTCTCGGGGAAGATGTAGGCAGGCACGCCCGCCCCTTGAAGCCGCGCCTTTCCTTCGGGCAGCCCGTCCCTTCCCATCAGAACCGCGAGCAGAGGCTTGCCCGGGTGCTGACCTCGGGCCGCCACGATCGACCGCGCCACATCGGTCTGGCGGATGCCAAGTGGGGGGACGAAGGCCGCGACGGCCGCGTCGATGCCGTCGTCGGCCAGAACGATGGAGAGCACCTTCTCGTAGATCTCGGCCGTGGCCGACGCGATCATGTCGACCGGGTTTCGCACCGACGCCTCCGCAGGCAGGACGCGGTGAAGGGCGGCCTGGGTTTCCGGGGAAAGCGAGGGCACCATCAGGCCCGCCCCTTCGAGGGCGTCCGCGATGATGATGCCGGGGCCGCCCGCGTTGGTCACAATCGCAACGCGGTTTCCTGCCGGAACCGGCTGGTTCTCAAAGGCCATCGCAATGTCGAACAGCTCCTGGATCGACTGGGCTCGGATCACCCCGCACTGTGCCAGCAGCGCATCGGTGGCGGTGTCCGTCCCCGCAAGCGCTCCCGTGTGGGAGGAAGCGGCTCGTGCGCCCGCGCCCGTTCGGCCCGACTTCACCACGGCGATCGGCTTCTTGCGACTGACGCGCCGGGCGACGCGGGTGAAGCGGCGCGGATCTCCGAAATCCTCCAGGTACATCAGAACCACTCGGGTTTCCGGATCGTCCTCCCAGTATTCCAGAAGATCGTTACCGGAGACGTCGAGCTTGTTTCCTACCGACGCGAACTGGTGAATGCCGATCCCGTATTCGGAGGCGTAGTCGAGAATCGTGACGCCCAAGGCCCCAGACTGGCTCATGAAGGAGATGGGGCCTGCCGGCGGCATGTTCGGGGCGAAGGTCGCGTTCATCGAGACGCCCTCGGCCGTAGTCAGGATGCCCATACAGTTGGGTCCCACAAGCCGTATCCCGTAACGCTTGATGCGTGTCATCAGTTCAGCCTCAAGGGCCACCCCCTCGCCACCGATCTCGCGGAAACCGGCAGAAATCAGGACGATCCCCTTAACCCCCTTCCGGCCGCACTCATCGATCACATCAAGAACCTTGGGCGCCGCAACCACCACGACTGCCAAGTCGATTTCGTCCGGGATCTCGCTTACCGACGGCCAGGCCCGGATCGAGTGGATCGCATGGGCCTGCGGGTTCACCGGGTACACCACGCCGCCATAGCCGTGCGTGAGCAGGTTATCCAGGATCTGCCAGCCGATCGTCCCCGGGCGGCGCGAGGTCCCGATGACCGCTATTGAGCGGGGTCGGAAGAGGCTATCCAGCGTAGTCATGCCGTAAAGCATGACGGTCCCGCCGACCGGGCGCTGTCGGGAGATTCCCCAAATCGCCCCAAGGGGGGGCGTTCGGGAGGAAACGAGGTTCCGGAGCCGCGCTCTACGCTAGCGAGGTTCCGGGTGTCAGCTGCCTTCGGCGGCGTCGGCCTCAGGGATCTGCGCTCCTTGCATGACCAGCGTGCGGATCGGGAACGGAATCTCGATCCCCTCCTCGCCGAACCGGGAGTGCAGACGCTTAATGAACTCGTGCCGCACCAGGAACTGGTCGGAGAAGGCGGTTACCGACAACAAGACGTCGAAGTCGATGCTCGAGTCGCCGAAGGCACGATAGCGCACCTGAGTGGGCTCAGTTTGGGACCCGTTCTGCACCTGGTCGAGAGTCTGATTCCCGACCTCGACCGAGATACGCTCCACCTCGGCGAGGTCGCTGTCGTACGCGACCCCAACCGGGACGGTGATCCACAGCTTCTTTCGCGGCAGGTTGTAGTTCGTGACGATCGTCGAAGCCAGGACGCTGTTGGGCACCACCACGAGGTTCTCGTTCGGGAACGTTCTGATCGTGGTGTTGCGGGCTTTCACGTCGGTCACGAATCCCTGGGGGCCATCCTCCAACCTGATGTAGTCGTTCGGGCGAATCTGTCCCGTCAGAATGATGGATACCCCGGCAAACAGGTTGCTGAGCGTTTCTTGCAGCGCGAGCGCTACCGCCAGGCCCCCGATCCCCAGCGCCGTGATGAGCGGCGTGATCTCGATCCCGAGATTCTGAAGAATCAGGAAGAGGCCCAGGGTGGCGATCAGCAACTTCACCAGATTGTTGACCAGCGTGGTCGAGGGCAGCCCGGTTCCGCTGCGGAGCGCAAGGCGATCGACTGAGCCAGAAACGAATCGGGATGCAACGATGGTGAGCGAACCGATCGCCAGGACCACGACGATCTGACCGATGCGTTCCTGGACCGTCGCGTCGACGCCCCGAACCAGGAGTGCAGCCCAGACTCCCGCGAGGGTGAGCCATAAAACCGGCATCCCGCGAATGGCCTGAACGGCCAGGTCGTCCCAGGTGGACTCCGTCTTCTTCGAGATCGCATGCAACGCCCGCACGAGAAACCGCTCCGCAAGGAGCCCGAGGACGATCCCGCCCGCTACCAACCCGAGTTGGTGCAGCCACGCCGTGTGTGCGAGGAAGTCGATCATGGAGTCGCCTCCGCGGGCTCAGTCGCGTGCCCTAGCGCTCGGAGGTCTGCGCCGGTCGGTGACTGGAAGGGGCGCAGATCGAACAGCGGCAACACTGCCAGCACGTGGTCGAACAGGTCTGCCTGGATGGCCTCGTAATTGGCCCAAGCCTTGTCGGTGCTGAAGACATAGATCTCAATGGGCAGTCCGTGCTCGGTCGGAGCCAGTTGCCGCACCAGGAAGGTCATGTCCTGATGCACCTTGGGGTTGGCTCGCAGGTAGTGCTCCAGGTAGGCGCGGTACGTGCCCAGGTTAGTCAGGTGGCGCCCGTTGATCAGGAAGGACTCATCTGCTTCGATATCGTGGTTGTGGGCATCCACCTCTGCGACCTTTCGGTCGATGTATTCAGTGATGAATCGGATTTTCTTGAAACGCTCCAGCATCTCCGAGTCGCAGAATTTTATGCTCGTCACGTCGAGGTGCACGGACCTCTTGATGCGGCGGCCGCTCGACTCTTCCATCCCGCGCCAGTTCTTGAATGGCTCGGAGACCAGCGCGTAGGTCGGAATCGTCGTAACCGTTTTGTCCCAGTTCTGGACTTTCACGGTGGTCAGCGACACGTCGAGCACAGTGCCGTCCGCGTTGTGTCTAGGCATCTCGATCCAGTCGCCGGTCCGAACCATGTTGTTGGCGGTCAACTGGAGCCCCGCGACGAACCCCAGGATGGTGTCCTTGAATATGAGGAGCAAAACGGCCGTGAACGCCCCGAGGCCACTGAAGAACACCACCGGAGACTTGCCCAACAGGATGGCGAGAACCGCCACACCAATGACGAAATAGACCAGGACCCTGACGATCTGGACGATCGTGCGGATCGGGAACCGCTCGGCCATCTCGAAGGTCTGGTAGATGCGCTCGCCAGCATTCAGGAATGCGTCGAACACGGTCATACCCACCAGCGCCATGTAGACGGAGGTGCCCGTCCCCACCAGGGCGGCAGCGCTGGTGAAGTCTCCGAGTACATTGGGCGCTGCGGTCTGGATGACGATCGCCGGCACCAGGTGAGCGAGCCGGGAGAAGAGCCGTTCCTCGACAAGAACGTCGTCCCAGGTCGTCTTCGTCCGTCGCGCCGCCGCCTTGACCAGGCGTAGCAGAATCCGCTTGGACACCATGTAGGCCAGGAGGCTGACCAAAAGGACAACGACCGACGCTATGAGAGTGCCGACCACGTGGGCGTTGTCCGCTGGCAACCCCTGCTCTATCAGCCAAGACGTCAAAGCGCCCATGTATCACCTCTTTTCGGTAACGGGCATCGGTGTGCAACTGACCTGCCCCCGTTCTCGGTACCAGGGTTTATGAGAGTTTGAATACCTGTCCCCCAACCATTTGGGAGTCAGAAGCTTCCCCGCACTGCGGGGAAGTAGAACCTCCAGCCTCAGCCAGCTCAGCGAACTCGGCCGGCGT
>JBDNHE010000073.1:0-19261 GCA_041688945.1 Gemmatimonadota bacterium | reverse complement strand
ATCCCCCGTATAATCCCGGCACCGTTCAAGCTCAAAGTCGGGGTCGAGCGCGGGGGCCGCATCCGCCTCGGCCACATACCGCCCGGTCTGATACATCCATCGCGTCATCTGGTGGAGCTTTTTGATGTCGATCCGGTCGGGGTTGTCGAAGGGGGTGTGGTAGTCGTCGTGCAGGAGGGTGGTGAAGAATAGGGCGGGCACTCCGGTCCGGGCGTAGGGGAGGTGGTCGCTGCGGTAGTACCACCCTTGCCGGTGCTCGGGGTCGTCCCAGGAGTGGTCCACGACGAAGCCTGAGACTTGGGTGTTGGCCTGCAGCGCCATCTCGACCAGTTCGGGGGAGTTCCGGTGCGGCCCGACGGCGCCGAGGAGTGCGGCAGTATCGGGGTGGTTCCGGCCCATCATGTCGCCGTTCAGCGCGGCCACGATCGAGCCCTCGGGAACCGTGGGGTTCACCGCATACCAGCGCGAGCCCATCAGCCCCCGTTCCTCTGCCCCGTGCCAGATGAAGAGCGCCGAGCGCCGCCCGGGCTGCTGGGCAAAGGCGCGTCCGATGGCGAGCAGTGCAACCGAGGTGGTGGCGTTGTCGTCGGCGCCGGTGCACTGAGCATATCCTTACCCAGGCGTTTATCGCCACGGAGTCGCCGGATGCGGGAGGCCCCGGGCTCATTCCGCCTCAGTCCACCGGCCGACCGGTGGGATAGGCCGCTTCCTCCGCCTCCGGTGTGGCAAAGGCCATCCCCGGAGCCGCTCGCCTTCTGATCCACTCGGCCATGAAGGGATCGGTGAGCCGGGGCGGCCCTGAGATCCGGACGTAGCCGTCTTCCGTGAGGAGGTCGAGGTGGTAGGTGACCTTGCTCCCGCTCAGACCAAACTCCGACGTCGCGCGAGCGCTGTGCAGGAGGGTTTCGCCGTACGCGATAGCCACCATGATCGACCGCCTCACGGTGACCATTCGGTCCCAGAGAAGCTCGATGCGGGATTCGTTGGCTCGGGCGTGGTTCCATCGGGCCTGAATCAGGTCCTCCAGAGTTGCAGTCCTTTTGCCGACATCGGCATACAGCTGGTTGGCCAACTCAAGCACGTGAGAGGTGACACCGTCGGCGAGGTCAACCAGGGATCGAGCCGTCGCTTCGTCCAGACGCATTCCGAAACCGTCGAGCCTCGACCTGACCCAGTCCGCCAGATCGATCCGGTTGATCTCCCTCACTTCCAAGCTGGGAACTCCGTAAAAGGGCTGGTCGGGCTCCAAAAGTCGCGTGATGGTTCCGTAGGCCGACCCGGAGAAGATGAATCCCAGGTTGGGACATTCCTGAGCCAGGCCCCTCAAGGCTTCCCCGGAGACCCCGACGCGATCTTCGGCCTTCTGAAACTCGTCGAAGATCAACACCAGTGGACGTCGGTCGCCCTCGGCGAACGCATCGAGGCGCCTGACAAGGTCAGTGAAGGCGATGGGCGTCTGGCCCGTGGCCGTGGTGTCGATCGACAGGGCGACACCTTCTGGCGTCGCGTGAAGTCGGATGGCCCCTGCGAACGCCCCCGCGAGCTTGGTGAAGCGCGCTCCGGTCAGCCACCACGACGGCAGCTGCTGAAATATCCGATTCACCACCGTGGCCTCATCCGCCGAGGCCCACATGTCGATGTAGATCGCGTGCCCGCGTGCGGCCTCCTTCTTTCTGGACAGCGCGGCCTGGGCGCGCCTAATGATTGTTGTCTTGCCCAGGCGTCGCTCACCGTAGAGAACCAAGCGTCCTCGTTGGTTCATGACATCCAGGACGATTCGCACCTCATCGGCTCGATCCATGAAGTCACCATCGATCGATGAGACGTTGAAGGGTCGGGGCATTCTTTGCTCCGGGTCGGGGCGGGATTTCGAAATCTTGCGATCTGATATATTCGAATTATTTAGTAACGAAATATTTCGAAACTGCTTCGCCTTGTCCAGTCACACGGTTACTACGCGCCGTTCGCGAGCCCGGCCAACTCGGAGACGGCTTTGGAAAGCGGAGCTCGGGGGTACGGTGGATCGAGTCCGCCGCCCTCCCCGGTTACTTCACAGCAGGTGCAGCCTCTGCGTGGAGCTTGATCCCCAGGGCTCCAACCACCTTGAGAATCGTCTCGAAGTTGGGAGTCCGTTCACCAGACAACGCCTTGTAGAGGCTCTCGCGAGAAAGCCCAGCGTCCCGCGCCACCTCGGTCATTCCCTTCGCGCGAGCGATATCGCCTAGGGCCTTGGCAACGAACGCCGCATCACCGTCGGCCTCCTCAAGGCACGCTTCAAGGTAGGCGGCCATCTCCTCCGGTGTGCGGAGATGATCGGCCACGTCGTATCGGCTGGTCTTGGTCTTCGCCATCGTCGTTTACTCCGAGAGGCCGCGAGCGAGACGGAGGGCGGCCTTGATGTCCTTAGCCTGAGTACCCTTGTCTCCCCCAGCCAGCAGAATGATCAACCTGCGCCCCCGCTTCTTGTAGTACACGCGGTACCCCGGTCCGTAGTCCATGCGCAATTCAGAGACTCCCTCACCGACGGGACGAACGTCGCCAAGATTCCCCATCGCGAGCCGCTCAATCCTGGCCTGAACGCGAGCTCTCGCTCGCAGGTCATGCCGTCCAGCCACTTCGCAGTGTCTCAGGCACCGCCCACGGCAGGAGTTCCTCCCACAGTGCCTGGGGAAGCTGCATCCTGCGTTCCCACAGTTCGCGCTGCTCCTGAGCGCTGAGCTTCTCCACGGCCGCACGAGCATACACGGACAACTCACGACGGTTGAGCGTCGAGAGGGCCCGAATCGACGCGCCAATCCTTCCCGGCATCAACTCCCATGGGTGGGCGTGCTTGAGTTCCACCTGTTGCTTCCCGATCCGAAGGCTCCGGGACGAACCCGACGTGAGGTACACCTGCCGTACGGGCACCTGTGTGGTGAACCCCAGCTTGTTGGCTTCAGCCGAGCCGTGCGGCACGATCGTTTCACCCGTCACGAGCTTCAGCTGTTCGACCACCTCATGTACGGACGGTAGTCGACTTCCGAAGCTGGACGTCCGCCGTGCGACGTAGACGCCCCGTTCGATCCGAGACAGGACTCCCTCTCTCGTGAGCCTGGAGAGAGCCTGATCCACAGCCGCACGATTGCCCAGGTGCAGTAGCCCTTGGGGAGTCATGACTGACCCTGCGCTCTCGAAAGCGGCTTCAATCTTGTGCTTGAGTGACATGGAGTTCTCTCCGGGTTGTCAGAAACATAGCATCAGTTTCTGACACCGACAAGGTACGGAGCCACCAACTTAGGCGAGACCTTTCGCGAAATCTTAGTCAGCCCCCCTCACCGCCCCGACACCCACCGCCCACCCCGCACCGTAGCCCCCACCACAATCGCCGCACTCACCAGAACCAGATTCTTCACGATGTATTGACCCTCAATGGTCAGCACGAACGGCACCTGACGAAACGTCAGCTCGGGAAAGAAGAACATGGGCGTGATCGTGCCTGGCATCTGCAGGAAGAGCAGCAGCAGGGTCAGTCGCAGGAACTTGCCAAAGATCAGCCCCAGCCCAATCAGGCATTCCCACACGGCGAGCACCAGCAGCGACACCCGCGGCTCAATCGCCCCAAAGGTCATGACCTGAATCGTGTCCGTGGCGAGGCTTTCTGCGGGGCTCAGGCCGGGGAAGAACTTCAGGAATCCGAACCAGAAGAAGACGATCCCGACCGAGACGCGCAGGAGGGCGATGCCGTGGCGGGCCATCCAAGCGGTGATGCGTTCGTCGATGGCGTCGAATCGTTGAGCCGAGGTGTTCATTGGGTGCTCCGAGCGGGTTCAGTTGCGACGGCTGATCTCTTCGTCGCCCTGCCCGAAAGATACCGAGAATGATTGCGGTGACTGGAGCCGGTCGTCATCCTCAAACGAGGTGCACTACTGACAACCCGGAGGGCGATTGTGAGGGTGGACATTGAGGGACCGGGATCACGACAGCCTGCCCATCCCGCCATCCAATCGCCCACCACCCCCGGCGAAGTTGTGGAGATCCGATCGACGAGCCATTTGAACTATGGGTATATCGTAGGAGCACATTACCGACTTGGTCTGGGCAGGTCGCCGGGCGCCGCTACAGGTTGCGGTCCACCCAGCGCGTAACACTCACCAACGAGTCGTGGAACACCGGAAGGAAATCCTGGCCCTTGAACCCTTTGGGGTCGGCGACCCGGATCCGGTTTATGGCCACAGCCCGCGAGTGCCTCTCAAGCAGGTCTCTGGCTCGGGAACTCTGGACGTAGTCGCTGGTTGGCTGAGGTTCGTCCATCCAGCGGACCGATTCAGAAAGCAGGGCGAAGACGTCGATCCAGTGGCGCCATTCCGGCCACATGGCATTCCCATCGGGTTCTCGATCCAGTAGCAGCTGCGACCACGCGTCGGCATGCACTGAGATTCGTGTCGGCCCCTCGTCGACCTCGAAGGCAAATCGGGCCGCCAGCAAGTCAGCCGTCGCAACGCGGATGGCCTGGGTCGAATACCCTGTCGCGTCAGAGATTTCCGCGATGGTTGCCTCACGGGGGCTCGTGCAGATGAGGAACGCCAGGATATCTGCCTTTGCACCGAGACCAATGCCCGCACGTACACGGAGGAGCATCGCCACCGGACTGAAAAGGTTTGGGGACTCCGGTCCCTTCAGGGCCCTTCCGTGGTTCTGGTAGTCCGGAGCAGCATGGCGTCGCCAGCGTCGGTCCCCCGCCCCGAAGGCGGCGGCGGCAAACGCAGCCAGCCCATCCTCGGCTCCGGGGAACCGATCGGCCAGGGAGAGGAGTCTTTGCAGGCTGGTGAGTTGGCTTCCCACCTGAGCCCACCACCCGGTCATGTCCGATAGCCGGTGTTCGAAACGGCTCAATGAGAAACTAAGAAGGAGCAGCGCTTCAGGATCGACGATTGCCTCCGGTTGGCGACCACTGTCTGCCATCGCACCTAGGACATCCCACTGCCGCCAGCAGGCGTCTACTGCGGCTTCAACGACGGTGCTCCTAAGACCGTTCAAGTTGCTCATCAACGGCCTCCACGGTTTGGTGGACGAGGTTGGGAAATTCAATTCCGGCGTCCTGAGTCAGCACCCACGCTTTGGCTTGGTCGAGTTCCTGGCGCGTGGGGTCCAGGAGGACGAGATCCTGAAAGTGGACACTTTTGGGCCCCTGATCGACAGCGGCGAAGAGTTTGAGGGCCAGGAGGGCCTGGCGGCCAGCGAATCCCACGTGAAGCGCCCCATACTCCTTCCACGTCAGCCCTTCAGCCATCCCTTCAGGGAGTCCTTGTGGCCACTGGTCACCGACAGCCGCGTTCAGCCAATCCTCGGCAAGGGAGAAGTCGCGTGCGACGGTCCTGACCGCTCGGACCAACTCTTCCGGAAGCGGATGGGGGCCGATCGGGACCCATGTGCCATCCCGCATCTCCGCGCGGGCAATCACGTCAACGTCAAATGTGACCCGAGGTATCAATCCCATCACACTCAGGCTCGCGCCACCAACTACAACAAGAGCGACTTCGGTGCCATCGGCAGCGAGGAGATCGCCTACTGCCATCAATAGGCGGTCGATCAATCGAGGGGATAGCTGGGTCATGATGAGGCGAATGGGTTAGTGTGACAATGTTTAACGTGTTAATAAGTCACGATAAACTTGTCTTGTCAACAAATGGATCACCTCGCGCTTGCACCCTCCGCCCCCAGTTAGCTAATTTAGCTAACACAGGAGGGGCCATGACAACCAAGCCCAAACCGCCGTTCGACACGTTGCCCGAATTACCCAAGGTGACATCAACGCAGGCGAAAAACAGCATCGGGGATCTGAAGCGCCTGGCTCGCAGCGGGCCGGTCTCTGTCACGTCGCGCGGTGTCGTCGAGTTTGTCGTGATTTCTCCGGAAGAATACCGGCGACTGCGCAGTGCCAGCGCTCCCGAGAATCGCCTTGCCGAAATGAGCAGGGAGTTCGACGCGCTCTTCAGCACCATTTCAAATGTTGACGCCGAAGATGTCATGACGAGCGTGTCGGCTGCGACCGACGAAGAGCTGCAGGAAGCGCTGCGAGAATTCCGCGAGCGTGAGTCGTACGAGCCCAGGTAGCGTGGTTTTGATTCACCACACTAGCATGGTCCAGTCGCGAATCCTTGTTCTCGCCGGCACCGATGGCGCCGGTAAGTCCAGTGTCCTGGGAAGTCTCATCAGGAAAGGGGGCGCGGAGTACTACAACCCCGATGAGGTAGCTCGGACGCTCAGAGCGAGGGATCCGAAACTCGCACAGGCTGAGGCGAACGCTTTGGCTTGGCAGATGGGCTACCGGCGGCTGAAAAGGGCCGCGTTGGGTGAGGAGACGTTCGTCTTCGAAACCACGCTGGGTGGAACCTCCATCCCCAAGGCCCTCCATGAGGCGATCGAAAACGGGGTTCCTGTAGATATCATGTACGTCGGACTTGTGTCGGCGGATCTACACGTCCAGCGGGTGGAAGCTCGGGTTGAGATGGGCGGGCACCCAATCCCCGAGCGAAAGATCAGAGAACGGTACGCATCCAGCATCCTGAACCTGGTAGGCCTGGTGCCGGGGGTACGCGCACTGACGGTGTGGGATAACAGCTCCCAGCCCCGGAAGGTCATTGAACTCACAGAGACGGGGTGTCGAATCAGCAGGCCTGTCCCCAACTGGGCGAAGCCGATCGTGATCGCGATTCTGAAAGCCAACCGCCTGACCCAGGAATTTCCCGCTTAGAACCTTATCCGAGTGTTCCCGAAAAATAAGGCTGATCCATGAAACTTATTTTTGGAAGACATGAAAATAAGGCAACTTCAGTGATGGCCGCTTGATTAGGAGCCGGACTGACCCCCGCCCCCTCAGTTGCAGTAATCCCCCGTATAGTCCCGGCACCGTTCAAGCTCAAAGTCGGGGTCGAGCGCGGGGGCCGCATCTGCCTCGGCCACATACCGCCCGGTCTGATACATCCAGCGCGTCATCTGGTGGAGCTTTTTGATGTCGATCCGGTCGGGGTTGTCGAAGGGGGTGTGGTAGTCGTCGTGCAGGAGGGTGGTGAAGAAGAGTGCCGGCACTCCGGTCCGGGCGTAGGGGAGGTGGTCGCTGCGGTAGTACCACCCTTCCCGGTGCTCAGGGTCGTCCCAGGAGTGGTCCACGACGAAGCCTGAGACAGCGGTGTCGGCCTGCAGCGCCATCTCGACCAGCTCGGGGGCGTTCCGCGCCCACTGGTCCTGCTGGTCGGTCGGGACGATCACCACGATCGCCTCGGCGGCGTCCCCCGCCATCTGCAGCAGGGCACGCCCGAACTGCAACAGGGAGGTCTCGGCCCCCTCAGTTGCGGTGTACCGGGTCACCAGGACCCGCCCCTGCACCCGTGCCCCAAGTCGGCCCGCCGCTCCCGGGTCTGCACCGATCTGCTCCGGCGCGATCACCGTGACCGGAGCGTCCACTCGAGCCAGTACCGTGGTGGCAGGAACCACCTGGCTCCCCAGCGCCAGATCGGTGCCCCCCAGCATCACTCGGCTGCTCTCCGAGACCCGGTACCGCTCGACCGGGAAATACTGGAAGTAGGTGCCGTTGTCCCCCGCCGGCTCCAGCCCCGCCTCGCGAGCCCGGTCCGCCAGCCACATGGAGGCATCCAGCTCGTCCAGGGTGCCGCCCTCGCGACCCCGGGTCTCATCCCCGGCCAGGGCAAAGAGGTCGTCGCGGAGCTCCGCTTCGGTAATCTGGTCGATCGGATCCGGGGCGCCGCAGGAGACAGCGCTGACGGCCAGCAAAAGGATCAGCGCGGTGCGGGTGTGGGATCGCGGCTGCGTGAGCGGAGCGTGCATGAGAGGCCTGGGTGGGGGAGCGGGGCGTTGGGACAGGGAGCGCGGGTGCACTGAGCATATCCTTACCCTGGGGTAGATCGCCACGGAGTCGCCTTCGATGGTCAGCACGACCTGCCGGACCGGTGCTCCCGGCCGATTGAACCGGGACGGGGCGACGGCACCATCGAACCGCCCAAGACTCTCAGCAAGGTTGCAGTGATCCGAGCGCTCCTCCATCATGATATGGGTATATGGGTGATTAAATATGGATAGCCATATGAAGACAACGATCGACATCTCTGACGCGCTGTTTCAGGCGGCCAAGAAACGGGCGAACGAGCAAGGCACGACCTTCCGGGCCCTGGTCGAGGAAGGGCTGAGATCGGTGCTGCAAGAGCCTTCCGTGAACCAGGGCTTCACGTTGCGCGATGAGAGCGTCACCGGGAACGGCCTTCACCCGGACGTCGGCGACGGCGGATGGGAGCGGATCGCTGAGCTAATCTACGAGGGCCGCGGCACGTGATCGCGGTTGACACGAACCTGCTGATCTACGCGCACCGCGGTGAATCGAAATGGCACTTGGAATCTTCCGCTTTGCTCAAGACGCTCTCCGAGGGTCAAACGCCTTGGGCCATCCCCTGGCCCTGCATTCACGAGTTCCTTTGTGTCGTGACGCACGCACGAGTTTTTGAGCCCCCAACCAGGGCGACGAAGGCGTTGGCCCAGTTCTCGGCATGGCGCGAATCCCCCTCGCTAGTCCTACTGTCCGAGGGCCCGGGGTACGCCGAACGACTGAGCGAGACTGTTCTGTCCTCCAAGGTGACCGGTCCCAAGGTCCACGATGCACGGATCGCGGCCATTTGTCTCTACCATGGCGTCCGTGAACTCTGGTCCGCCGACCGCGACTTCACGCGCTTCCCGGCATTGACGGTTCGGAATCCGTTGGTGGAATAGAAGCGCCGGGCCCTCGCGCCATCAGCGTCTCGCGATTCGGATTGAACTCAGACCCCATCAGGCCGTCCGACTGGGAATCTGATTTCTTGCTCCAGTAGATCGGTCGCTACGCGCCGTTCGCGAGCCCGGCCAACTCGGAGTGCGTCAACAATCGTCAACCACCGATAGAGCTCCGGGTTTGACTTCACGGTCTTTGGCGCACCTGAACACAGAGGTATCAGGCTCAAGCCTCTGATATCCCCGTCCGCGCTGGGCCAAACGATGGCATTCGGCGATTCAAAACTATCTCTGAGCGCCGGCCCGGAGTGAGCAGTCGCAACCCCCCTGGTCTCCGGACCCCACTCGCCGGGAAAGGCGTACGGAACACCGCTGACGAGGAACTCCAGAAGCGCCACCCTGTTTACCTCTTTCCGGTGTGAGAGGTAAAGGCGAGCAGCCTCGAGGCGTTTGCTGCCATTGTGGACTTCGCCCAGACTCTGGCCAACACGGGCCGCAAGCTCACGAAACGTGGCGTGGGGAGTCAGCGTCAATTGAAGGATCACACACACGTCTTGTGGCTTCAACGACAATGGCAAGGAACTCATTATTCGCCCCGTTCGTGGTTCATGAACCGTGAACATTCAATAGATACGCCACCTCCAGTATCATCGAAGGCATATGTTCACCACGAATGAACACTGTGACGGCTTTGGAAAGCGGAGCTCGGGGGTACCGTGGATCGAATCCGCCGCCCTCCCCGGTTACTTCACAACAGGTGCAGCCTCTGCGTGGAGCTTGATCCCCAGGGCTCCAACCACCTTGAGAATCGTCTCGAAGTTGGGAGTCCGTTCACCAGACAGCGCCTTGTAGAGGCTCTCGCGAGAAAGCCCAGCGTCCCGCGCCACCTCGGTCATTCCCTTCGCGCGAGCGATATCGCCCAGGGCCTTGGCAACGAACGCCCCGGGTGGGGGTTGTGACCCTCCGGTTCGTGGCGTTCAGCTCACCGCATTCACCCGCGCCCCCACCAGCTGGATCTCGGCGCTGTAGAAGAGCTCGTCGATGCGCTCCGTGACCAGAGCATCCTGCTCGATGGCCTCACGGAACCTGTCTCGGGGACCGGGGGGCAGTAGCTCGATGAGCGGCTCGATGATCTCCTCCTCGCCGAGGAAGCTGACATCGGACAACCATTGTATCCCGTACGCCTCGACCTCGATGAATGCCTGCAGCTCGATCCATGCGTCCAGGGCGACCGGATCGGCGAGGAGGGCTTCCTGCAGAAGTCGGTTGTCGTCCACCTCTTGCTGGCTCGGAAGACCTGGAAACCGGTCCGGGGTGTACCCCAGTTCGATCAACTGCGGAATCCGGCTCTGATGGCGGGCGCGGGCGTTCTCCATCGAGACATCCCCGATCTCGGTCTCGTAGTCGAGTTCGACCCGGACCTGTCGATGCGTGGCGGTGGTGACTCGCCCGGGGCCCGGCGCCGACGGCAGAGGCTCCCCCGACGCGGGCCGCGCATCGACCCGCACGTCCCGTTGATGCGTGTCGAAGGTAAGGAGGAAGTCCTCGGCGTAGTCCAGGAAGGTGTCCTTGGCGATCGCCTCTCGCATCCGATGGCGGGGGCCCGGTGGAAGCGTCTCGATCACGGGCAAGAGCAGATCGAAGGAGTCCCACGGCGGCACCCCGCCCAGGGCGGCCACATCGAGTCCCTCGACACCCAGAATGGACGCTGCATCCCATTCGACCCACCGGGCCAGCGCCTCGGGATCCGCGCGCAGGGCGGCCTGAAGAAGCCGGAAGTCCTTGATCTGCTGCGCGTCGGGCTCGGGCGGGCAGTCATTCGGGTAGGCCTCCGGGCCCCACCTCCGTCGGTTTTGTTCGTGCCGGGCACGGATTCGATCTTCCCGGATCTCCAGAATCTCCGTCTCGAAGTCGAGCACGACCCGGACTCTGCGTAGCATGTTCATTTATCAGCATGGCCTCGTTGACAGGCAGCGTGGCGAATCGCGAATTCACGCGTCGTGTTGCGGTACTGGCGCGCATCCTCGCGGCGTGATTCAATGAAATGAGCATGAGCAAACCGAACCGGCAACCTGAGCTTGATGGCTCGGTGCGCCTCGTCGCACACGACCGTACCGCCCCTATCCGGCCGTCGCCCGACGGCCTCGATCGCATCGAACAGAAAACTCATGGAAGAACGCACTCGTAACGGTGCTCGCCGGTGGATCTACGGCGTCGTCTCGGCCGCAGCCGTCGTCCTCCTGGTGGGCGTCGGGGTCTTCGCCGTGGCCTATCCCAGTCCGACGACCCGTCAGCGCTTCGAGTCGCCCGAATCGGTCGGCCAGTCGTACGCCACCGCCGATCGACTCCGTTGGCTTGCCGACCGGTGGTCATCCTACCTATCCAAGCCGAGCAGTACATCGGCCGGGATCCCGAGCAGGCGCCGAAGTCCCTCCACCTGAGTCCGGGAGAGGTCACGCTTTCCGTTGAGGAACTCCGAGACGCGACTCTTTCCGCCCATCACGTCGTCGAGGTCCGATCGGTCCAGTCCCTTCTGCTCCAGCATGAAGGCGACCGCCTGCTGGGCCGTCACTGTGCCCATCGGAAACTCCCGGTCCTCGTAGTGCTCCACCAGGACGGACAGGAACTCCAGGCGCTCGTATCCCTCACTGCCATGCGCGACATCATCATCCAGTAGCCGCTCGATCTCGGCGATCGCGGCATCGTACTCCGCTTCGGTCCTCAGAACGTGCGGCTTCGAGAAGTCCAGTAGAGCGGTGGGCATGGTGGTTCCTCCTTGCACGCTCACAGCGTGCCCTCGATTGACTTGCGGTCGTACTCCGCGTGCGTCAGGACGTCTCGGATGTAGACCCGTCCCAAGTCGTAGCGCATATCGACCACCAGTCGATACTTGTTCCCGCCGATGTTGAAGACCGTCCGATACGCGCCAAGGAAGCTCGCCGTCGGGAAGTCCTTGCGAAGCTCATGAGGAGACGGGTAGTCACGGCCCTTCACGATCCGATACCAAGCATCGACTGGCCCCTGCGCGTCCGCGTGCTTCTCGCCAAAGTCACGCAGAGCCTTCCTCGAGATGATCCGCAACGCCACTCCCCCCTATCCCGTTAGTTTCCGCATTGGGAACGTATGTTCCCAATATGGTACTACAGGCTGCCAAGTCAAGCCACGGGTCCTGAAGGGACCATGGCATATGACCTGGTGCTTACCGACGACCCAGTTCAGCTCACCGCATCCACCCGCGCCCCCGCCAGCCGAATCTCCGTGCTGTCGAAGAGCTCTTCGACCAGCTCCAAGACCAGATCATCCCGCTTGCTGGCATCACGGAACCTGGGCGGGTATTCATTCGGGTAGGCCTCCGGGCCCCACCTCCGTCGGTTTTCTTCGTGCCGGGCACGGATTCGATCTTCCCGGATCTCCAGAATCTCCGTCTCGAAGTCGAGCACGACCCGGACTCTGCGTAGCATGGTCATTAATCAGCATGGCCTCGTTGACAGGCGGCGTGGCGAATCGCGAATTCACGCGTCGTGTTGCGGTACTGGCGCGCATCCTCGCAGCGTGATTCAATGAAGTGAGCATGAGCGAACCGAACCGGCAACCTGAGCTTGATGGCTCGGCTTGAACTCCTTTAGACCTTGCAGTCTTGTATGCCACAGCAAGTGGCAGCCACTTGGTTTGAACGTGGTGCGCACGCTTGCCTGCCAAAACATAGAGCCGGCCAATGCCAGATCACCAGCCCGTCAAACTGATCGTCTTCGACGTCAATGAAACGCTCCTTGATATCACCACGCTGGAGCCTTTTTTTGCGCGGCTCTTCGGCATGGCCGGTGTACTCCGGGAATGGTTTCCAGAACTCATCCTTTATTCGCAAGCGCTGACTCTATCCGGGCGCTACGTGCCCTTTGGCGACCTTGCGGGCGGCACCTTGCGCATGGTCGGGCAGAACCGCGGCGTCACAATCAGTGACGGTGACATCGCAGAGCTGAAATCGCTGATCGGCAGCATGCCGGCCCATCCGGACGTGGCCCCTGCGCTGACCAAGCTGCGCGATGCTGGTTTCACTCTGGTAACGCTGACAAATTCAGCACCGTCCCCTGCGGCCACACCGCTGGAAAAGGCCGGGATCGACGGTTTTTTCGATCAGAACTTCAGCGTTGCGGATGTCGCGGCCTTCAAACCCCACCCGGCCACCTACGACATGGTGGCGAACCACTACCGCATCACCAATGAACAAATGTGCATGGTGGCCTGCCACCTGTGGGATATCATCGGGGCGCAGGCCGTGGACTGTCAGGGCGCATTCATCGCCCGCCCGCATAATAATATCCTGGACGTGGCGGGCCTGCCGAAGCCAGACGTCGTATCCGACGATCTTGTCGATCTGGCAGATCAAATCATCGCAGCCTACGCGAGACCCCGCTAGTGGCATGGGTACCCCCCCCCCAGTCGCCCACCCGGGATCTACAGGGGCTCTGCGTCCTCGGGGAAGTGCTGCCCCAGGCAATCCGGGCAGATACCGTGGCTGAAGCGACTGGCGGTGTGGGTCGCGATGTAGCCCTCGACCGTGTGCCAGAAGTCCTCGTCGTCCCGGATCTTGCGGCAGTACGAGCAGATGGGGAGGATGGCCCGGAGTGCCTTCACCTCGGCCAGTGAGGTCTCCAGTTCGCCAAGCAGGCGCTGCTTGTCGGCTTCGGCCTGCTTCCGTGCCGTGATGTCACGGGCCACGGAGCAGACCACCCGTCCCGTGGTGAACGGGGTCGCATTCCACAGGAGCCAGCGGAAGGAGCCATCCTTGCACAGGTAGCGGTTCTCGAACTCTATTGCCTGGCCTCCGGCCCGCACGGCGGTGTTCTGTGCCAATGTCCGTTCCCGGTCGTCGGGGTGAACGAAGTCGATGAACGGCCGGGCCATGAGTTCCTCCCGGGTGAAGCCCAGTGTTCGCTCCCACGCGGGATTGAGGCGCTTGAAATAGCCGTTGAAGTCCAGGAAGCAGAACAGTTCGATGGCGACGGAGAAGAACGCCTCCGCCTCACGGACCGCCCGGGCCGCATCGTGTCGGCTGAGGGCCATTTCCACCACGGCGCGCACTTCACGATCCGTGAACGATGGGGCGATGCCGGGGGCGCCAGGTGCTCGGAACTCCGGGTCATCGTCGCCGCGTGCGTCGGTGCACGCTCGCAACACGGCCATCTCTGCCGGCTCTGCGACGGCAACCGGCGTCTCTGCGACGGCAACCGCCGGCTCTGCCGCGGCAACCGCCAGCTCTGCCGCGGCAACCGCCGGCTCTGCCGCGGCCTCCGGCGCCTCGACAACCACCTGGTATCCCAGGCCGGATAGCCTGCGCTCGATCTCCCGGACGAGAGTCGCTTCGGGTCCGACGAGGAGGATCTGCCTGCGGTTCAGGGATCCCCCATGACGTCATGCACGACCTCCAGGAGCGCCTCGGCCGTGAAGGGCTTCTGGAGGAACGGCAGGTCCGCCGGAAGGTTACCCCGGTCGCCGGGAGAATCGGCGGCGTAGCCCGAGGCCACAATGCACGGCAGCCCGGGCCACGTGGCGCGGAGTCGATCCACGAGGACCCGGCCGCTCATTCCCGGGAGGCCGAAGTCGGAGAGGACCAAGTCGATCTCGCCCCCCACGTCTTCCATCAGGGCCAGGGCGGTCTCCGCGTCGGGCGCCTCCGTCACGGCGTATCCTGCCCGCTCCAGGATCTTTCGGATCACCCGGGCTACGTCCTCGGTGTCCTCGACCACGAGGATGGCGCGCTGTTCGCGGTCGACTGCAAGGGCTCGCCGCCGCAGGGGATCCTGTTGTTCCGGAGGCGCACCGGCCATGGCGGGGAAGTGGAGCTGAAAGCGGGTGCCCACCCCGGGCGTGCTCGTCACTTCGATGGCGCCCCCCGACTGCTTGACGAAGCCGTAGACCATGGACAGTCCCAGACCGGTCCCGCGCCCGTTCTCCTTGGTGGTGAAGAACGGCTCGAATACGCGCGCCAGGGTGGACAGGTCCATTCCGGTGCCGGTGTCGGAGACCTCCAGCATCACGTAGTCACCCGCCTCGACATCTCCCAGGGACACCGCCCGCGCCTGGTCGAGGGCCCCGAGGCGGGCGGCGAGGGTCAGCGTCCCGCCCCGAGGCATGGCATCGCGGGCGTTGACGCCCAGGTTCATGAGGACCTGCTCAAGGTGGACCGGGTCGAGGAACACCGACGGCAGCTCGCCGGGCACCTCCACGCGTATCTCTATGTCGGAGCCGATGATGCGGGTCAGGAGACTGGCGGTCTCCTGGATCACCTGGGAGACGCTCACTAACCGCGGCTGCAGCACCTGGTCCCGACTGAACGCCAGGAGCTGACCTGTGAGGGTCGCCGCCCGGTCCGCCGCCCGCTGGATCACCGCGACCTCCGGGGTGAGGGGGTGTTCGGCGGAGAGGTCCAGGAGGATGAGGTCGGTCTGAATCCGCATGACCGTGAGCAGGTTGTTGAAATCGTGGGCGATGCCTCCCGCGAGCTGGCCGATGGCCTCCAACTTCTGGGCCTGCAAAAACTTATGCTCAAGTTCCTTCCGAGCCGTGATGTCCTCGGCGTTCGACAGCACCGCGCCAACCGCCGGGTCCTCCAGGAGGTTCGTCAACCTGGCCACGAGCGTGCGCCAGGAACCGTCCTTGTGCCGGAATCGGAACGGGGGCGTCTCCACGGGTTGGCCCGGCTGATCCAGCATGGTGTTCCAGGCGGCCTCCATTGCCTCCCGGTCCTCGGGGTCGATCAAATCGAAACCGGAACGACCGTGCAGCTCGTCCTCCGTGTATCCCAGCAGCCGCGTGAGGGTTGGGCTCTGATAGTCCATCAAGCCCTCGGCACTGAGCGTGCTGATCAGTTCGGAGGAGTTCTCGACGAAGGCCCGGAACCGGCGTTCCCGATCCAGGAGCGCCTTCTCTGCCGCCTCCCTAGCGGTGAGATCCGCGATCATGGCCACCGCGCCCTCAAACGCCCCGTCCTCGCCCTTCAGCGGGGCCACGGGAAACAGCACCGGAACCCTGGCCCCGTCCGCGGCGTTAAGGACGACCTCGTAGTTGTCCGAGTGCCCCTGCTGCCGCCGTTCGATTCCCGCCCGGAACCGGTCGTGGTACTCCTCGTCCACGAAGTCAAAGAACGACCCCCCGACCACCTCGGATTCGTCCCGGCGCAGGAGTTCGCACGCACGCCGATTCGCGAACTCGATCCGATCGGCCACATCTCCTATCATGATACCCTCGTACGCGGTATTCACCAGGGTCCTGAACCGCTCCTCATCGCGGCGGCCCCCGACCCGGGCGGCGTCCCGCTCTGCCAACGTCCGTGCCAGTTCCGCAGCCAGGTGCGTCATGCTGAGGTAGCGCCAGACCGCCATGCCCATGAGCACGAGCAGCAGGGCCGCTCCGGCGATCCAGAGCACACCCTTCACCGTCCACCCGTCTCGCGGAGGCCCGAACCAACGAAGGTAGATCGTGCCGAACTCGGGCGAGGCGACCACCTCGGCCACCCCTCGGTCCAGGGCGGCCAGCAGCAGGGTATCGCCCTGGCGCACTGCCATGGCTCGGCGAATCTCGGCCAGCGCCGGAGGCACCGTACGGATCCGGTCATCGACGCCACCCGTCCGGGCAATGGCCAGCATCACCTCTTCGGGGAACGCCACCGCGTCCACCCCTGCGGCCAGCAGCTGGTACAGCGCTTCGACGGGGCTGTCGTACACCACGAGGCGCGCCGCCGGATTGCTCCCGCCCAGCAGGGCGATGGCCGCGTTCGCCTGGACCGTGCCCACGGTCAGCCCCGCCAGGTCGTCCCCGGTCTGAACGCGCGGGTCCGTCTCCCGCACAAAAATCGAGACCCGGAACGTCTCAAACGGCCGCGTGAACGCCACGCCCGTAATCCGCTCCGGCGTGATGCCGAAATCGGGGATCACATCCACGGTGCCATTGCGGAGGGCCTCGGCCACCGCAGCGAAGGAGGAGAACGTCCGGTAGCGGATGGGGATCCCGATCCGTTGGGAGACCGCCTCCATCATGTCCACGGCGAATCCCGTGGGTGCGCCGTCCGGGCCGGTCTGGTAGTGAGGCGGCCAGAATGCCACGACCGCCACGATCAGGGTGTCGGGCGGGTCCTGTGCGGCCAGGTCGGACGGCTGCGCGGACATCCACATGAGCAGACACAAGGCGACGACCCCCAGCCCGGACCTCGGACTCGGCTTGCCGATCGCACTGGTCCAACTCATCGCACGCTGGGACATGTGCCCTCCGTCAAAGGACTGCCAAACGCCACCCATACCTCAAGGTAGGTCATGCCACAGCCCGGGCGAAAGCACGAACACGCCCGCCCCGGCCAGCCCCCACGGGCCCGACCCTACAGCAGCGCCTCCATCTTCCCCAGCAACCTGGCCAACTCCACCGGCTTGGTGTCGAAGTCGTTGCAGCCGGCTTCAAAGGCGTTCTCGCGATCTCCGGCCATGGCGTGGGCGGTGAGAACGATGATGGGGATGGCGGAGGTTTCCGGATCTTCCTTGAGCTGGCGCGTGGCGGTCCATCCATCGATCCCGGGCAGGCTCATGTCCATGAGGATCAGGTCCGGCTTGCCCGATCGGGCCATGGCCACGCCCTGCTCCCCGTCCACCGCGATGGCGATGTCGTAGCCGCGCTTGATGAGCCGGCGGGACAGCATGTCCCGGTTCATTTCGTCGTCTTCCACCAGCAGGATCTTTTTCATCGCCTATTGATTGCGCAGGGGATCGGGGCCGCGCTGGGCCCGGGCCGCGGCCAGGGCAGTTCGGATGTCTGAAATCAGGTCTTCCATGGGCGCTTCGCCTTTGTGGACGATCAGGTCCACGGAACCGGCGAGACGCTTGCGCTGCTCTGCTGAGAGCTCCATTGCGGTGAGCACGAGGATGGGTAGGGTCCGCCACTGGGGACTGGACCGCAAGAGGGCGCTGGTCTCGAACCCGTCCATGTGGGGCATCATGAGGTCGAGCACCACCAGCTGCGGAAGCACCGCCGGGAGAATCTCCAGGGCGCGCCGGCCGTTTTCCGCCTCGGCCACGGTCCACCCGTCCGACTCCAGCACTTTGCGGAGTACCCCCCGGGTGTCGTCGTCGTCGTCCACCACAAGGATGGGGGCGGTGCGGTCGGTGCACAGCCGGGTGAGGGCGGCCAGGAGCTCTTTGGGTTCCACGGGCTTGCTGAGATGCCCCACGGCGCCAAGGGCCGCACCGGTGACGCGGTCATCCAGTACAGAAATGACCACCACGGGGATCTCGGACAGGTCGGGGTCCGACTTGAGGGCGCCCAGAACGCTCCAGCCGTTCATGTCGGGCATGATGACGTCCAACAGGAGAACGTCGGGTCGCAGGCTCCGGGCCATCTCCAGACCGGTCTGCCCATCCAGGGCGCCTTCCACGCGGAATCCCTCCCGGGCCAGGGTCCGCCGGAGCAGGTCGTGGGCCTCGGGGTCATCGTCAATGATGAGCACCGTTCCTGCGGCGCCCGAGCCGGCCCCCTCGCCCAGCGTCGCCGCATCGTCACATAGCCCGACCTCCTCCAGTGCCGGGTCGGTCTCCACAACCGGGGTCTCCGACACGGCGGCCGGGAGCGTCAGCGTGAACGCCGACCCCACGCCCGGCTCACTGGTCACGTGCACCTCACCGCCCATCATGCGGGCAAACCGCCGGCTGATGACCAGCCCCAGCCCCGTCCCGCCGAATCGGCGGGTGGTGGACGCCTCGGCCTGGCTGAACGCCTCAAAGAGCCGGCCCAGCTGATCATCGGTCATGCCGATGCCGCTGTCGCGCACGGTGAGCTTCACCAGCTCCTCGCCACTCGCCTGGTCGCGGACCCGTTTGGCCTCCAGGGTCACCCGCCCCTTTTCGGTGAACTTGCAGGCGTTGGACAGGAGGTTGAGGAGAATCTGGCGGGTCTTTACCACGTCGCCACGCAGCGTGCCCAGGGGCGAGGGGCACACCAGCGCCAGCGCATTGTCGGACCGCTGGGCCAGGGGCCGCACCGTGGCCATCACGTCCTCGAGCATCCCGTCTGCGTCAAAGTCTTCAACGTAGACGTCCATCTTTCCGGCCTCGATCTTCGACAGATCCAGGATCTCGTTGATCAGGCCCAGCAGGTGCCTCCCCGCCGTGCTGATCTTGCGCAGGTCCGTGGCCTGATCCCCGTCGCCACCGTCGCTGGCATCCTCCTCCAGCATCTCGCTGTAGCCGATGATGGCGTTGAGCGGCGTCCTGAGCTCGTGGCTCATGTTGGCCAGGAACTGGCTCTTGGCCTGGTTGGCTTCCTCCGCCGACTTTCGGGCCTGGAGCAGCTCGGTGATGTCGTGGTAGAGCGCCATGAGGCCCACGGTCTCGCCGTTGATCACCACCGGAACACCCAGCACCTCCACGTCCAACGGGGTGCCGTCCTTTCGACGGCGCTGGGCGATGATTTTTACCGGCGAGGATGCCAGCGCCTGCTCCGTGTAGTTCACGGCGTCAATGCGCGT
>JBDNHE010000072.1:0-2531 GCA_041688945.1 Gemmatimonadota bacterium | reverse complement strand
GCCCACGGGCGGCATGGGGCCATCTTCATCGTTGGACCGCCTCGACGTAGCTGACGGCTATGCCTTCGGCGATCCGCCTCGAATCTGGCCCCATGGCGCTCGTAACGCGGCTCGCCCCACTTCTTCAACAGGCTTCTAGGGAAGCTTGATTTCGGGGTTGTCCGGGTGCGTGCGGTAGAGGACGACGGTCCGACCGATGGTCTGTGCGACCTGCACATCCGGCTTGTGAGTCGCGATCTGGCTTCCGGTCTCCCTGGCGGTGGCCGGAGCCCCCTCCAGAACCTTGATCTTGATCAGTTCCCGGTGGGTGAACGCCTCTTCCATTGAGGTCAGGAACGCCTTGGTGACGCCCCCGTTTCCGACCTGAAGGACGGGCTTGATTCGATTGGCGAGCGAGCGAAGAAAGGCGCGCTGTTTGGGAGTGAGATCGGTCAACGAAGAACCTCTTCGAGCAGTGAGACCCGTGTCTGATTTCGGAACGTTTTGGTCAGCCCCGAAGAAACTTCCGAAGGTGCGTCCCCAAGGAGATAACCGGACCTTGGGATGATTGGAAGGTGAGGGATTGCAAGACAAATCGGCGCCGCCGCATCCAGTGCGACGACGCCGACTCGAATCAGGTCAGGAGGCGCATCCGGCGTCAGGCCCCGGTCCACACTAGCATCACCCGCCGCGCGCGGGGGAGACCATGATGTGCGCACCAGCTGTGCCGGGGAACATGACCCAGGGGACCGATGGCGCGGTCGAAGACTCGCCCATACCCAGAGAAGCGCCAGTTGCGCCGGGGACGTAGATGACGAAGCGGGTATACGGCTCCAGAATCTCGGCGGTCGCGCGGTCAAAGCCGCTTCCGGTCATGATGTGATTGGTCCGTCCCATCGGCACGGACAGAGTTCCAGCCTCAATCTCATTCCACCGTGCCTGAATCCGGTCGTTTCCTGTAATGCCCTGCGCAATCAACTCGCGGCCCCGGGCAAAGAAGCCCTCCAGGTCGGCATGATGGCAGGACACCTCAAATCGCTCGGAGGTCGGATTCGGGGCCATGCAGATCATCTTGTTGGTGCCCTGACGCAGCGTCACAAATTCTCCGGCGGCGTTGTAGCCCTGTACCGTAGCACTGTCCTGCAGCGCCGGGGGCGCGGCCTGCACGGCCAGGCGAATCTGCATGGGTGCGGGAATCGGTCCGGTCTGCGCTACCAGCGCGCCGGGGATCACAAGCAGGGCTACAGGAACAACACGCTTCAGATTCCGAAGTTTCATCGGGGCCTCATTGAGACGAACAGTGACTTGTTCTGCGGAGACGACCCGACCACGTTGCCACGTATTCTGCGGTTCCGCCAGCCTCAAGATCACCTGATTTACCCCTGAACAGGAAGAGCTCATGGCTCTGTTTCTCGTAGCGATCGGAGGAGGCCTGGGAGCCATGGCACGCTTCGGAGTCGGTCGCTGGCTTGGTGATCCCACCGGTCCGGATTTTCCGACTGCCACGCTGACCGTGAACGTCCTGGGCGCACTTCTGCTCGGGGTGGTCCTTGCCGCAACTCGTTCCACGAGTACAGGGAACGAGAACCTCCGGTTCCTCCTCGGGATCGGCTTTCTGGGTTCGTTTACGACCTTCTCGACTTTTACGGCCGAGTTGCTCCGAATGTCCGAAGGCGGAGCCTGGCTCAGAAGCACCGCCTATGCCGGCACCTCGATCGGTCTGGCGCTGATCGGGATTCTGGCGGGGCTCAAGCTGGGCGCGCTGATCAACCGAGGCTGATAGCTTCTGCCGTCAACCGTCCCGGATTCAACCCACCCGAACACCCTCAGCTCAAAAACGTGTCCACCGATCGCATTGCAGCCGTTCAGGGGAACCTGACCCGTTTCCTTACTGGGGCGACACCTTCCGAAGTCACTCTCGCTCCCGATCAGAGAATCGTGCCCGGCACGACCCTGACGGCGGGCACGGCCCTCGACCTATTCGAAGATCAGGTCACCAGCCGTGCGATCGACATCGAGGCGCGTCGACTCAAGGCGGATGGGCTCAGCTTCTATACGATCTCCTCCGCTGGGCATGAGCAGAATGCCCTGTTGGGAACCATCCTTCGGACGACCGACCCCTGCCTGCTCCACTATCGCTCCGGGGCCCTGATGATGGCCCGCGGCAGGCGCGGTGGGGTGGACCGTCGCGTTCTGGACACCATGCTCTCGATCTGCGCATCGATCGACGACCCCGTCGGTGAAGGTCGTCACAAGGTCTGGGGCAGTCGCGACCTGTGGGTGCCACCTCAGACCAGCACGATCGCCAGTCATCTGCCCAAGGCGGTAGGGACTGCTTTTTCCATCGGGCGCGCCCGCCGCATGGGGATCGAATCCGGACTGCCCGAAGACTCGATCGTCATGTGCTCATTCGGGGACGCGTCAGCCAACCACGCCACCGCGCTGACCGGTGTCCAGGCGGCCCGCTATGGAAGCCGCCGCGGCAACCCGCTGCCCATTCTTTTCGTCTGCGAAGACAACGGAATGGGAATCTCAACGGACACGCCGCAGCG
>JBDNHE010000071.1:0-15950 GCA_041688945.1 Gemmatimonadota bacterium | reverse complement strand
GGGGAGCGACGTGAATCGATCGTCACCCAACAGGCTTCGGAACCGGGCGCTCACCGGGAGTCCCGAGATTCCGCCCAGACCCATATTGTGGCCGGACGCACGACCGTGCCGCACGGGGATCCTCGCCGCCATGCTCTGATCTTGTTGTCGCAGGCGCTGGGTGGCGGAATGAGTTCGCGCCTGTTTCAGCGAGTCCGCGAGAAGGAGGGACTGGCGTATGCGGTCTACTCCTTCCAGGCCTTCCACGAAGGCGGCGGAGTCGAGGGCGTCTATCTGGGCACCCGTCCGGATTCGGCGGATCGCGCGGCCGCGGTGGTAAACGAGGAGCTCGCCCTGTTGGCCCGTGAGGGGCTTTCGACGGCCGAACTCAGTCAGGTCAAGGAGCAGGTGAAGGGACAGGTGGTCCTTTCGCTCGACTCGGCGGGGTCGCGGCTCTATCGCCTGGCCGGATACGCACTGCGTGGCGAGGACGTGCGCACACCTGAAGAAGTCCTCGCCAGAATCGACCAGGTAAGCGCCGATCAGGTGTCCGAGGTAGCGGCGGAGTTCTTCGATCCCGCCAGCTACCTTTCGCTGAGGCTGGGGAAGTAGGCATTCGATTCCAGACGGGTGACGGCGGAGCTGTTTTTGGCTAAAATTTGGAGCTTTTCAACCGGCGGATCCGGACCGGATCGCCCCTTACCATTCTTGAACGAGATACTGTCGAGATGCTGATCGGCGTTCCGAAGGAAATCAAGAGGGAAGAGTACCGCGTTGCTCTTACTCCGGCCGGGGCTGAAGCCCTTACGACGCAGGGGCACAAGGTCATGATCGAGAAGAACGGCGGCGTGGCCTCTGGCTTCACCGACGACTTCTATGAGTCTGCCGGCGCCGAGATCGTCGATACCGCCGCCGAGGTCTGGCAGCGCGCCGAGATGATCATGAAGGTCAAGGAGCCGATCGAGGTCGAGTGGCCGCACATGCGCAAGGGCCAACTCCTCTTCACGTACTTCCACTTTGCGGCCTCCGAGCCGCTCACGAAGGCCGTGATGGATTCCGGCGCGATCGCGCTCGCCTACGAGACGGTCGAGCTGCCGTCCGGTGAACTTCCGCTGCTGACCCCCATGTCCGAGGTCGCCGGCCGTATGGCTGTGCAGGAAGGCGCCAAATACCTCGAGCGTCACACCGGCGGCGCCGGTGTCCTGCTCGGCGGTGTCCCCGGAGTGCTTCCGGGCAAGGTCGTGATCCTGGGTGCAGGTGTGGTCGGCATTAACGCGGCCAAGATGGCTGCCGGCCTGGGTGCGCGCGTGTCGATGATGGACATCAATCTGTCTCGCCTGCGCTACCTGGACGACATCATGCCGGCCAACGTGAACCTGCTCTTCAGCACGCGGTACGCCATCCGCAAGCAGCTTGAGGACGCGGACCTGGTCATCGGTGCGGTTCTGATCCCCGGCAAGAAGGCCCCGAGCCTGGTTACCCGTGAGGATCTCAACTCCATGAAGGACGGAGCGGTCATCGTCGACGTCGCCGTCGACCAGGGCGGTTGTGTTGAGACCATCAAGCCGACCACGCACAGCGACCCGATCTACACGGTCGATGGCGTGATCCACTACGCCGTAGCCAATATGCCCGGCGGCGTGCCGAGGACGTCGACTCTGGCCCTGACCAACGCCACGCTGCCGTACGCGCTGACACTGGCGGCCAAAGGCTGGAAGGCCGCGTGTCGCGCGGACCGTGCGCTGGCCCTCGGTCTGAACGTGGTGGAAGGGAAGGTTGTGTACGAGGGTGTTTCGGAGGCGTTTGGGTGGGAGTGCGAGAGGGTGGACGGCTTCCTCGCCTGATCCGGCGGGTTGGGGCGGCACGGCCCCATCTCCGGCGTTGGTGAACCGCTCGACGTAGCGTTGCTACGCCTTCGGGTTCACCGCCTTGGAGCTGGAGCCGTGGCGCTCCCAACCGGTCGGACGGCGGGGCGGTGGTTGAAAACGAACGGCTGCGTGGTGGGCGGCTAGAAGCAGAAATGGGGGTCGGTGCCTTTCGGGCGCCGGCCCCCTTTCCCCCCCTTCCATGGCTATTTGCGCCGGGTCAGGCGGCTCCGTCGTCGCCACCCGCCGACCAAGTGATCCTCTCCTCAACCCCATCAAACAGCACCGTCGAGATATATCGCTCGGCGAATGACGGAATGATCACCACGATCCGCTTGCCCTCGAACTCCGGCCGGGCGGCGAGCTCGCAGGCGGCCACGATCGCCGCGCCGCCGGAGATGCCTACGGGAATCCCTTCGGTGCGGGCCATCTCGCGAGCCATGGCCAGCGCAGCTTCATTTTCGACGGGTATGGCCTCATCCATCACGTCCAGGTTCATGATCTCGGGCACGAAGCCAGCGCCGATTCCCTGAATCATGTTGCCGGGTCCGGGCTCTCCACCGGACAGAACCGGGCTGGTGAGAGGCTCGACTGCGACGATGTGGACGTTCGGGTTGCGGGCTTTGAGCACCTCTCCCACTCCGGTCAGGCTTCCGCCGGTGCCCACACCAAGAACCACGGCGTCGACCTGCCCGTCGGTATCGGCCCAGATCTCCTCGGCGGTTGTTGCCCGGTGCACCGCCGGATTGGCGGCATTCTCGAACTGCATGGGGCTTACGGCACCGGGGATCTCGGTCAACAGCTCTTCGGCCCGGCGCAGTGTTCCGCCGAGTCCTTCCTCCTTGGGGGTCAGAATGACTTCGGCCCCGAGATAGGCGAGCATCTTGCTTCGCTCAATCGACATCGATTCGGGCATGGTGAGGACGCAGCGGTAGCCCTTAGTTGCGCAGGCCATGGCCAGAGCAATCCCGGTGTTCCCCGAGGTGGGCTCGACCACGGTGTTGCCGGCCTTGAGCGTCCCTGCGGCCTCCATCGCCTCGATCATTGAGACGGCAATCCGGTCCTTCACGCTTCCCATCGGATTGAAGAACTCAAGTTTGAGGAGCAGTTCGGCCTTGAGTCCGCGTGCCGCCGTTAGTCGGGGGGCGCGGACCAGCGGGGTGCCGCCGATCGTCTCGGCGATGGTGTTGTAGATCTTCCCACGAGGGGCGGCGTAGTTGGTCGTCATGTGGATTGCTCTCTTTAAGGCGGCTGATCTGTGTTGCGATGATAACTCTTAAGGCGCAGGATCGAAGGGGATTGGCTCATCTCCAAACGCGGCCATTCATTTCTGCTGGATTGGGGGGATACCATGAGCCGACTGACAACCTGGTTGCGCAGACTGCGCGGGGCGGTGGGAATCGGGCTGTTTGGAAGCCTGACCCTCATTGTGTTCGGGTCGTTTGTGAGAGTCCTGTCGGGGGTGTTCTATGGTCAGAACGTCAACTTGCTCGGAGATCTCGTCCCCATGGGTGTGTTCGGCTTCATCGGCGGACTTGTGGCGGCTGGCGGTATCGCGCTGGCGGCTCAGAAGCGGAAGCCCAGCCCGGGCTGGGTCTTCGCCATTGGTGTTCTGCTCGGTGAGGGACTCACGCTCGCGACCCGATGGATTATTCAGGCACGCCTGAGACTACGATCGGTTGGATGGGAACGGGCGTTGCTGGACTCTTGGTCGGCCTCATGATCGGCATTCTCGCAGCGGGCGCGGTGAAGATCGCCGAGCACGCAGACGAGCGGGCGGAAAATGGAAGACAGGGCCCGGTGGCGAGCGAGACCAGCGGTGAGTTGACGGCCCCCAACCCGCTCGAGGACTTCGCCGACAGCAGCGCCGAGCGGATCGCGGTCGACCAGAGTTCCGGGGCCTGACTTCCCCGGGCTGACCCACGGCCCCGTTTTTTTTATAATGGGCGGTCCGAGCCGCCCGCCTGAATGCCCGAACCGAGCCACCTGATCCATGCCCGTCCGCTTCCTCCGCCTCCCCCACAATACCGACCTCCCGCTGCCGTCTCGAGCCACCGCCCAGGCCGCCGGATACGACATCCGCTCGGCCGACGATGACTTCGTGCTTGAACCCGGCGACATTCGGCTGGTTGCGACCGGCCTGGTGATGGAATTGCCGGACGGGATCGAGTGTCAGGTGCGCCCACGGTCCGGTTTGGCGGTCAAACACGGCGTCACCCTGCCCAACACACCAGGCACCATCGATCCGGACTATCGGGGAGAGGTCAAGGTGCCGCTGATCAATCTGGGCCGGAAACCGGTGACAATCGTCCGCGGAGAGCGGGTCGCGCAGCTGGTTTTTGCCCGTTTTGAGGCCTTGGAAGTGCACGAAGTCGAGGCCGTGGATGAGACGGAGCGGGGAACCGGGGGATTCGGGTCAACCGGGACAGCGTGAGTTCCGGTAAACATATTTTTCCACAGAGCGTGGAGAAGTGGGCATCATCCTTGCTACACCTGACTTCGGTAACTAGCTTCGGACTCCGCTGAGAGGGGGATCCTGCCTCCTGTCCGCCCCGCCCATAATCATCTGTTTAGTGCTCGAGTGACGACTTTTTCCCGCTGGCTGAACTCTGGTAGTCTTATCCCGGTTAACGATATTGCCGTGGATCTGGGCACCGCGAATACCCTCGTCTACGTGAAGGGGGAGGGAATCGTCCTGAACGAGCCCTCCGTTGTGGCGGTCGAGCGGCAGAGCCGGCGCATCATGGGAATCGGGCTTGAGGCCAAGCGGATGCTGGGTCGGACGCCCGATGGCATCGAAGCGGTGCGCCCCCTCAAGGACGGCGTGATCGCAGATGTGGACGTCACGGAGATGATGCTCCGTCACTTCCTGAAGCAGGTCACCTCCAAGCGCATCTTCCGCATCAAGCCTCGGGTTGTGGTGGGTGTGCCCTCGGGCATCACCGAGCTCGAACGCCGCGCTGTGCGGTCCTCCGCGATGGCTGCGGGTGCCAAGGCCGTCTACATGGTCGATGAGCCCATGGCCGCCGCAATCGGTGTGGGACTCCCGGTAGAGACTCCGACTGGCAACATGGTCATCGACATCGGCGGTGGTACCACCGAGATCGCCGTGATCGCGCTTTCCGGCATCGTCTCGAATACCTCGATCCGCGTCGGCGGAGACGAGTTGGACTCGTCGATCGTCACCTTCCTGCGCAAGAACTACAATCTCCTGATCGGTGAGCCCACCGCTGAGGCCATCAAGATTCAGATCGGATCGGCCTTCGATCACGGCGAAGAGCGGGACATGGATGTGAAGGGCCGTGACCTGGTCTCGGGCATCCCGAAGACGGTCACGGTGCACTCTCAGGAGATTCGCGAGTGCATTCAGGAGCCGATTCAGGCCATCGTCGAAGCGGTTCGACGTGCGCTTGAGATCACTCCGCCCGAACTGTCGTCCGACATCGTGGACCGCGGTATAGTGATGACTGGTGGTGGCGCCCTGATTCGAGGCCTCGACCGCCTGCTGTCTCACGAGACCAATCTGCCGATCCACGTGGACGAGGAACCCCTGACCTGTGTCGTGCGCGGCGCGGGCCGGATCCTGGACGACCTCCACAAGTACCGCCCTGTTCTGACGCAGTGAGGGGGCGGTGCCCCCGTACATCCCTCAGGACCCGCAAGGGGAGCCCGGCAGCCGCGATCTGACCAAGGCCATGGGCGTCATTCTGGTCGCGCTCACCCTGAACTTCCTTCCCGACTCGGGCCAGGAAGTCGTCGCTTCCCGGATTCGCGGGAGCGCCCTCGCACCTTTCATCGCGCTGCAGACGGGAATCGCCTCCTCCCGCGTCCGGGCGCTTCGAAACGAGGATCTCCAAGCCCGCAACGACTCCCTCGTCGCTGAGCTGACAGCGCGCACCACGCTCGACGAAGAAAACGGGCGGCTACGCGGACTTCTTGGGCTTTCCGCCCGCCTTGGCCCTGCCTACCGTCCGGCTCAGGTGCTCCGTCCGGGTACTCAGGGGTCGCGGAGCACATTTCTTCTGGATGTGGGCACGGGAGATGGGATTCGGGCGAATTCGCCCGTGATCACGCGTGAGGGACTTGCCGGAATGGTGACGGATGTCCAGGAGGGAGCGGCCTCTGGAATGGACTGGACGCATCCGGACTTTCGGGCCAGTGCGATGACTGTGGATGGGTTGTCATCGGGCTTCATCCAGGCACGGGCGGGTGCGTTCCGTGAGGTCGACCGACTGCTTCTGACCGGCACCGCCTTTACCGACGATCTCAAGCCCGGCATGGTCGTGGTGACCAGCGGCCTGGGCGTGTTTCCGCGAGGCATCCCAATCGGTCGAGTGCTCGAACTCTACGAAGCCGAAGGAAGCTGGCAGAAGAGCTACTGGATTGAGCCTTTCGTGCAGGTGGCCAGCCTGACCCAGGTATTGGTGGCCAGGGAGCCAGAGGAGGACCCCAGTACGGAGTCCGCCTTTCCCGATATTGCTGAGATCTATCGGCGAGACGGCTACATGAATCAGCAAGAAAGGCTCTTCCGCGACGAGCAGCTGACCGATTCGCTGCGCATCATGCAGGACTCGGTCCGGACCTTGAGGGGGCTGCTTGGATTCCCGACGGGGGGCGGCCTGTGAGTATTCTGGTCTGGCTCGTCATCATTCTCCTGATCGTCGCCCACTTCGTCCTCCATTTGGGACTGTCGATCGCGCTCGCGGCTCCAGACCTGCTGACCATCGCGATCCTGATTGCGGCACGCGGTCTGCGGATGGGCGGTGCGGCGATGATGGGCACGGTCCTGGGTCTGCTTGAAGACGCCCTGTCGGTGCTGTCGTTCGGGGCCAACGCCCTTGCCCTCGCGATCACGGGTGCGGTGGCCTCACGAACACGAGATCTGTTTGTTGGAGACTCGCTCCTGTTTGGCGTGAGCTATCTGCTGCTGGGTAAGTGGGTCCGGGATCTGATCCACTGGATTGCGGTCGGAGCTGACCTCAGGCGCCCGTTCGTTGAGGCAATGGTCATTCAGTCGGGCGTTGCCTCGATCTACGTGGCGGTGGTCGGCCTGGTTCTCCTCTGGCTGACCGGGCTTACCTGGGATCCTTCCGGGAAGGCGGTCAGATGAACCCGTTCCATCCACACGCGCGTCGTGATCGCGGTCGGATCGTCTCGCTTGGGCTGTTCGTGATTCTGGCCGCGCTGAGCGTAGTGTTCTTTCGCGCCCAGGTCCTGCGCTCCACGGACTACGCCGCCGTGGGTGAGCGGAATCGGATCCGGAACCTGGATCTGGCCGCACCTCGGGGGATCATTTACGACCGCGAAGGCCGCTTGATCGCGGACAATGCCCCGGGATATCGGGTCGCGTTGTTGCCGGCGAGTTCCCAGGACTCGATTCGGGCGCGATTGGAGCGCCTGAGCCGTGTGATTCCCATCTCGGACCGGGAGATTGATCGCCTGGTCACGAAGGCTCCAACTCTCCGATACGAGCCCCTCTACATCCTGAACGATGCCACGTTCGAGCAGGTATCGGCGGTGGAAGAGAGGCGGAGCGAGTTTCCCGACCTCTACATTGAGGCCCGCCCCAGGCGGCGTTATCACGGGGGCGCGGCTCTCGGAACGTTGATCGGGCAGATCGGTGAAGTGACGTCCAAGGAGCTCGATTCGGTTTATGTGGAGGATGGCCGGTATGCCGGCGGCGTCATCGTCGGCAAGACCGGGCTTGAGAAGCAGTACGAGGATCGGCTCCAGGGGTTGCGAGGCAATCGTTACGTCGAGGTCGACGCCCGATCCCGAATCGTGGGAAGCTTCGCAGGGATTGAGGATCGTGCGCCCCAGCCGGGGATGGATATCACCCTGACCCTCGATCTGGATCTTCAGGAATACATCCACTCGATTTTCCCCGATTCGATGCAGGGGGCGGTCGTCGCGATCGACCCTGCCGACGGTAGCGTTCTGGCGCTCTATTCGGCCCCGTCTTTTGATCCAAATCAGTTCGTCGGCGGGATCAGCGAGCCGGAATGGGAGGCGCTTCTGGAAGGCGGGGGGCAGCCCCTGTACAACAAGGCCGTACAGGGGACCTACGCGCCGGCCTCGACGTTCAAGCTGGCCACGGCAGCGATCGCGTTGGATCTGGGGGTCGTCGAACTTGACGAGCACATGCCTCAGGCCTGTACCGGGTCCTTCCGATTCGGCAATAACGTCTGGCGCTGCTGGAAACGGGAAGGTCACGGGGACCTCACGCTGCTTGAGGCGATCCGCGATTCCTGCGACGTCTACTTCTACCAGATGGGGCTCCGAATCGGCCTGACCCGCCTTCTTGAGGCTGGCAACGCGATGGGGTTTTCGGACCGATGTGGGATCGACCTCCCGAATGAGAACCCTGGAATCTTTCCCGAGAGTGGCCAGTACTGGGTCGACACCTACGGAGCACGCCCCACCGAAGGCGAAACCCTGAACCTGGTCATCGGTCAGGGTCCGAACTCGCAGACCCCGCTCAAGATGGCCCAGTTCTACACGGCGATCGCGCGGGACGGCTCCGCTCCGGCTCCTCGCCTGTGGCGCGATCGCGATCCGGCGGAGGCGGAGGGATGGAGCCTCACGCTCTCTGACGAAGTGATTGAGGGAATGCGTGAAGGACTTCGTCAGGTGACCGCGCCAGGCGGCACGGGAAACCGGTCGGCTCTCGAACTATGGGACTTCATCGGCAAGTCAGGGACCGGGGAAACCGCCCAGAGCCAGGCCGGTCTGACGCTGGACAACGCATGGTTCGCGTCGATCGCAGGCCCGTGGGGTGAGGCTCCGGAAATCGTGGTGGTCACGCTTGTGGTCGGAGGTGATTCCGGGTCAGGGACGGCCGCTCCACTGGCGGCCCGGGTCGCCGACCACTACCTGCGCAACAAGTACGAGATTCCGCTGACCGACCTGCAGACCCTGCGCGATCATCAGGAGCGCGGGGTGCCGGCGCCCTGGGGATATCGTCGCCGCATCCCCGAAGAACAGCGTGGTCTTCACCTTCGAGTGAAGGCTCGCCTCGAAGCCGAAGCCGCTCGGCAGGCGGTTCAAAATGCCTCCGAAGCGGGAGACTCGGTCGGGCAGGAAGAGAGCGGCGGGTGAAGCGGTTATTTGCCTACTGGGCGATTGATCCGCCCTTGGTGTTCGCGGTCATCCTGATGTCGTGCTTTGGCATCCTGATGATCTATTCCGCCGGGGTTACGGTCGTCCCGTCCGCCGCGGAGGGCGTGTGGGTCCGCCAGACGATGTGGTTCGGGATCTCGTTGGTGGCCTTTACCGGCCTTTCTCGTGTCCCGACCCGCTGGCTTGAGTGGGTCGCCATGCCGGCCTACGTGTTCTCTCTCCTGCTCTTGGCGGCCACCCTGGTTTTCGGCACGGGCTCGGGGACCGCCGCGGGCACCAAGTCCTTCCTCGCGATCGGAGGCTTCCAGTTTCAGCCGGCCGAGGTCGCCAAGATCGCCACGGTTCTGGCGCTGGCCCGCCTGTTGTCCGTTCGGGGAGAGGCACCGGCCAACCTGCGCGACGTGCTGGCGCCCGGCATGCTGGCGGCAATCCCGCTCGGCTTCGTCATGCTGCAGCCCGACCTGGGTTCAGCGCAGGCCTTCGTCGGAATCCTGTTCGCCATGCTCTTCTGGGCAGGCACGCCGGTTCCACTTCTCCTGCTCCTCCTCAGCCCGGTTTTCGCCTTGATTCTGGCCTTCGACAACCGGGTCTGGGCGGTCTACATCGTGGTGGTCGGGCTCGCGCTCTATCTCTGGCGCTACCGGCTCTTCTTCTATGAGTCGGTCGCGGTGATTCTGGCCAATTTTGCGGCCGGAACCATTGCGAGGCCTCTTTGGAACTCACTGGCTACGTACCAGCAGTCACGCCTTCTGGTATTCCTGGATCCGCAGTCGGACCCCCAGAATGCCGGCTACCAGGTCATTCAGTCCAAGGTCGCGATCGGAAGCGGTGGCTTGTTCGGAAAGGGATTCCTGCAGGGGACGCAGAAGCAGTACGGATTCCTTCCGGAGCGGCACACGGACTTCATTTTCGGGGTGGTCGGGGAGGAACTGGGGTTTCTGGGCGTAGCGCTTGCGATCGCGCTGTTCGGCTTCATCCTGACCCGCCTGGTCCGAGCGGCTGAAGAGTCGTCGGATCCCTTTGCCGGGCTTGTGCTGCTCGGTATCTTCGGGGTCTGGCTCGTACACATCGTAGTGAATATCGGGATGACAGTTGGTGCCGTCCCGGTCACGGGGATTCCTCTGCCGTTTGTGAGTTACGGGGGATCCTTTCTATTGATGTCGTGGGTAGCTCTGGCCATTGCGGTCCGGGTTGGACACGATGACGAACGAAGCCCCGTTTAGCGGGGAAGGGAAGTCGGATGGCCTGGTTCCGGAAAGACAAGAAGCCGCTCAAGGCGTCGGACAAGCGCGACCTGCCCGGCGACGTGTTCGACAAGTGCAAGGGCTGCGGAGAGATACTCTACCGCGAAAAGCTCCAGCAGAATCTCAACGTCTGCCCCTGCTGCGGCTCCCATTTCCGCATCACCGCAGAGGACTATCTGGACCTCCTGCTGGATGAGGGGACCTTCGATGAGATCGACGCCAACCTCTCCAGCGGCGACCCGCTGGGTTTCACGGACCTGAAGCCCTACACGGACCGGATTGCGGCGGCAGAGAAGAAGGTCGGGCGGAAGGATGCGGTCATTACGGGTGTGGGTGATCTGGACGGCATCACGCTCGCGATCGCCGTGATGGACTTTCGCTTTATTGGTGGTTCGATGGGTTCCGTCGTGGGCGAGAAGATCGCGCGTGCCGGTCGGATCGCGGAGCAGAAGGAGATTCCGTTCCTTATTGTCAGCGCCTCGGGTGGCGCGCGAATGATGGAGGGCATTTACTCGCTCATGCAGATGGCCAAGACGTCCGTCGTTCTGTCGCGCCTTCACGAAGCGGGGATTCCCTACATCTCGCTGCTGACTGACCCGACCACCGGCGGAGTCACGGCCTCCTACGCCATGCTGGGGGATATCAACCTGGCGGAACCGGGTGCACTGATCGGGTTTGCCGGTCAGCGCGTGATCGAGGAGACTATCAAGCAGGCACTCCCCGAAGGCTTCCAGCGCGCCGAGTTTCTGCTCAAGCACGGCATGCTCGACCAGGTGGTCGACCGTCGCGAGTTGAAGGTCACGATCTCGCGTCTGCTTCGGCACATGCTGGGAGCGGCCGAGCGCGAAACCGCGTAGGCCGCAGAACCCCGCCAGCCGCGCGGGGTGTGCCTCTGACATGACCACCCCGCTGACTCCCGACCGCTTGGATCGTCCCTTTCACGATCCACTCTTCGACCGCCTCTTTCCGACCCTGCCAGCCGGTGTGCACTGGGGGCTGGAGCGGGTTGAGAAGGCGCTGGCTGACCTGGGTGACCCCCATCTTGGCATCCCGACGATTCACATCGGTGGCACCAACGGGAAGGGGTCGGTCGCCTCGACCTGCGCCAATGTTCTGGCGCGCGCGGGTCACCGCACCGGACTCTACACCTCGCCCCACCTCTGTTCGATTCGTGAGCGGTTCCAGGTGGGCGGGGTTCCCTTGGCCGAGGATCGACTGATAGCGCTGGCCGACGAAGTGCGGGACACCGTCGTCGGGCACGGCCTCACCTTTTTCGAGGCCTCGACCGTGCTGGCGCTCCATGCGTTTGCGTCCGAATCAGTCGAGGTACAGGTGATCGAGGTCGGCCTGGGAGGCAGGCTGGACGCGACGAATGTGGTCGAGCCATCGGTCTGCGTGCTGACCAATGTCGCGCTGGACCACGCGGACTTTCTGGGTGACTCACTGGCCGGGATCGCGCGTGAAAAGGCCGGTATTCTCAAGTCGGGCGTGCCGGCCGTGACAGCGGAGCAGGGCCGCGACGCCCTTGAGGTGTTCCGCCAGCGCGCGCGGGAGGTTGGGGCCCGACTCACCGAGGTGGACCCAGCCCTTCTGGAAGGCCTCGAGGTGCGGGAGGACCACACGGCATTCCGGATCGAGACTCGCGTGTGGGGGCGGCTTGAGGTACAGACTCCGCTGGTCGGTGGGCATCAGGCCGGGAACGCCGCACTCGCCGTGTTGGCGCTGGAGCGGCTTCCCGAACACCTGACTCCGACCCGCGAGCAGCTCCTGGACGGTCTGGCAACGGTAAGCTGGCCCGGGCGGGATCAGATCGAGCACCTGGAAGACGGCGCCTGGCTCCTGGACGTGGCCCACAATGTGGCCGGTGTTGAGTCACTCGTGGCTGTCCTCGACCGTCTGGATCTTCCAGCTCCCCATGTGGCCCTGGTCGGGGTTCTGGGCGACAAGAGCTGGGGCGACATGCTGCCTCCGCTGCTCGATCGGGTAGACGCGGCGGTCCTGACACAGCCGCCCTCGGCGCCCGAAGGTCGTCGATGGGATCCCGACGTTGCGGGCGCCCGAGCTGCCAAGCTTCGACCTGAGGCGTCCATTGAGGTCGTGGAAGACTTCGCCGCCGCGCTCGCCCGCGCTCGGGAGCTCGCGGGGGAGGGAACTGTGGTGGTTACAGGCTCGTGCCATACGGTGGGTGATGCTCTCACGGCGATCGGTCGGGTTCCGTTCACCGAAGCCTCGGCCTAGATTCCGCGCCATGTCAGGCCCCAACTTCGCCCGCCTCCCGGGCTTCCGCGATTTCGTCCCGGAAGACCTCGCGATCCGCCAACACGTCTTCGACGCCTGGCGCCTGGTGTCACGCCGGTACGGCTTCAGGGAGTACGATGCGCCTCCACTTGAGCCTCTCGATCTGTACGTGGAGAAGAGCGGTGAGGAGATCGTGGGGCAGCTCTACAACTTCGAGGACAAGGGCGGACGGCAGATCACACTTCGCCCCGAGATGACCCCTTCGCTTGCCCGCGTTCTGGGTGAGCGGTCGCGAGGGATGTCCAAGCCCATCCGCTGGTTCGCCATCCCTCAGCTGTTCCGCTACGAGCGCCAGCAGCGTGGGCGACTTCGCGAGCACTATCAGTGGAACGTGGACATTGTCGGAGAAGGCGATGAGGCCGCGGATGCCGAGGTTCTGGCCGTGGCGCTTGATTCACTTCGGGTACTGGGTCTCACGCACGAGGTGATTCATGCCCGTGTGTCGGACCGCCGGCTGCTGACGGCCATTCTGGAAGCTTATGGGCTTGATGAGGCGGCCCGGACTGTGGCCTTTGCGATCATCGACAAGCTGGAGCGCACACCTGCCGAGAAATCGCTGGAGCGCTTTACCGCCGAGTGTGGGATGTCGGACGAGAAGGCCGCCGACCTCCTGTCTCTGATCGAGGCTGGGTCGGTCGAGACCGTCCGGGAGCGCCTCGGCGACGACCTGGCGGTTTCCGCCGCGCTGGTGCCCGTCGAGGACTACCTGTCGATGCTGGCATCGATGGGTCTGTCGGAGTTTGTGACCTTCGATCTGCGGATTGTGCGTGGACTCGCCTACTACACCGGCGTCGTGTTCGAGATTTTCGATCGAGCCGGTGAATTCCGGGCCGTCTGTGGCGGTGGCCGCTATGACCGCCTGCTCAAACTGGTCGGGGGCGAGGCGCTTCCTGCGGTTGGCTTCGGCATGGGCGACGTCGTCCTGACCGAACTCCTCAAGGAACAGGGACTCCTGCCCGATGTGTCTCCGGAGATTGATTTCTTCATCGTCACGGTCGGCGAAGAGACCCGGGATCTGGCTCGTGAGCTGGCGCAGCGCCTTCGAGAGCGAGGGCGCAGCGTTGCGTATCCGCTTCGTGACCAGGCGGTCCGCAAGCAGTTCAAGGCAGCCGAGAACGAGGGCGCCAAGGAGGTCGTCGTGCTGGGGCCGGATGAGGTCGGGCGTGGTGTCTGTGTGGTGCGAGACATGAAGTCGGGTGCCGAACGAGAGGTGGCGCTCCCGGCGCTGGGCGAAGAATGAGTCGCTCGAAGCCCCGAAAGGGCAAGAGGGGCAAGAAGCAGCCCGAAGAGAAGTACGAGGGCACACGGGCCGAACTGGATCAGGCGACCCGGAGCCTCGGGGTCTTGGAGCACCTCTTCCTGATGGTCGCTGCCATTGCCTCGCTGCTGGCCGGCGCCCTCGTTGCCTGGCTCCTGATGCAGGCGTTCGGTCTGCCGTTTCGTTTGACCTGGGCGATCGCCTCCCTGGTCCTTTTCATTGTTCCCGGGACCCTGTCGTATCTTCGGGTTCGCAGAGAGGAACGCGCCACGGCCATAGGCCAACCTTCAAGAGAATCGGAAACGTCATGAGTGACGATCGGAAGCTGACACCCCAGAGCGAAGACTTCGCCGCGTGGTACAACGAAGTCGTCCTGCGCTCCGAATTGGCGGACTATTCGCCGGTGCGCGGCAGCATGGTCATTCGGCCGTGGGGCTACGGGATATGGGAGCGCATGCAGCGCGGCCTGGACGACATGTTCAAGGCCACCGGGCATGAGAACGCCTATTTCCCCCTCCTGATTCCGATGAGCTACATCGAGAAGGAGAAGGAGCATGTCGAGGGCTTCAAACCCGAGCTGGCCATCGTCACGCATGCCGGCGGCAAGGAGCTGGAAGAGCCCTTCGCCATTCGACCGACCTCCGAAACCATCATCCTCGAGATGTATGGCAAGTGGATCCAGTCGTACCGCGATCTGCCCGTCCTGATCAATCAGTGGGCCAACGTGATCCGCTGGGAGATGCGCACGCGCCTCTTTTTGCGGACCTCGGAGTTTCTCTGGCAGGAAGGCCATACCGCGCATGCGACCTCTCTTGAGGCCGAAGAGCACACGTGTCTGATCCTGGGCCTCTACCGCGACTTCATGGAGAACTGGATCTGCATGCCCCCGGTCACCGGGCTCAAGTCCGATTCCGAAAAGTTCGCCGGTGCCGTACGGTCCTATTCCTGTGAAGCGCTGATGAAGGACAATCGCGCGTTGCAGGCCGGTACCTCGCACTTCCTGGGGCAGAATTTCGCGAAGGCCGCCAACGTGACCTTCCAGTCGGTAGAGGGCAGAGAAGAGCACGTCTGGAGCACGTCGTGGGGCGTTTCGACCCGGCTGGTCGGCGGAATGGTCATGACACATGGCGACGACAACGGGCTGATCGTGCCGCCCCGCCTTGCGCCCACGCAGGTCGTGATCGTGCCCATCTACAAGACCGACGAGGAGCGCACGGCCACCGTAACCAAGGCCCGTGAGGTCGAGGCTCGGCTCAAGGCGGATGGAGTTCGCGCGAAAGTCGACGATCGCGATCATCTCAACCCCGGTGCCAAGTACTACGAGTGGGAGCGAAAGGGTGTGCCTTTCCGGCTTGAGGTCGGTCCCAGGGACATGGAGAAGGGCTCATTGGCTCTGGCCCGTCGGGTGATCCCCGAAGGCGAGAAGCGGAAGCTCTTCCTGCCCGAGGAAGAGGCCATCACCACCATGGCCGTACGGCTGGAAGCCTTCCAGACCACCCTCAAGGAGGAAGCCCTCGCGCGTCGTGAAGCCAACTCTCACCGGGGCGTGACCGACTGGAAGAAGATGCAGGAGATCCTGGAGGACGCGGGCGGCTTTGTCTACACCGGTTGGAATGGTGATGAGGCCGTGGAGAAGCGCGCCAAGGAAGAGCTAAAGGCCACGATCCGCTGTATCCCCGATGAGGAGTTCCGGACCCCTGATGCGCCTTCGACCTGCATCTCGGGGGATGGTGCGGCAAAGCACGAGGTGATCTGGGCGAAGTCGTATTGAGTCGGCGCGGGCCTGCCCGAATCGGCCTCATCCCCGCCAGGCGTCCGCTTCGATCTCGATCATCATCTCGGAATCGATCAGGACACTGACTTCAACCATCGTGGTCGCGGGTGGATGCTCGCCAAAGAAGCGATGGTGCGTTCGTCCGAACGCTTCCCACTGTGAGATGTCGGTCACGAACATCGGGGTGCGGAAGACGCGATCAAGTGGAATGTCGAGCTTGGCCAGCGAATCCCTGATGATCTCGAAGCATCGGACGGCCTGGGCCGCGGGATGAGGGAGTCCCATTCTTAGTTGAAATTGAAGTGACCTCCGACCTCGGGTAGCGTGGGGGTGCGAAAACACCACGCATACCGAAAAGAGGAAGGAGGCCACTATGGGAAGCATGCCACAGCTGGTGAAGGGGGGCAAGAAGG